>NZ_JAUUBW010000001.1:0-330901 GCF_036598985.1 Sporolactobacillus sp. KGMB 08714
GAATCGCCCTAAAGCAGCGGACAATCGCCCTAAAATGGTCGCCATTCGCCCTATTCTGGCGGAGTATCGCCCCGTCAGGAGTTTATCGCCCCGAAAAAAGAAAGAATCGCCCTAAAGCAGCGGACAATCGCCCTAAAATGGTCGCCATTCACCCTATTCTGGCGGAGTATCGCCCCGTCAAGAGTTTGTCGCCCCGAAAAAAGAAAGAATCGCCCTAAAGCAGCGGACAATCGCCCTAAAATGGTCGCCATTCGCCCTATTCTGGCGGAGTATCGCCCCGTCATGAGTTTATCGCCCCGAAAAAAGAAAGAATCGCTGTTCGCATGAAAATTCAGAGTGCCATAGACCGCCGCTTGTACAAACCGATCGCTTTTCAGAGGAATAGACGGCGCTTCCACGCCGCAGCTTGACTGGATGCATGAGTTGAGAGGATACTCATTTTTATTTTTAAGAATTTGTTTTTTGGGGAGTCCCCGGAGGCAGAAAGGAATGCACGGACCCATTGGGCAGAAGTCAACATATCCGCGGGCAGGCAACATGCGCTAACATCATGGAACAGTTGCTATAAGCGCAGCACAGGCGGGAAGCTGACAGTATCCGCTCCCAGGCCTGGAACTTTCTCACCGGGACGCAGGGCATGAAGAGGGAGAAGAGATACAGTGCGGAAGTGTCTCATTTAATTGCACTTGCTTTCTCCAGCCGTTGTGATACAATGACGTCATAAATAAAGAGGCGATGGCGTTCGCCGTGAAGTGTTGTTCATACTAACAGCTAATAACGTCTACCTTAAGTTCTTCCCGGGAAGGATTAAGGTAGACGTTTTATTTTATTTTCAAGGAGGATATTGTGATGACTGCAAAAATTGAATCTGTTAAGGCAAGGGAAATTTTCGATTCAAGAGGCAATCCAACGGTTGAAGTGGACATTCGCCTGAATGACGGAACACTGGGACGTGCAAGTGTTCCGTCCGGAGCGTCAACGGGCGATAAAGAAGCCGTCGAGCTCCGAGACGGCGGAAAGCGCCTGGGCGGCAAGGGCGTTCTTCAGGCGGTCGGGAATGTAAATGGCACCATTAAGGACGCCATAATCGGCCATTCACCGTTTGATCAGAAAAAGATTGATCAGCTGCTTTTGCAGATTGACGGAACGAAAACAAAAAAGAAACTAGGCGCCAATGCCATGCTTGGCGTCTCGCTGGCGGTTTGCCGGGCCGCGGCATTATCAGAAGGTATTCCGCTTTACCGTTATTTAGGAGGCATCGATATTCAGCTTCCCCGTCCTTTTTTCAATGTGATTAACGGCGGCAAGCACGCAGATTCGGGGATTGATATCCAGGAGTTTCTGATCACGCCGATTGGCTTCAATCATTTCCGTGAAGGTGTTGAGAGCATCGCTGATACGTATCATACTTTAAAGAGCATATTGGCGAAGAAGGGGCTCGCCACTTCGGTTGGAGATGAGGGCGGTTTTGCACCGCATCTCGAGTCCAGTGAGGCAGCAATTGAGACGCTGATTGAAGCGATAACAACCGCCGGGTACACGCCGGGAAAAGATATCGCGATAGCCATTGACCCGGCCTCGAGCGAATTTTATAAAGATGGGACCTATCACTTTGAAGGCAAACATTTAAGTGCCGATGATATGATCGGCTACTATGCAAATCTGATTCAGCGATATCCTATTGTTTCCATTGAAGACGGGCTCTCTGAACACGACTGGGGAAATTGGCCCGCGTTTACACAACGTCTGGGGGGGAGCGTTCAATTAATCGGCGATGACATTTTTGTTACGAATCCGGCTATTTTTAAGGAAGGAATCGAAAAGAAAATTGCAAACTCGATTTTGATCAAACTGAATCAAATCGGAACCGTGACAGAAACCATTGAAACGATTAATATGGCACGCCGTGCAGGGTATACAACGATGATCTCACATCGTTCCGGAGAAACGGAAGATACCTTCATTGCCGATTTTGCCGTTGGCTTGGCAGCCGGGCAGATTAAAACGGGTGCCATGGCCCGGACCGAACGGATCGCTAAATATAATCAATTTCTAAGGATTGAGGAAGAACTGGGGCAGGACGCCGTGATGACTCCCTTTCCTTTTAAAAAATAATCGGTTTGTATGTCGGCACTCGTTGAGACATTCAACAAGTGCTTTTTTTACTTGAGGAGGTGCCTGAGATGATAAGCGGCTCAGGATTGTTGCCGGCGGGCGATCAGAAAATGTCCGGATGCTGAATTCTTATCAATGCAGCGGCTGCCGCATTTTTTTCGGCAGAGGGATCCGGGATGGGCGCCCCCGCCTCAAAAGAATGATTTTAAATGATCGCGCAGACACAGAACCGACTGTTGATCAGCGCTTTGCTTTCATTTATCCACATTTTGGAGATCCAGGCATGAAACAAGTGGGCATCTATCATCGCAAGGGCAGATGATAGAGAAATTTAAAAGTTTCGTCCGGATAAAAACCTATCAGGCAGAATCAGGCGAGTCTGACAAAAGGGGGGGGAAGGAAAGGACATGGACGGACATCAATATTTTACCGTCAAGGTTTATACGAAAGAAGAGAATTCATGGTTCAGAAAAGAAGAATATGAAAAAGTGCTGAGCTTTTTTCAAGAAAGAAAAGCTTGCTGGACATCGGTCACTCAAGGATTGGTCGGCTATGGCAGAGACCGGGTGATTCGTAAACAAAGTATATTTTCATTCAGTAAAAAAACGCCGATTGTCGTTGAAACCGTTGTCCCTGCCGATCACCTGCCTGAATTATTGTCCGGACTGCGGAAATTGGTTAAAAATGGGGCGATTTTTACAACACCTGTCCAGTTGATTGTAAGTAAATAGGCCATGCCTGAGGAGGATATTTATGTATTATATTTTACTGGTTGTTTTTAGCATTCTAGGTGCACTTTCAAGATATTCGCTTGAATTACTCATCCATTCACAATCCTTTCCACTGGCAACATTGCTGATTAATCTGCTCGGCTGTTTTTTGCTGGCTTTTGTAACGCGCTTTTTAAGCTGGCTGCCGCAATTATCGACACGTGTCGTATCAGCCATCGGCACCGGATTTGTCGGCTCGTTTACGACTTTTTCCACCTTTGCCTTCGAAACCTTTCATTTATTTCAGGCGGGAAGCTATCTGCTGGCTTTTTCTTATCTGATGATCAGCAGTATCGGAGGTTTTTTTGCCTGCTCGCTCGGCTATCAGACCAGTAAATTTCTTTTGATTTTGATTAGAGAAAAAAGATCGCTGCAGGACGCCCGTGATGATGCAGTGTAAGAAAATTCTCGCTCAATCGTACAAATACGACTCATAAACGGGAGAGAAAGTCTATGTTCAGATCTCGCTCGGCAGTAACCAAATTGATCGCACGGTTAATGGGGATAGGAGCAGCTGCAATTGCTGTGTCGCTGTTAAGATTAAAAGTAAACTGGTCAATCATCCTATTTGCCTGTATTCTTGTCATCATCCTGTTTTTTAAAGAAGGTCACTAATGTTTTCCTGAAATCGCGTCCCCCCTCCGTTGCCTCGTTTGCTTTTGGCGGCTGCACAGCTCTGACCAGGGGGATTTTTGTATCATTTTCTGTGTGTTTCGCTATGTTCTGGCGATTAGGTGATTATTGGTTTTGTGCGATCATTTTTTGTAATACTTTCCTTTACTATTTGAAACCGGACAGAAACGGACCCCCGTGCCTTGAACAGCACAGGGGTCCGTTTTATAATACAAGCCGTTGATTAGCCTTAATTATATCTCCTGATCAGTTCTACAAAAGCATCAACGATTGTCTGGAAGAATTTCAGCGTGTTTTCATTGGTAATTTTTCCGTTCTCATCAATTAATGAAGCGACATGGCCGATATAGGCTTCCGGCTGCTGCAGTGTCGGCATATTGAGGAATGTTAAAGACTGGCGCAGATGATGGTTCGCACCGAAGCCGCTTATTCCGCCGATGGACACGCTGACAATTGCAGCCGGTTTTTTATCCCATACACTTTGTCCGTACGGACGGGAACCAACATCCAGCGCATTTTTTAAAACGGCAGGAACGGATCGATTATATTCAGGCGTGACAAACAGCACCGCGTCGATTGATTGCATCGTTTTGCGAAATGTCTGCCAGGATTCGGGTACACGGTTTTCATCGTCAAAATCCTGATTATAAAAAGACAGATCGTCCAACTTAATAAAATTAACGTGATAATCTTTTGGGAAAAGAGGGGCTAATGTTTTTGCCACCAGCCTGTTGTAGGAATCTTTTCTCAGGCTGCCGACCAGAACGCCGATATTTTTACCTGCCATAGAATTCGCCTCCAAAATATAGTAGAAAACTCAAGTTCAGTTTATCACTTTTAAAATTTTTTTACTCAAATCGTTACTTTTCATGCTTGCCGGCCCTTGAGCCGATCGGCTGATCCATTAAGATCAGACGCGCGATCCGATCAAGATGCCCCCTTGCGGAATCATGCTGTTTTCCGGACAGCCGAATAGGCGCAGAGTGTGGAGCAGCCGTGTCAGTAAGATATCCGCCCCGTCTTTTGATGATCCGGCGTTAGACACAAGGAGCGGTCCGCAATCTTATTCCGTTCTTGAGCTCTCGAAATCGCGTCCCCGCTTTTTGTAAAATCCTGCGCAAAGGATGAAAAAAGATACAGCCGTGATGGCGATGAGCAATAGGAACATCTGATGATAGGCAAAGATTAAAGGGCGGGGCATGCTCATCGCCTCTTTTGCCGGCGTGTATGCATAAGCAAGCATGGCGAACAGCGAACTCATTACCGAAGCACCGACGGTCAGTCCGAGATTACGCCCAAGTCCGAGCATGGAGGAGTACAGCCCCCTTTTTGAATCAGGGGCTTTCGAACTTCTGAAAATGTACTGTCAAACGCTTTCACCAATGTTGGCAAAACGATGTTGACGACACTGGTATCAAGTGAAGACATAAAAATGGCTAAAGCAAGACCGCTTATGAGAATATTCATCCGAGTGTTCGTTTTCATCATTAAGAATGCCTCCGGAATCCATGGAATGATTCATAACTTTATAACGCAACCGCCCATTAATAGTACCAGAAAAAAGCAATTAATGGTCATTTTGTGATTGATATTTGATAACTATTGATTGTATCAAGTGTGCTTTGTGGGACGGGAACCCGAAAATCAGGTGAACCGCCTCTTCAAAGACGTTTTTGCCCCGAATGAATTTATCTGCTTTTTGATTTAAATCTCTTGATATTTTGAATAGGCTAGAATAAGATATAAATATAATCAAGATATATTCAACATATAATAATATTTCTGCACTAAGATGAGGATTAATGGCATTTCTATCATCCTGTAAGCATGTAAGCAGTCAAATGGGTGTTAAATGAAAACGCGTACACTATTTTTGCATTTTTATTTACGGCTGAAAAAATCATAAATAAAAGGGAGTCTTAACTGTGGGGAAATTGCAGTATAAACCTTCGTCAAAAGAATTGGCGCCGGGTGTCACTCTGATTCAGGATGTCAATGAGACAAACTCCGAGCTCAGATATGTTTCATTCAAATTGCTTGATTTAAAGAAAAACGCCCGGTATGAAGAAAAATTGGATAAAAAAGAAGTATGTATCGTTGTCCTGACCGGCCGGGCAACCGTGAACGACGGCCGCCGGACTTTTTTCGGAATCGGCAAACGGCAATCTGTATTTGATAAAATACCGACAGACAGCGTGTATATTACAAATGATAAGACATTCAGCGTAACGGCGGATAGCGATTGCCATCTGGCTCTGTGCTACTCTCCTTCGGAAAAGCAGCTGCCTACGCGGCTGATTACAGCCAAAGATAATTCAATTGAGCGGCGCGGTAAATATAATAATAAACGTCTTGTACAAAATATTCTTCCCGATAATGACCCTTCGGCAAACAGCCTGCTTGTCGTAGAAGTGTATACAGAACCAGGCAATTTTTCAAGCTATCCGCCGCATAAACATGATCAGGACAATCTGCCGCAGGAATCTTTCCTGGAAGAAAGCTATTACCATGAGATCAATCCGAAACAGGGCTTTGTTTTTCAACGGGTCTACACGGATGACCGCAGCCTCGATGAAACGATGGCAGTTGAAAACGGCGATGTGGTAGCAGTGCCGAGAGGCTATCACCCGGTCGGCGTGCCCGACGGCTATACATCGTATTATTTAAATGTAATGGCCGGTCCGACACGTATTTGGAAGTTTCACAATGATCCGGATCATGAATGGATCCTCAACCGTAAGTAATTGAGCGATTGTTTTTTTTCAATTACTGTGATACTTGCCGGATCAGAATTGTTGATGGTGGCGCGATCAGCTATTTCGACTGGCCTGCCCTCCCTTCGTCTTGGGACATATATTACGGCAGCGGCCGTATATGTTCTCCGCGCTCGGAACCATTGAAAAAAAACGATAGAGCCTGAAAAAATGCCGGTATTCTTTCGTTAAATTAAAATCAAATCATCACATATAAAAAATAAGAAGAAGAGCCGCTTGTTCATTTCCAGGTCCGCTGCCGATGAGAGGATAGAAATGTCAACATTGCGGCTTTTTTGTATGAATCGAATCATCCGGGAAATCTTAATTTTACTCTTCCATTTTTCGACACGCAGTGAAAGGTGGGAGGCATGACTGTAGATGATATCATAAAGTGTATATATCCCGGGCCTCGAGGTTTTTATAAAAAAAATAGGACTTCTGCTGCAAGTTTATCCATGCAGTTGATTCCGGCATTTTTCAGTGCCAGCCTTTCAGCGACTTTTTCATCTGAATCCTTACGGGCTTCATGCATGTCGCGGTCCCGGGCTCTCCTTTATACCGGAACATGTCACAGATAGATACTCATGGGCGGGAAAGCGGACTTCAGAGTCAATGTTCTCAAATGGAAGTTCTTGATCCGGCCTGTCATAGGGCTTAGGGTCTGTTTTATGGCCGACGGAGAGGACTCCCATTTCAGTCGAATAAAATGGGAATACCTGCATACAAGGATGAATGATTTTATTATCATTTCAAAAGTTTTAATAATATAAATGGATATATAATGAATATATTTTGATTAATAAAATAATAAGTGATATATTTACCATAGATAGATTAAATTGTATAGGTGGTTATATGAAAACAAAACGGTTACAGGAAATCGAGGATTATGTTGTCAGGCATGAAACAGTAACGCTGGATGAATTGTGCAAACATTTTGACGTCTCCAAGAATACAATCCGGAGAGATATAAATACAATCCTGAAAAAGGGAACGATTAAGAAAGTCTACGGCGGTGTTACGATTGCAGATCCCGGGCTCATTCCTTTTTCGGACCGCGATACGAGCAATCAGAATGAAAAGATAGCGATATCGCGCTGCGCCGCGCAATTTATAGAAGAAAATGATATCGTCTTTATCGATTCCGGTACGACGACGCGTCACATTGTAGAGTTTATTCCCTCTACCCGGAATGCAACGATTGTGACCAATAATCTGGATGTTATCAACAGTGCGTCCCAGCTGCCCAATCTTCGTATTATTGTTGTCGGAAATGTTTATAAAAGGGACACCAATTCTTTTATCGGTTTAGATGGTTGGGACGTGCTGGAGAAATTTAATATTGATAAAGCATTTATGGCTACAACAGGTTTGTCGATCTCGAGAGGATTAACGAATACGGATATACTTGAGTATTCGATCAAGAAAGAGATTGTTAAAAAGTCTCATGTACTATACGTTTTGGCCGATCACTCAAAATTCGATAAGTATACATTGCTCACTTACGCGGAATTGGATCGCGTTGATGCCCTGATTACCGGGGCACCGCTGAAGAATGAGTACGCTATTTATTGCAAGGAACACGATATTAATGTATATCAGGCGCTTGCCGAAGAAGAAGCAGAGGATAAATAAATCGACTTCTGCGGACGTTTAAAATAAAAAAATGTCGGAGAAAAGGCTTGATGATGCCGTTATTCATCTGTCCGGAACCCGTGAGTACAGTTGATCGTTGTTCTCCTTTTTATAAATAACCGGTAAAAGATCCGTCAGAATGGTAATGTGATGATCATGTTGTGGCACTATTGAGACGCAGATAAAAGGGAGAAATTTAATCGTGCCACTGGTCAGATTTGATCTTATCGAAGGACGCACGGAAACAGAATTGAAAACACTCCTTGTTAAGCAGACAGTTTTCCAGAAAATATCGTATTTGTTCAAAGCCGGTCATAACATCCTCTTTTACAAGCTATGCGTTTTAACTATATCCAGTATGCACGATATCAATTAGGCAGGCTCCGGAATAGGGTCTATTATTCATATAGATAAAAGATATATCATATTTTTTTGCCTTTTTTTATAAGGATCTAAGAACGCTGTTTAGTGATTCATGGACGGGCAAAGACCGAAGGGGTATCATGAATCGATGGTGCCTTCGCATTTCGGATTATTTAATATTGGTCATGTAGAAGCGGACGGTTTTCTTCCGATATTTTATAATTATTAAGTTAGACAGGACGGGAACGAGGCTCGACTTTCAGTCCCGGAACCGAAGTTAAGAAGAGACGACTCAGATGCATGAAACCATGTATACGAGCCGCCTCTTTTGAGGTAACATTCATCAATGATGACGCAGTCGTTTGAACGGCGCAGCAAAATCATCAATTCCCAACCTCGATTATTTGTGCTAGTATTCGGGGTATTACGTACCGTTCTGAAATATGGCAGCATGAATCAGTATTGGCGGGGATGGTTCGGATATGTCCCGTCCCTTTGAGGTTATCAAGCTGAATGCGGATTAAATGGAAGGTCTTATATTTAAGGCTGCTTATGAAGCGATCGACTTGCCGGTGAGTCGCACTCGGCGGTTTGTGCGATGAGTAGTGTGTATTGTTGTTTTTAAAATTATCTTCATAAGAACTGCTCAGCAGATGTGTTTCATTATTCATGTAGCTGGATGGAATCGGCCCGGTATTTCGATAAGAAATGCACGGCTCTGTCCGCCTGAAGACGGAGGGCTTGGGGAGAAATACAGGGTCCAAATAATTTTAAAAGTAAGATTTCCAATCATTGGTTCACAAGGAGTATTGACTGCTGATGTTGATTTTATTATTGCTTTTCGGCCTTTTTGCCGGGATGGTCATTCCGCTTCAAACATCGATTAATTCACGGCTTGGTTTACGATTAAAATCTCCGTTTATTTCATCGGCTGTCTCGTTCTTTGTCGGTATGGTTTTCCTGTTCATCGTTTCTTTAATCGCCGAACCGTATTTTTTTTCCGAGGGCGCGCGCCTTTTTTCCCTTCCTTTATGGATGCTTATCGGGGGCGGATGCATCGGCGTTGTCTATTTGACTGCGAACATCCTTTTGCTGCCGCATCTGGGTTCGGCATTAACGGTCGTTGTAACCTTGCTGGGCCAAATGATCATGGCGCTTGCCATTGATCAATTCGGCTGGTTCCGTGTTCCGGTTCATGAGTTGAACGGTCCGAGGCTTCTGGGTATTTTGCTCATGTTGGCCGGCGTTTTTGTGGTGGAAAGATTCTGATGATTAGGGAGTCTGTCTTGTGAGAAAAAAAACATCGTCCGTTCATATCTTGCTCTTTATGTTTTTGGGAGTACTGGCAGGGACGCTGTCGCCTGTTCAGACATCGATTAATGCGGAACTGAGAGACGCGATTCACGCACCGCTTGCCGCGGCGTTCAATTCTTTTTTTGTGGGAACGATTGTGCTGATTCTTTTGATCTCTATTCTGGAACGGCGCCGATTATTCCGCAAAGATGTGATCCGCAAAGGAAAGGAAATCATCTCGAAGAGTCCGAAATGGATTTGGATCGGCGGATTATTAGGCGCTATTTTTGTATCGGCAAATATATTTCTCCTGCCTGTCGTCGGTGCTGCGCTCACCGTCGTGCTGACTTTCTGCGGCCAGATGGTCATCGCATTGATTATCGATCACTTCGGATGGTTCCATGTTCCGAAACGTCGGGTTAACGTGATGCGTGTTGTCGGAATGATTCTGATGGTGGCGGGGATCTTTTTCATTCAGCATTTCTGAGCAGGCGACCAGCAGTACGGCCGTTCACTTAAGATGCGCGAGCGGAGCTGCCGGAGGAACTAGGCGAGGAGCCGCCGGGAGAAGGCGTCGATCACGCCGGTGTCTGTTCCGAATGTTTACCGGCGAGGCGGGCTTGCTAAAACGGTTCGCTGCCCGCACGGCCCTGTACCTTGATTCTGCCGCACCGGACGCGGCTTTTTCTGGTTTTTCAGGGGTGAAAATTCGCGACGAGTTCAATCTTAAGCGTTACCGGATTTTACGCTTCCCGTTTAAGCAATATTTACAAATTTTTCGGGTGTTTCAGCCATGGACGGGTACCCATATGATATACTGCAAATAAAGCAAAAAGTACTTTGTTGAGCGTTCCTTGCCTGAATGAATATTTTTACTTTGGGGATTCTGTGACTATGAAAAATGATCAAAACCTGATGGAAATAATAGAGACCTATTATCAGCTGCTTAATTTAGACAGCGACAGTGATAAAGAAAAACGGTGGATGGCGGAGCATGTTTCTTTTAAATGGCCCCGGCTGACGACGCTGCATATGCATGTGCTTGCTTATATTTATACGCACCCGGACACCAATGGCAAATCCATCTGCTGCGCCTTGAACATTCTGCCGGGCACACTTTCGAAAATTACGAATCGGCTCAAAGAGGAAAAACTGGTGGACATTGCACAGGAAATGAATGATAAGAGAGGGCGCGTCTATCGGGCAACGGCGCGCGGCAATGAGGTCTCCACGGTTCACGAAGGGCTGCATAAAATAAAAGATGCCCGTCTGGAGGACATGCTATTAGAATTTTCTGCGGATGAATTGAGGATTATTAAGAAATTTCTTGACAGAATCCTGCAAGTGGAACTGAAGAAATATTAAGGTGCTTCCCTTCCATCCAGCTGCTTTCCCCTTTTTTGGCCTGCACACTCAGGCTTCCTTCCACGATCTGTTGAACAATCTGTTACCCTTTTGTGAAATTTAAACGAAACGTGCGTGACATTTTAAAGAAGAAATGTTTTGAGGCTATTTTGTTTGAAGGAACGACACTATAATTAAGTTCGTAATAATTACATTCCATGGAAAGCAATTTTGGATAATCCGCTTTAACGAAGCCGCGATTGCCGCAAAATTGCAGACTATGCTGAGGAGTGAACTAATTATGGTACATTGGTTAAGAACGAATAAGTATGCATCTATTGTTCTGCTGCTGATCCGTCTGTATCTTGGCTACGAATGGCTTCTTGACGGATTTGCTAAGCTGTGGGGAAATGAAAGCCCATTCAGTGCAGCGGGATTTATGCAAGGCATCCTTAAGAATCCTGTTCTTAGTCCTGAGAAAACGGTTTTGTATCCGGTCTATAACGGATTCATCAAAAACATTGCGCTGCCTCATGCGCAATTGTTCAGTTTTCTTGTGTCCTGGGGTGAATTTCTGATCGGAATCGGATTAATCATCGGCGTCCTGACGACGGCGGCTACCTTCTTTGCTCTGTTCCTGAATTTTATCTATCTGTTTGGCGGCACGGTTTCAGTCAACCCGCTCTACATCTTGCTCGGATCGATTTTGCTGTACAGCGGCTTCAATAGCGGCAAAATCGGCGGGGATTACTGGGTCATCCCGTATATTCGCCGTTTCGCGCGCGAGAAACTGAACTGGGGAAATCATGAGGACACCGTGCAGCCGTCCCGCAAAGCTCAATGATCCGTCAGTACAATTAGCGCACGTTGAAATAATTTTTAATTTCTATGTTTATAGCGGACTGATGCCGGTTCTGAGGCGGCACCGGCCCGCTTTATTTTGCTTTTGGTTGTATAAGCGGCCGATGATTACGAGTACTGCGCCTGTTAGGCATGCGCAGGGCCTTGTCTGCACTTATGGCTCGGCGAAAGCATGCAAATAAAGCCTTTGCTGCTTATTCAGGACAGGCGGTGTTGCGCAGTAGCGTCGCACTGTGCGGCATCAATAGGAATGAAGTGAAAGGCTGTGAAAATATGGAATATCGAATTTTTGCTACACTGATTCAGCCGGATTAGGAGGTGGTTCCGGCGCCATTGGGGCACAACAACCGATAAAGTTACTGCGCCGACCGATAGACGGGGTGCGCCGACCGATAAAGTTGCTGTGCCGACCGATAAACGAGGTGCGCTGACCGATAAAGTTGCTGCGCCGATCGATAAACGAGGTGCGCTGACCGATAAAGTTGCTGTGCCGACCGATAAACGAGGTATGTTGACCGATACACATTCCTGAAACAGGCTGTTTAACGTTTCGGTGCAAGTTCAGCTGCATTCGGTGCGGCTTTCTCCCATTTCGGTGCGACTCAAACCCGATTCGGTGCGACTGATAGTTTTTCTCAGTTCCGACTCTACCTTTTTTGATCGGGTGCAGTTCTCTAAATCCGATCGGACTGTGCATGGAATTCGTCAACTAAGCAATAAATCTTTTTCTTACAGTTTATAATGTCGGGACAGGAGAGAACCCTTTTGTTATGAAAACCAGACTGAATCCAGGAACAATGCGTAAATAACTATTTTGACATGGAGATTAAATTCAACGGAAGCATGCGGCTTACATTGCTCCGATTGAACAACTTTATTCGTATTTATCTTTATCAGCCGGAGCCAGGTTTACGAGCATTCATACGCCCGTTCCCGGACAATTTTGTTTTTGGCCCGGAGACAATCATGAAGATGACAAACTTACAAGCAAAAACAGGCTGATCAGCAGATATCAAAGGGTAACAGCCACGGACTGGCTGTTTTGTGGCTATTATTAATATTGGCTATATAAAAAATCCATTCGTAAAAAAAACTAAATTGTTCTGATTATTGTCGGTGCTATTATATAACAGGAAGTAGGTAAATCTTATTAACAGAGGAATTGTATATTGCAAAAGAAAGACTGAAAGGTTTTATAATACAATTTGTGAAAAAGAGAACAAGTATGTCTGCTAAAAATTTTAAGATC
Organism: Sporolactobacillus sp. KGMB 08714; assembly: GCF_036598985.1. Classification (NCBI taxonomy): domain Bacteria; kingdom Bacillati; phylum Bacillota; class Bacilli; order Caryophanales; family Sporolactobacillaceae; genus Sporolactobacillus; species Sporolactobacillus sp. KGMB 08714. The sequence continues at coordinate 13,020 of NZ_JAUUBW010000001.1, forward strand.
AATGACGCACTGTTTTGTCCGGTCGTTCAAGCTTTTGTCAACCATGCGAACAGAGGTACACATCCATTGCCCGGGACAGCTATAAGTGGAATGGCGTTATGATCGCGCAGCGGCATCGAGCGTTTGAACAGCCGGATTGGCGGCTCGCTGAACTTTGAAAAAACAGTTCGGGGCTGAAGGAAAAGAAAACGCAGGGTGCTTGAGAAAGCAGATTCATAAACATTTTTGGCTCCGGGCCTTGTGATTGAGCAAAAGGCATTTGAGGGAGGCCATATCATGAAGGGAGAATTTGCTTGTCCGCCCGGCGCGGCGGAACTTGATTTTTTTAAAAATTTTAAAGACGATCCTGCCAAATTGATAGCCATACTTGAAAATTCTTTCGATGGAATCTATATAACCGACGGGAATGCCAATACCATCCTGATAAACTATTCTTATGAGATTATATCAGGCCTTACAAAAGAAGAAGTTATGGGGAAAAATATGCGGGATCTTGAACGGGCCGGCGTCATCTCAAAGTCGGCAAGCCTGATTGCGCTCAAGAGCGGCAGAGCCGCCACGCTGGATCAGGAGTTCAAGACAGGAAAACAAGCGGTCGTGACCAGCACACCGATTTTTAATCATAATAAGCGGATCGTCATGGTTGTTACAAATGTCCGCGATGTTTCCGAACTCTATCGTCTGAAGGAAAAGCTGGCTCAAAACGTTAAGCTTAATCAGCACTATCAGACCGAAATCAAGATGATCTGGAAACAGATTCTCGGCGATACGAACCTGGTAGCGAAGGACAGGAAAATGCTGGATTTGCTGCGTGTGGTCAAGCGGGTGGCCATGCTTGATACGGAAGTGCTGATTCTCGGGGAGACCGGGGTCGGCAAAGAAGTCATTGCTAATTATATACACCGGAACAGCCCGCGCTGTAAAGAACATTTTATTAAAGTAAACTGCGGAGCGATCTCCAAAAGTCTGATCGAAAGTGAACTTTTCGGGTATGAAGGCGGCGCATTTACCGGCGCGAACAAAGAGGGAAAACCCGGACTGTTTGAAGTGGCCGACAAGGGCACGATTTTCCTGGATGAGGTGGGCGATCTGCCGCTGAATATGCAGGTCAAGCTGTTGCGCGTGCTTCAGGAACAGGAAATACTCAGGGTAGGTTCCAGCAAACCGGTCAAAATTAATGTGCGGATTCTGGCGTCCACCAACCGTAATTTGAAGAAAATGGTTGCGGCGGGGACCTTTCGATCCGACCTCTATTATCGGTTGAATGTGTTTCCGGTCGTTATACCGCCGCTGCGCGAGCGGAAAGAAGATATTCCCGCCCTGGCAGAGAGCATGCTTGAGTCTTTTAATAAGAAATACGGGAAAAGCAAGAAGCTTACGAAAACCGCAATGGCGAGACTTAAAGAATATCACTGGACCGGTAACGTACGGGAACTGAAAAATGTGGTTGAACGGGCTTTTATTATGAGTGAGGAAGACACAATCACTGCCGCATCGCTGTCGCTTCGCACGCCGAGAATACCCCGGCCGGCTGATAACGGTGAAGGGATCGATTTAAAAAAGATACTTGAAGAAATTGAAAGCGAATACATTGATCACGCCTATGAAAAATATCATAATGTACGTGCCGCTGCCAGAAGCCTTCGGATGGATCCTGCCACATACACCCGCAAGCGGAAAAAATATTCAGGAAAAGTTCCGGCTCGGGAAAAAAGCGTGTTGTAGAATAAAACGCAACAGTACAAGAGAGAAAAAAGCGATCGTGAAAACGCGTTAAAATCGCCGGTCGGCTTGGGGTTTCTGATATCTCAGCGCGGCAAGGGCGGGATATGGGAGTCAGCCGCCCGGCGGCCGACCGTCAACCTGTCTTTTTCACGGATGTCCGGCCGATGTTTGTGATTCGGATAGACATACGGAAAAGCCATTCAGTACGTGTGGGCTGAGAAGAGCGGCTGAACGGTGAACAGCAGGGGTTCTTCTTCTCTCCGCTTATGAAGGCTCGATCCTTTTTTGATTTCACAGAAAGGAAACCGTCTTGTGACTGCGGGATTGCTGCCGTTGTCACTGTTTTAAAAATAAAACAATGATTTAAAAATGAAACACCGCTTAAACACGGTTAATCCTGTTTATGGCGGCCTTTTTATTTTTACATCCATTTTAAATTCGCAACGGGGAACACACTGCTTTTGGGAGATAAAAAAGAGGATATGCCGGGTTTAGGCCGTGATTCGGCACTTTTTTAGTGCTGTGCCTCATTTGGCATAATGCTTGCTTATGTAGTGTTGGAGGGAGAACACAGGTGGGACTAATTTTCGGAGGAGGAGGGAGTAAGCGGGAGTCCCGTCAGAAAGCTGTTTGATGTTTTCCCTGATGTTAAAAATAACAGGAATGAAAGGAGAAAATTGTCATGACACTGAAAACCGGGGAAGAATACATTGAAAGTATTCGCAGATTAAAAACACAGGTTTATTTATTCGGGAAAAAAGTGGAGGTTCCGGTGGACAACCCCATTCTGCGCCCTTCGTTGAATTCTGTCAGGATGACGTACGATCTCGCACAGAAACCGGAATATGAAGACTTAATGACGGCGATATCACCGGAGACCGGCCATCGGATCAATCGTTTCACCCACATTCATCGCAATACCGAAGACCTAGTGAAAAAGGTAAAAATGCAGCGGCTGCTCGGCCAGCAGACGGCGGCTTGTTTTCAGCGCTGCGTGGGGATGGATGCATTTAACGCGGTTTACAGCACGGACTATGAAATAGATAAAAAATATGGCACCAGTTATTTTGAAAATTTTAAAAAATTCATGGTTTATGTACAGGAAAACGATTTGACCGTTGACGGCGCCATGACGGATCCTAAAGGCGACCGTTCATTGGCGCCGCATGCCCAGCCTGATCCGGACATGTATCTTCATGTTGTAGAACGCCGTCCAGACGGCATTGTCGTAAGAGGTGCCAAGGCGCACCAGACCGGGGCGCTCAACTCTCACGAAATCATTGTCATGCCGACGATTGCAATGAAACCTGAGGATAAGGACTATGCGGTAGCTTTCGCCGTTCCGATCGATACTCAAGGTATCTTTATGGTTATCGGGCGTCAGTCGTGCGACACACGGAAAATGGAAAACACGGAAATCGATGTCGGAAACAGTGAATTCGGCGGAGTGGAGGCGCTGGTCGTGTTCGACAATGTGTTCGTGCCCAACGACCGGATTTTCCTAAACGGCGAGGCTGAATTTGCGGGTGTACTGGTAGAGCGCTTTGCCGGTTACCATCGCCAGAGCTATGGAGGCTGCAAAGTCGGAGTCGGCGATGTGCTGATTGGTGCGGCGGCCACTGCGGCCGATTACAACGGCGTACCTAAGGCCAGCCATATTAAAGACAAGCTTATTGAAATGACACATCTCAACGAGACACTGTACTGCTGCGGGATTGCTTGTTCGGCCGAAGGCAGCCCGACCGCTTCGGGCAACTATCTGATCAATTTGCTGCTGGCCAATGTCTGCAAACAGAATGTGACCCGATTCCCGTATGAAATTGCCCGCCTTGCGGAAGACATTGCCGGCGGACTGATGGTCACTGCACCTTCCGAAAAAGATTTGCGCGACGCAAAACTGGGCCCATACGTTAAAAAATATTTTAAAGCAAATCCGGAGGTTTCCACCGAAAACCGGATCCGCATTCTGAGACTGATCGAAAACTTGACTCTCGGCACGGCAGCCGTAGGATACAGGACAGAATCGATGCACGGTGCGGGGTCTCCTCAAGCCCAGCGGATCATGATTGCGCGTCAAGGCAATCTGCCGATGAAGAAGGAGCTGGCGAAAAAAATCGCGCATGTCAAGGAATATGCGCATGCGTAAAAAGTCAATCACTTCATCGGGGGTGACAAATGATGGAAAACGAAATGATCGAGAAAATCGAAAGAACCCTGGACGAGAAAATCCGGCCGGCGCTGGCACTGCATAAAGGAAATGTGAAGATCGTTAACCTGAAAGGAAACGTTTTGCGGATGAGGATGCTGGGCGCGTGCCGCGGCTGTCCCTCCGCCACGCTGACGCTTGAATCCTTGATTGAAGATGAGGTACGGACCGCGCTTCCGAAAATAAGGAAGGTTGAATTTGAGAGCGGAGTCAGCGACAGCCTGATAAAACAGGCACGTTTCCTCATGGAATTTCGGCGTGCGCAATGAAGATACGCGTCAAGTTTTGCGGAGGCTGCAATCCTCGTTATGACCGCGGAGAAATTGTCCGGCAGCTCCGCACGGATTTCCCCGATATTGATGTTGTATTTTCCGGGGAAGCAGAGGCGGATCTGGTCGTGGTCATCTGCGGCTGCGAAGTGGCCTGTGCCGATCATGCCGCCCTGCACGGCAGACTTGGGAAAATAATACTTGTACGGGCGGAGGATTATGCAGGACTCCGCCGCCTGCTTATTTCACTCAAAGGAGTGTGAGCCCTATGGATTGGAAAACGCAGTATAAAGACAAACTGATGACGGCCGGCGAAGCTGTCAAACGGATAAAATCCGGAGATCGAGTGGTTGTGAGCCACGCGGTCGGCGAACCCAGAACACTGATCAGCGCCATGGTCGAAAATGCTGATCAATATAAGGGCGTGGAAATTGTGCACATGGTTGCGATGGGAAATTCTCCGTACTGCCGGCCGGAGATGGAAAAACATTTCCGCCACAATAGCCTGTTTGTCGGCGCATCCACGCGCCAGGCGGTTGCCGATGGCAGGGCGGATGTCACACCGGTATTCTTTTCGGAAGTTCCGGAACTTTTTCGCACTACTCTGCCGGTCGACGTTGCTCTGGTGAATCTCTCGCTGCCGGATGAGCACGGCTATTGCAGTTTCGGCGTATCGGTTGATTACTCGAAACCTGCGGCTGAGGCGGCAAAATTGGTGATTGCCCAGGTAAATGCCAATATGCCCCGTACGTTCGGTGACAGTTTTATTCATATAAGCGAACTGGACTGTATCGTTGAGGCGGATGATCCGATCATCGAACTTCCGCAGGGAAAGATCGGCGACGTTCAGCGGGCCATTGGCAAGAACTGTGCATCTCTGATCAACGACGGCGACACCCTCCAGCTTGGGATCGGTGCGATACCTGACGCGGTTATGCTGTTTCTGAAGGACAAAAAAGACCTGGGCATTCATTCGGAAATGTTTTCAGACGGCACCGTTGAATTGATGGAAGCCGGAGTGATTACTAACAAACGCAAGAATTTTCATCCGGGCAAAAGTGTCGTTACCTTCTTAATGGGTACAAAACGGCTCTATGACTATGTCAATAACAACCCGTCGGTGGAGATGTATCCGGTGGATTTTGTCAATAATCCGTACATCATCGCCGAAAACGACAATCTCGTTGCCATCAACTCCTGTATAGAGGTTGATCTTACGGGGCAAGTTGTTTCCACAAACATTGGCTTAACGCAGTTCAGCGGCGTGGGCGGACAGGTCGATTTTGTCCGCGGCGCGCAAATGAGCCGGGGCGGCAGATCGATCATGGCGATGCCGTCAACGACGAAAACGAAACGGGGCACAATTTCCAAGATCGTTCCATTAATCACTGAGGGTGCGGCGGTGACAACCAGCAGGGATGAAGTGGATTATGTGATTACCGAATACGGCATCGCCAAATTAAAAGGGAAAACCTTGCGCGATCGCGCGCGGGCACTGATTGAGATTGCCCATCCCGATTTCCGTCCGGATTTGATCGAAGAATATGAAAAACGTTTTCACAGCAAATTTCAGGACGCCCCGCATAAAGCCTATGCCTGACGCACCTTATTGACCGGCAGCGTCTTTCACGGCCAATCGAATCACAGAAAAAGATATTGAAAGAAGCGCACAGCTGCAACGGCAATGAGACGGCGACATTGTGCGCTTTCAATTTATGCTGCTCCGGTATCCGCGCGGAAAAAACAAAGGCTTATCTGCTTTCATTTCGTCTAAAGAAAGTTGATCCATTAAGGGACCGACCACCCGCGGATCGTTCATCGGCCTTTCTTTTTCTCAATCAAAGCACTTTGTACCGCTGACAGGCATAAAAACGGATTTTTATCAGCCGCTGTGCTATATTAATGGCGATAGACATGTTAGCGAGGGGGCATAATGATGGACAAGGTGACGATTGGAAAAAGCCGGGTCAAGACGGTACCGCTTGGACTGGGCACGAACAAAGTAGGCGGGCACAATCTGTTTGCCAATCTGTCGGAAGCAGACGGCCGGGAAGCGGTCCGCGCCGCGCTTGAATCGGGTATTCAACTGCTTGATACGGCGTTTATATACGGCAAAGGGCGCTCCGAAGAATTAATCGGCGAAGTCATTGCCGATTTTCCGAGATATCAGGTGATCATTGCCGATAAAGCGGCCCACGATCTCTCAAGCGGCGAAGAAGTTATGAATAATGACCCGCAATTTCTGAAAAAATCGGTGGACGATGCACTCAAACGACTGAAAACAGATTATATCGATATCTTCTATATTCATTTTCCGGATGAAGAGACGCCGAAAAGCGAAGCGGTCGGCGCTCTTCAGGAAATGCGCGAGGCGGGGAAAATACGGGCAGTCGGCATTTCCAATTTCACGCCTGAACAGGCGAAGGAAGCGAACCGGGACGGATATGTCGATATTGTCGAGAATTACTACAGCCTGATTCACCGCGATGAGGAAGAAAGGCTGTTTCCCTATTTGAGAGACGAGCACATTTCTTTTGTACCGTACTTTCCGCTCGAATCGGGGCTGCTCAGCGGCAAGTACAGAAAAGATACGACGTTTGCCGAAGGTAATCCGCACAGCAGGGATAAAAGATTCAACGGCGCATTGTTCCAAAAAACGATGGAAGCGGTGGATACGCTGCGCCCGATTGCCGAACAGCATCAAGTGGGCGTGCTCCAGATCGTGCTGGCGTGGTATCTGGCCAATCCTGACTTGACCGCCGTGATTCCCGGTGCCCGCAATGCCGCTCAGATTCCGGGTATTGTGCAATCGCTGGAAGTCAAACTCACAAAAGAAGAATACGACTTGATTGATCGAAACTTCAAGACTGTCTGATGATTGCTGCCGCCATGGCGGCAGAGATTAGAAAAGGCGCTTCCGCATTTGGGCGGAAGCGCCTTTTCTGGCCGCAAGGATGGTGCTCATTATTCGGCATGCGGGGAAGAAAAAAAGGAATCGGATTCGGCCCGGTATCGAATCCGTCGAAAATGCTGCGGAGGGCGCCTTGTTTGTGTCTGCAGGAAGCCCGATTGCTCAGGCCTCCCGCCGGATTATCGGGTACCTGAAACTCAACCGCTTCAAGGCGGGCGCTACGATTAATTGGAGGATGATCCCGCAAAAGCCGGTGACATTTTGAGTGCTTTTCTTGTTTCTTTATCTCTAACGGAACTGTCCAACGAAAGAAAACCGTGCCGCCCATTGTTCACAGGATTCTTTGTTTACTGGTCTGTCTGTTTGTTCTCATTAGTGGAAACATGACGGATGAAGTGTTGATTTTTCGCATACGGCTGATCGTCGGGCAGATCGATCAGAACGGCAAAACTTTTTCTTCCTTGAATTCGTCAAAGAGCCGGAGAAACATCTCTTCACTGCTCTCCACTTCGTGAAATCCGAATTTCCGCAGTTTGGTCGTGTCCGACATGACATCGTAATCGCAGTTAAAAATGAAATCGCCGAATCCCCAGGATGCCAGTTTCTTATATGGAATCGGGCGGAGGCGATATTTATCGACTATGCGCGACCAGAGCGGCTGTTTGTCGGCCATGATCTGCGCAAGCGGTATCGGCTGAGGCGAAGTGATTCGCATCTGAAAGCGGTCCGCAATGATTGGCCAGAGATTCTTCCAGCGGAAAAAATCGCCGTTGGTCACATTGAAGATTTCAAACGCACATTTTTCTTCCGTGGCTGCCCACGCCGTGCAGCGGGCGAGCAGCCCGGCATCGGTGACCTGAGCCAGGTATGGATAGGCTTTTCCGGGGAAGCGGAGCGGCAGCCCCAGCTCTTTCGAGATTGATGCATAGGTGCCGATGACCATGGCAATATTCATCGGATTTCCGAGCGAGAATCCGCAGACGACATCGGGGCGCAGGATCGTCCAGGACCAGGATTTTCCCTTTTGTTCTTCCCGCATATAATCTTCCTGATCATAATAAAAATTCGGCGGCATATGGCGGGGATCTGTTTCTTGAGCAGGGGTCTTAAATGGACCGAGGTGAACGCCGTACGCCTTGACACCCTGCATTAGAAGCACGCGTTCCAAAGCCGGCGAGGCTTGTTCGACTGCGTTCAGCACATTTCTGAACATGGCCAGATTGATCGAAACCTGCTGTTCCGGATCCGATTCATAATCCTGATAAGCCGCGTAGATGATATGGGTTACCTGATCCAGGCCGCTGAATTTTTTGCTCAGTTCCTCCGGCTGCAGCAAATCTGCTTCAATATAACGGACCCCGTCGGATTTTTCCGGCTTTCTTCTCGAAACGCCGATGACGTCCCAGTCCTCCAGATTTTTCAGATGAGAGACAAAGTATCTGCCAATGACTCCGGTTGCTCCTGCAACGAGCGCTGTTTTCTTCGCCATCATTCACCCTCCGATTCAATTCTCTTATTGATGGAGCTCTAACGTTTCATTTTACTTACCTCTTTTGGTATACCCAAAAAAGCAGCAGGCGTCAAAAGAATTGTTTCTGTCCGTGAACTAAATGGAAATAATTTTCCAACAGTTTTTTTATACCTATGAGAAATGAGTGTCTGCTCAATTTATGTATACAGACGTGCCATGTAGTGAACATCGTCAATTTTTCTGAAAGGCCACATGCTCAGGGACGGGTATGACATGCGCAAGTGCCGCTCGTTTTTTGATCCGCCGTGTATCCACATGAAAAGTGCTGAAAATTGCCGGTAAACATGGGCATATAAACAGCAGATCGCCGTTTATCATCAGCAGCGTTCAAAGATTCAACAACTTTGGGATGAGCAGGAGGGATCATCATATATTCTTATTGCGTATTGATCGGGAAACACTTAGAGTTAGCTATGGGAAGGGAATGACTCATGGATATAGTCCAGTCAACGTTCGGGACACGTTACTTAATAAGCAAATTTTCTGGATATTTTAGTTTGATGTCTTCAACTTTTCGCCGCAATGCAGGAGGGGTACTCAAACCGCACATTACCGCCATGTCCGCAGAAATTAATTGGATTCGGTTTTTATTGCATGTGTAAGGAAGCGGAATGAGTATTGCCGACCTCAAACAGTAAATGGCAAGGAGAAGACGGCGCAGCCATTTCCAGGACCTGCAACTACCAAAGACGGCGCAGCCTGAATTCCGGACTCAATTCAATAAAGCGAAACGTCCTCTGCAAATATTAATTGGATAAAATAGCTGAAGCGCCAGGTCCCGCTCCGGCCCTTTCACAACTGGGGCGCGAGTGCTGGGCATCCTCCCGATTATAAAAGTATTATTCAGGTCCCCTATGATGTTCTGCAAAAGACTGAGTGAGAAAGAGTAAGGGTTCGGATACTGGCATTCCCAACTTAAACGTAAAAATATAAAGGCTTGTAACAATATTTCTCTCTGGAGTGTAGAAGGATCATGTAAAATGACAGATGAACCATCGAAAAGCAAAATGATCAAAAAACATATTGGGTAATATTCCGAAAGATAAATTTTGGATCTGTTCAACGTGAGCCGGACATGCGATTAACGGCCGTCATTTATCGATTAAACTGCAGACAAAAAAAGGATGATCTTCTCGATGATACACTATTTAAAAAAGCAAATGATTGCCGATACGGAATTTCCGTTCCATATCGGTATCGATAAGTACAGGAGCGGTGAATCCTGCAGATTGCACGATCATGATTTTACTGAACTGTTTTATGTAGCAGGCGGTGAGGGCGTACACCGCTATAAGGATCGGGAGACTTATCTTGGGCGGGGATGTGTGCTGATCATTCAGCCCGGGGTGGAACATTCCTATCAAGTAGCAAAGGGTTCGTATCTGAGAATTTATCAGGTTGCATTTTGCCAGGATCTGCTGGGCGGTGAATGGCCGGCTTTAGATCATGCGCTGAGCTATATTGATCCCTTTTTTATTGACCCCTCCATTGTAGGAAAAAAGGATTTCATCTCATATTTTACCCTGACTCCGAGTCAACGATTTGAACTGCTGATGCTGCTGGAAAAGATGTACAGCGAATACGACAAGAAAAAGTGGGGGTATCACTGTTTGATCCGCCTGCAGTTAATGGAACTGTTTGTCTATCTCAGCAGATGGACAAATGCCGGATCTCATCAGCCGGGAGATCCGGTCATCATGAAGCAGGATTTATATCAGGAGGTTTGCAAGTATATCAAGCAGCATTATATGAATCCGATCACTCTGGAACAAGTGTGTACTTATTGCGGAATGAGTCAATCGGCGTTTACACGCAATTTTAAGAGAGTAACCGGTCTTTCGTTTATTGAGTATCGCAATAAGGAACGTATTCAGGCGGCCAAAGATTTGCTGATCACAACAGACTTGACGATTATGATGATTTCTGCGAAAGTCGGTTTCAGCAATGTCAGCAATTTTGATCGGGTGTTCAAGCACTTTGAGGGCCTTTCCCCCTTGGTCTATCGAAAGCATCTCACAGCTTCTGATCGTAGCGCTTTTGTCTAATAACATTTATCATTGTACATTTTTCCGTCAAATACTAACTATTATATAGCAGATAAGTAAACTTCCTTGGTAAATTAGCCCAGCTATTTTCTGCCGTCCGTTCTAAGATAAAAAAGTAAGTTACTAAGAATTTATCCGGAAAGCGGGGGTAAGAAATTGGCAACACCTAATGTTTTCAACACATTTCATTTTCTGGTACTGCATTTCCCGATCGCTCTGATTGTCGTCAGCTTTCTTTGCGATCTGGTTGCATCGTTCGTTAAAAAGTCGAAATGGAACGCAACTCTGAAGAGAGCAGGATTCATGACACTGATTGCGACGTCGGTAATGGGCATTGTAACCTGTCTTGCAGGACTGGTTGCCGCGGAATCGCTTGGCTTGATGGCGCAAATCGGAGCGCATGCGACGAAGGCTATTATTTTTACTATTTATGTCACGCTATTGGCGGTTATCAGAATCGTTTTTTTCAAATCAACGAAGAAAGATTTCGGCGACAATTTGTTCTATCTGATCTTCTCGCTGATCGGTGCCATTTTGGCGTTCACGCTTTTTAAAGTTTATCGTTATCCGCACTGGGGCGTTCTGCAGTTCACCGTTCCGCTGATTATTATCGGCTTCCTTGCCGATCTGTCTGCAGTGATCTGGAAAGCAAAGAGCTGGGCGAAGAGTTTTCAGGACATCGGCTACAGCTTTCTTATTCTCGGTACGGTTGCGATTATTGCAACTGTCATTACCGGCTACATGAGAGCTGCAGAAATGCCGGCTCTGGCCCATGCCGCTGTGAATCCTGTAAAGTATAATCGGGCCGCCCTTGAGCTCCATGAAACCTGGGGTGTCATATCGATGATCGCCTTCATTATTCTCAGTGCAGTCCGTTCATACTTCCATTTTCACTTTGAAGCGAAAGACCTGCTTAAAGGAAAAACCGTTTACATTGTCGGTGCCGTTGTTTGCATCGCGATTATCTCGTTTGCCTCTCACCTCGGCGGTACGGTAGCGCTGTTCCCTGAATTATTCGGGAAATAAGCGTTTCGCCGGAGATCGGCAAAAGTTTCATAAGTGAGCTTCATAAGGGTCAAATAACTCATATCCTTTTAACTGGGTGTGAGTTATTTGATCGCTATTTTATGCTAACAGCCTCGGCTCTTCTAGGATTGCCGCCTGATTGGCTGCAGCTGTCAGCTTTCACTGGCGAGTTCGCTGCTTTTATCGTTGTATTCGTGAAGGATTTTTTTCAAATTAAGAACATCTTTCATTTCATAGTATCCGGTTTTGTGATTAATAAAATTGATTGCTTTAATGGCTCCCTCAGCAAAAACTTTCCTTGAGGAGGACTCGTGACTGATTTCTATTCGATCATGTTTTCCGACTGCCAGAACCGTATGTTTACCAATGACACCGCCGGCACGAATCGCACTTATTGGAATTATTTTTGGGGGTAATCCTGACGAAGTAAACCCATCTTCTATTTCGTCCGAAATTTTTATCGCAGTACCCGAGGGTGAATCTTTTTTATCTTTATAATGCATTTCTACGACTTGAAAATCGTAGTTATTGAGTATTGCGGCTGCAATGTTGCTTAAGATCATGATGACATTGACACCTAACGTAATATTCGGGGCATAAACGATTCCGTTTTTGTATCGGTAGCACGTATCCTGGATCCTATTGATATCTTCTTCAGAAAAACCCGTTGTGCCTATGACCATATTCGTTTTCATCTCAGACAATATTGCGATATTTTTCATGGTCGATGACGGGCTTGAAAAATCAACGACTACATCGGGGCGGGTCTGAAAAATAATAGATTCTATGTCATCGGAAGTACTGATTATTACATCGGTTTTCTTAGTTTTAAGCAGATCGCCTAAGCGCATTCCCTTTTTTGGACTGTTTGGGCTGCATATTGCCGCTACGATTTCCATATTCCTTTGATTTAATATACCGCTTGCAAGATATTTTCCAGTTTTGCCCAATCCTATTAACGCAACTCTAATCAATCTAAAGACCTCCAATATTTACTGGTTTGATAAGTAACAACTTAAGTATATCATATAAATTGTTGCATGCCGTTCACTTTGAATAATATGGGGCTATTTCAGCGATCTTTGCTGATTTACATCGCACAAAATATCATTTATACTGGTTGTTGATTAAGAAATCATCTTTTGATTTTTAATAAAGCGGAGGGGTATTTTCTTCAGGCAACTCCTGAAGTAAATTTAACATGTCAGCACAATACACAATGAAATCTGTCTATCAGAAGATAGCCATTGATATCGCCAATAGAATATTAAACGGTGATTTTTCGGTCGGTGATAAGCTGCACGGGAGGTCGTCTCTTTCAAGTCTTTATAAAGTTTCACCTGAAACCGTGAGAAAGGCCGTTATGCTTTTAAATGAGATGGGTATCGTAGAAGTCGTCAAGGGCAGCGGCATCATTATTAAATCCGTGGATAACTGTTTAAAATTTATAAATAAGTTTAAGAATATAGATGTTATTAATTCATCCAAGAGTGAAATTTTAGATCTACTGGATGAAAAAACATTATTGGACAAAAAAATTGAGACCAAAATTAATGAGATTGTCGATTATTCGGACAGATTTGCTAATACCAGCCCGTTTATGCCGTTTGAATTTAAAATATATGAAGATTTTGATATTGTTGGAAAAACGATATCCGAAAGCAATTTCCGGAAAAATACAAATGCCATCATAGTGGGTATAAAAAGGAATGGCAAATTAATGCTGTCTCCGGATCCTTACAACATATTTAAAAAAGGGGATACTTTGTTTGTTATCGGCGAGGAAGATTCCTATAACAGGGTGAAGCAGTTTCTTTATAAACAAAACAGATAAACAGACAAAATAATCAGCGCCGGGGAAAAAACAGGACTGCCGGAAGACAGGACTAGAATTCTAGAAGCATATAAAGTCTGGACCAGGCACTCTATGATTTGAAATCAGTTCGAAAAACAGATAGTCAGTCAAAATAGCGAACTTTTGCATCGTTTCTTATTCGCCTGTAAACGATCAATATTATGCATAAAACGATCAGCAGAATAGAAACGACTTGTGCGATCCGCAGGCTGCCGGTCAGCATCAGACTGTCGGTGCGCAGCCCTTCAATATAAAAGCGGCCGACTGAATACCAGATAAGATAAGTTAAAAAAAGTTCTCCGCGTCCAAGGTTGGCTCTTCTTAGTATGATTAAGAGAATGAAGCCGAGAAAATCCCAGACGGATTCATAGAGAAAAGTCGGAACGTAATAAGTTCCGTTTATGTACATTTGATTGATTATAAAATTCGGCAGATGAAGATTTTCAAGAAAAAGTCGTGTGGTCGGGCCGCCGTGGGCTTCCTGATTCATAAAATTGCCCCATCGTCCGATTGCCTGGCCCAGTATCACACTGGGTGCCGCAATATCCGCCACTTTCCAGAACGGCACACGGCGTACTTTGCAGAAGACAAGTGCTGTGGCGACCGCCCCGATGAGCGCACCGTGGATGGCAATGCCGCCATCCCAAACGGCAATGATTTCAGAAGGATGTCCTGAGTAATAGTTCCATTCAAAAGCGACATAATAGATTCGGGCGCATAGAATTGCAATCGGCGCCGCAAAAAGAATCAGATCCACAAACAGGTCCTTTGGCAATCCGCGTTTCCGTCCCTCTTTCATGGCCAGTAAAAGCCCCAGCAGGGCGCCGCAGGCAATAATGATCCCATACCAGTAAATGTGGATCGGACCGAGTCCGACAGCGACCCGGTTCAGCGGCTGAATAGATAGATTCATGATACGATTCCTCCGTTTGCGATGTTCATTTTCAATTCGTTCTGTTTATCTTAAAGAGACCTAAGCCTAAGGAGCAGCGGTTACCCCGCTTTGCCAATCGTAAAACTGATGATCAGGATTGAGAAGACAATGAGCGTAATCAAGGTATAAAGGTAATCTTTTTTAAGCAGAAAGGCAATAATGGAAACGCCCACACGAAAAACCGGCGTGAGCATCAGGAGCAGCAGCCCGGTCAGCGTAACACCGTAAGGCCTGAACGAGATAAAACCAAGCAGAATATCTTGAACATGTGTCGGGTAGTCATTTTTCGCATATCCTGTATCGCCTGTAACAAAAAACAGCAGCAATCCGCAGATAATCAGCACACTGCTGAACGTTATGCCGATTCTTAGCGTCCGGCCGATCATTATTTCCACAATATCTGTCTTTTTCTCTTGTTCCTGCATCCGGGGACGATTCACCATTTCCACCCCAATCCTTCAAGGATCATTTGAATGGCAATATAAGCAATGACCGGGACAAAAATAATCCGGATCGTCTTGCTTTTCATTTTTTGCATGAGCTTCGTACCGACGACCGCACCTGCCAGCACACCGATCGCAATCGGTCCCGAGATTCCCGGATCGATATCGCCTCTCATTAGATAAACGCCCGCGCTTGCCGCCGCGGTGACGCCCATCATAAAATTGCTCGTCGCACTGGAAACTTTTAAAGGAAGCTTCATGAACAAATCCATCGCCATGACCTTGAAACTGCCGCTGCCGATTCCGAGCAATCCGGAAGCAACGCCCGCCCCGTACATTACGCCGAATCCGGCGGGGACATGGGCCGCATGATAGGCAACTTCCCGTCCGAACCGCTGATCGAAATAACTGCCGTTCAACTTGAATTTATCTGCGATTGTTTTCTGGGCATTCGCTTTCGGCTTTGCCGGTTTCTTCTTCTGCAGCATAGCCAGTGCCGAATAGAGCAGGAAGAGCCCGAAAATGATATACAAAAAGCTGGACGGGATCAATCCGCCGATAAAAGCTCCGGAAATCGCGCCGATCGTTGTCGCAATTTCCAGAAACATGCCGATCCGCAGGTTGGTAATCCCGTCTTTAATATAGGCGATCGCCGCTCCGCTTGATGTGGCAATCACGGCGATCAGACTGGCGCCGATCGCATGGTTGATATCAATGCCGAGCAGCAGGGTCAGAATCGGGGTGATAATGGTTCCGCCGCCAAGTCCCAAAATGGATCCGAACATTCCGGCGAACACGGCAACGAGAATCAAGGTGATGACGAGTAATGACAAAAGATCATCTCCGTTGGCAATTTTTTTCAATGACTTCCTGACCATTGCCGGCGGTCATCCTGGCCGTTGGATTGACATGAATGGTCCCCCAACGTTTACAAGTTTATGACTTGCCTATTAATAACGGAAATATTATTATTTTATTATTATCATAAGCAATCGGTTATGGAGGATAAAATGACATTCAGATTGCTGCAAATCTTCGTTGCTGTTTGTGAAAAATTGAATATGACTGCCGCCGCCGAATCGCTTTTCATGTCGCAGCCAGCTGTCAGCCAGGCGATATCCGAACTTGAAAGGCATTTCGGTGTCAGGCTTTTTGAAAGGCTGTCCAAGAAGCTTTATTTGACAAAAGCCGGAGACAATCTCTTGTACTATGCGCGTCATATTATTCAAATGAACAGCGAAGCAGAGAAAGAAATGCGTTCCATCAGCAAGAGAAGTTACATCCGCATCGGCGCCAGTGTCACGATCGGTGCCTGTATATTGCCGAAACTGATTGTGAAATTCAAAGAGAAGAATCCGGATAGCACAATCGAAGTGATTGAAGACAACACCCCGAAAATTGAGAGGCTCATACTGAGGGATCAGCTGGATCTGGCACTTGTCGAGGGAGAAACCGCGTCGCCGGACATCGTCAAATCATCTTTTATGAAGGATGAGCTGCTGCTCATCTGCGGCGCCCGCCATCGATTTGCCGCGATGCCTTCGGTTTCTCCGCATGAGCTTGAGATCGAACCATTCATTGTTCGCGAGAAGGAGAGCGGAACGCGCCAAAGGTTTGAAGCAATGATGTCTGACGCAAATCTGTCCTGGCATGCTTCCTGGACATGCAATAATGTCGATTCCATTAAAATGGCCGTCGCTGCGGGCCTCGGCATTTCGGTTGTCTCAAAGTTCTCTGTAGAAAATGAAGTCGCTTCCGGCACTTTATGCGCTAAGAAAATTGACGGCCTTCATTTCAATCGTTATTTTAAAACCATTTACCATAAAGACAAATACCTGACCTCAACCATGCAAACATTTATCAGGCTGTGTCGCTGCCCGGATCGGTACATGTGACAGTAATGCCTGAGTTTTACTGCCGCTGGGCCGGCTTCGGGAAGGAGACGGCCATAACATTCCGGGCAGTCATTTTTGTGGATTTCGTATACCCATATGGGTATAATAGCTGTTGAGGGATAGCCAGCGCTTTTCATTTTCAGTTATACGTATACGGGGCGGCATCAGAAAATACGGAAGGAGACGGGTACCAGGCAGGCTATTGAAATAAAAATGTGAGAAAGCGCCGGGCTTTCTGATGCCTTATTTTGCCTTCATAAGTTTCCGTCACGTCACGATTGCCGTGTTTTTTCAATAAATGGCTTCGATCAAAAAAGGAGGTTTTCCATGAGCTGCGGACGCCGTTTTCATCCGGAAAAAGCGGATCAATTATTAGATCCGCGCCGGAAAGAAAAGTACCCGCCGGAGAAAATTTTAGCGCTATTAGAACTGCGGGAAGGGGATGTGGTCGCCGATTTGGGTTCGGGCAACGGTTTTTTCACAGTTCCGATTGCTAAAAAAACCGGGACCACGGTTTATGCCATTGACATTGAACCGATGATGCTCGAAGGATTAAGGGATTATGCTAAAAGAGAAAACGTACACACGATCCGGACGATCAGGTCCGATTTGGTCCAAATCGCATTGCCTGACGGCTCTGTTGATAAAATTTTCAGTTCTTTAGTGATGCATGAAGTTTCCGATTTGGACGCCATGATGAGAGAAATGAAAAGAATTGCCAGAGCTGATTGTAAGATTCTCATATTAGACTGGGAAGCGAAAGAAGGGCATGAAGGTCCGCCCTTAAGTGTCAGAATTCCTTCAGAGAAGTTAAAATCCTTTTTTGAAAAAAATAATTTCTCTGTAAAAAAACAAATGATTAACTCAGATGTTTATGCTCTAATGATGTCCATTTAAAATGATAAGCGAGGCGGGGAGAATCATGTTCCACATAACAATGGATTCTTCAAAGGGACTTAAGGAGACCATCGAATCCGTTACTGAAAAACTGAAAGAAGAGCAGTTTGGCGTACAATGGGTGTTTAATGTCAATGAGAAATTATCAGCAAAAGGTTTCGAACTTGGGTCGCAATACAGAATACTGGAAGTCTGTAACCCTAAAGAAGCCCATCGGGTATTGAGCCGGAATCCGCTGGCCAGTTATTTTCTGCCCTGTAAGATTGTCGTCTATTCGGATAAAAGCGGAAAAGTCAAGGTAGGCATGCCGAAACCGACGGCTCTGATAACGATGACCGAGGATGATCATTTAAAAGATATTGCGGCCGATATTGAAAATCGGCTGGTCCGCTGTATTCAAAGCAGCCTGTAAAAAGCTTCTTTGACGGCTTAATTTAAGAGGTGTCGAAATGCCTGACTGGGTTATCTCTATTATTTTGGGCTTAATTATTGTATGGCTTATCTTCAAACGTACAGGGCCCATTAAAGGTGTAAGAAATATAACGACGGAAGAACTGAGACGTGAATTAAAAAATAAAGGGAAACAATTTATAGATGTCAGAACGCCTGCTGAATATAAGGGGAACCATATTCGTGAATTTAGGAATGTTCCATTGAATCAATTGCCGCAGAAACTGGATCAGTTTTCAAAGGATAAGGAAATTGTCGTTATTTGCCAAAGCGGGATGAGAAGTGCCAGAGCCAGTAAAATTCTAAAACGAAACGGTTTTGAAAAAATCACAAATGTTAAAGGCGGCATGAACGCCTGGTAAAAGAAAAGAGTGTATCATTTAGAAAGATGGTACTCCGCTTATCGACCGGTACCCCCGGCTTATCGGTCATTGCAGGCGATTTATCGGTCGACAAAGGCAGTTTATCGGTCATTGCAGCGATTTATCGGTCGGTGCAGAGAGTTTATCGGTCGTGGCGCTCGGTTCAACTGTCACCGGGAGTTTATCGGTGTGGCACTCCGCTTATCGACCGGTGCCCTCGGCTTATCGGTCATTACAGGCGATTTATCGATCGACAAAGGCAGTTTATCGGTCATTGCAGGCGATTTATCGGTCGGTGCAGAGAGTTTATCGGTCGTGGCGTCGGTTTATCAACCGTCGCCAGGAGTTTACCGACCGTCGCGGAAGTTTATGGATCGCGGAAACGCCCTTCGTCTTTCGAGAGATTGACGGTCAGGAAAAGTCGATCATCATTTGATGGCACAGCAGGAGAATGAGTTAAAGAGATACTCATAAAAATAAAAAAATTTTTTAAAGGAGATACAGACACATGAACGAGATCACCGTGTATACCACAAGTACTTGTCCCTACTGCCATATGATGAAAAATTTTCTAAGCAAGCAAGGTTTGCCCTTTAAAGAGGTGAACGTTCAATTGGATCCGGCGGCAATGCAGAGAATCGTTTCCGCAACCGGACAATTGGGCGTGCCTCAAACCCAGGTTAACGGCCAGTGGGTGGTCGGCTATGATCCGGACAGGGTCATGAGATATGTCCAGGCATAAGTATCTGCATGGCCGGCCCTGTTTTAGAAAGCCAATCCCGTTTTGCTAAAGGTTTAAACGGAGAGACCGGGCATCGGATGAGGCCTTCAGTAGTGATTCATCAAGGGTAAACAGACTGCTCAAAGCGGATCCGTATCCCGCCGACTTGACGGGATACGGATCATTTGTCTGTACAGCCTGTTTTAATAGCAGATCGAATGGTTTGCCAAACATTCTATTTCTAAAAAACGAGTTTCCTCATCTTAGGAAGATAATCTTTGAGCTCTCAGGAAGTAGAGAACTTTTCTATGCTTGCCGGATGCACGGCCGGGGAAACCGGGCGGATCATGAGTGAGCGAGGTCGCCCCCTTTTAATAATCAATTGTATTATTTATTCAACGATCATTTTCCCGTACATTCCCTTGGCGGCGTGGCCAGGATACTGGCAGATATAATAATACTGTCCGGGCCGGTTAAACCGAAACGCGGTTTGTCCGACAGGATATTGCTGATTATGAGCTTCGGGAAGAGGGGGTATTATCGAATTTCCGACTGCCGCCCCATCCATCATTGCCATTTGGTCATAGGGCGGAACGGCTGTAGTGACTTCAAATCCATGAGGGACATCTTTATCCTGATTGTCAAACTGCAGAGTAACAAAGGCATTTTCAGGAATATAAATCGTCGGATTCGCCATATTATCGATGACAAATTTTCCGTCATTTTTTCCGGTGCCGCTTTGAATGATTAAGTTCACCTGATTATGGGAATATGTGATTGTACTCTTTCCCCTATCTATTTTTGCCTGTCTTAAAGACCGTGCTGTTTGGTTTCCGATGTTCTCTGAGGACGTCACCTGATCATTTAAATAAAGCCGGTTCCCCTGCATCATATTTCCCATACGATAACCCCATGGATTTTGTGAAAACCAGCGCATGAAAGGATAACTGCTGTCCGTCCGGCCAATCCAGATACCCGCTAAAAGCAATACAGCGGCAAATACAATGATAAATAGCCATTTCTTCAATATAGTTCCCCCATTTCTATTAGTCTGTTCATGTTCATTATACCCGCATGGGTATAATGAATCCATAAATTGCATCATGAGCAAAACAACCTTGGATTAATCTTTCTTCAGCCCGTGAGAGGGATTAATAATTCTGACAGGGCTGCAGGTCGGGGATCATCAGCTCTCAATTGGATTCTACTGTTATGACGGTGGCGCAGGCCTCCGAAAATGAGCTGCGTGTATCTGCTATCAGACCATTCGCCCTTTTCCAAAGCTGGATCCTGTACCGGATATACTGACAGGGGTATAATGATTGATGGACACTTTCTCATCGATTTTCAATACCATACTTTAATTCGGAAAGCTTCATTTAAGTGATGGGCGCTACTGTGGGGCAGGATCCTGCTGATTAAGCGGAGAGAAAATGAAGCGTTGTGTATGAGAAAGAAGAACAGTTCTTCTTTGAAACTGAGGGCTTCCTTACAGGACGGGTTTACGATAAAAATATTCGAGCCGGCAGATAAGATAGGATCGGGATGCTGATCATGACATTCACGACCATGCCGCAGCGATCGAGATACTAATTATGGATGGCTCCCGGAACAGTTTACCGATGGTGTTCCATATCCGTTACTTGACGTTCCTAAAAAAATCGGCTAACATACCCTCGTAAGTATGAAAGGAGCCTATTTATGGACTATACACCGCAAATGAAAAATCGTTTGAAGCGAATTGACGGACAGGTTCAGGGAATTTTACGGATGATGAATGAAGGGGCGGACTGCCGGAATGTTGTCATGCAGATGACGGCGGCACGAACGGCGATGGACCGCGCGCTTGGCCTCATTGTCGGGAAAAATCTTGAAGAATGCCTGCGCAGGCAAATTGAAAACGGTGAAGGATCGACGGAACAGTTAATTGATGAAGCTGTGCAAATGCTGGTTAAAAGTCGTTCATAACGATGCATTATGATAAATGAGACTCATCGGATCCCGATGATCATTCTGAAAATAATGATTGAAGATTTTGTGAAAAGTTTAAAATAATTTTCGCACCTTCTCTTTCATTTGTCCTCTCACGCCCTCATTTCCCTTACCCCGTCGGGAATATCATCCTTCAGATCCGCTGTCCGCCCAAATGCCTCCTTTAGTGCATAAGCGCGGATGATTTCAATTAAAAAATAGATTACGGAAATATATCATGTTATAATATACTAATAGAATGTAAGCGCTGTTCTTATAGAGATGGTCACCGGAACGAGCTGTTCCGGACAGATAACGATCATCAGACTCGGGAGGATTAGAAAATTGTCCTGTCATTTTCATGCAAACAGTCCGTCTTTCAAAGGAGTCTATCCGCGAGAGGGACGGACCATGACTATAACGATTGGGTAAGGGGTGCGTAAACAATGAAAGTAAAAACAACGATGGATGGTAATACGGCAGCGGCCCATATTTCTTACGCATTCACTGAAGTTGCCGCCATTTATCCGATTACTCCGAGTTCGCCTATGGCTGAACTCGTTGACGAGTGGTCGGCGGCCGGCCGCGAAAATCTTTTCGGCAGCCCGGTGAAAGTCGTCGAATTACAGTCTGAAGGCGGTGCGGCGGGAGCCGTGCACGGTTCTTTGAAAACGGGGACATTGACTTCAACTTATACGTCCTCACAGGGATTGTTATTGATGATCCCGGACATGTATAAAATAGCGGGCGAGCTGCTGCCGGCTGTTTTTAATGTTGCGGCCCGCGCCGTTTCCGCGAATGCTTTATGCATTTTCGGCGATCATTCGGATGTGATGGCCACACGCCAGACCGGCTTCGCCATGGTTGCGGAAAGCAGTGTCCAGGAAGTCATGGATCTATCGGCTGTTGTCTATCTGGCAGCTCTTGAAGCTTCCGTACCTTTTGTGAATTTCTTCGACGGGTTCCGAACCAGCCATGAAATTCAAAAGATTGATGTGATTGATTACAGCGATTTAAAGAAACTCCTGAATAAAGATGCGGTGAACGCTTTTCGAAAAAGAGGGATGAGTCCGAATCATCCGGTGGCAACGGGCTCCAGTCAGAATCCCGATATCTTTTTCCAGCAGCGGGAAGCCGTTAACAGTTATTATGATAAAATTCCCGGAATTGTAAAACATTATATGAATGAAATTAATCAATTGCGCGGAACAGACTATGATCTGGTCAATTACTACGGCTCTCCGGATGCGACGCGTGTTGTCGTTGCCATGGGCTCTGTAACGCCGGTCATTGAACAAACGATTGATTATCTTCGTGAAAAAGGAGAGAAGGTCGGACTGCTCAATATTCATTTGTACCGTCCTTTCCCGACAGAAATTTTTCTGGAAAAGCTTCCGAAGACCGTAAAAAGGGTGGCTGTTCTGGATCGGACAAAGGAACCGGGAGCAACCGGTGAGCCGCTGCTTCTGGATGTTCAAAGTGCTCTCTATGAAAGTGCTCTTCGGCCCGAGATTATCGGCGGGCGCTATGGTTTAGGATCAAAGGATATCGTACCGTCGGACATCTTAAGCATTTATGCGCACCTTGAGCAGAAAAAACTGAAAAAGCGTTTTACGATAGGGATTGACGATGATGTCACGCACTTGTCGCTGCCCAAACTGCCCGACATGGATCTGACACCGGCGGGGACTTTTCAGGCCAAATTCTGGGGCTTCGGTTCGGATGGAACCGTCGGTGCAAACAAGGCAGCGATTAAATTAATCGGCAATCACACAGACTTATATGCTCAGGGGTATTTTTCCTATGACTCGAAGAAATCGGGCGGCTTAACCGTTTCCCACTTGCGTTTCGGCAAAAGGCCGATCCGTTCGACTTATTTGATTCAACATGCCGATTTTGTTGCCTGCCATACGTCGGCTTACCTGCGTTCTTATGATTTGCTGCAGGGTTTGAAACCGGGCGGTACGTTTCTGCTGAACACGATTTGGGATGATGACCGGCTGGACGCCCATTTACCGGCGGAAATGAAAACTTATTTAGCTGAAAACAAGATCCGTTTTTATACAATTAATGCGATGTCGTTAGCCGGACGCATTGGCTTGGGCCGGCGCATTAATACGATCATGCAAACGGCCTTTTTCAAATTGACCGATATTATTCCGTTTGATCAGGCGATCGAATTGCTGCGTCAGTCCGCTGTGAAAACTTATGGCCGCAAGTCGATGGCCGTTGCTCAGCTTAATGTCGATGCGATTAACGAGACGGTGACATTACTGCATGAAGTGAACGTACCTGATTCCTGGGCCGATGCGGAAAAAAGCGAGAGGAAAGAAACCGTTGCCGCCGGCACTCGTCCGAGCTTCATTATGAATATACTGGAACCGATGAACCGTCAAGAGGGAAACCGTATTAAGGTCGGTACCCTGCTGAAGGAAAACATGGCCGACGGTTCCCTGCCGTCCGGCACATCGGCCTATGAAAAAAGAAATATTGCCGTTGAAGTGCCGGAGTGGAATGCCGAAAATTGTACATCTTGCAATTTCTGTGCGTTCGTTTGTCCCCATGCCGCCATCCGTCCGTTTTTAGCGGATGATGATGAAATGAAGGGGGCGCCTGAAGGTTTTCTTGTCCGTACGATGCGCGGTGCGGACGGTCTGAATTACCGTCTCCAGGTTTCCGTTGAAGATTGTACAGGATGCGGCCTGTGCGTTCAGGCTTGTCCGCGATCGGGCAAGGCTTTATCGATGCAGCCGGTGCAGACGCAGAAAAAACAGACGGCGAATTGGGCCTTTGCCATGACGTTGAAACCGAAGGCCAATCCGGCAAAAAAAGAAAGCATTCAGGGATCGCAGTTTGAAAAGCCGCTGCTTGAATTCTCGGGAGCCTGCTCCGGCTGCGGCGAAACGCCTTATATCAGACTGCTGACACAACTTTTCGGAGACCGGATGATGATTGCCAATGCGACGGGCTGTTCTTCGATTTGGGGCGCTTCGAGTCCTGCATCTCCTTATACTAAAAATAGCAGGGGCCAAGGTCCGGCCTGGTCCAATTCTTTATTTGAAGATAATGCCGAATTCGGTTTCGGTATGCAGCTGGCGCTAAGAACACGCCGTGAGCGTCTGGCCGGACGCATTCGCGAAGCATTGAAAAGCGGCGAGGTCGGCACGGCCTTGAATGAAACAATGCAAGCATGGTTAGAGCATATGAATGACGGGGAAGGGACCCGTGAACGTGCCGAGCAGCTGGCGCATGATTTGGTGCGCGAAAAAGAACAGGTCCCTCTGTTAGAAGAGATCTATCAGGACAAAGATCTTTTCATCAAAACCAGCCAATGGATGATTGGCGGCGACGGCTGGGCCTATGATATTGATTTCGGCGGTCTCGATCACGTCCTTGCCAGCGGCGAAGATGTCAACATCCTTGTGATGGACAATGAGGTTTATGCCAATACCGGCGGTCAGTCTTCTAAAGCCACGCCGGCTGCCGCTATTGCTCAATTCGCTGCCGGCGGGAAGCGGACGGCCAAGAAAGACTTGGGTATGATGGCGATAAATTACGGCAATATTTATGTGGCCCAGATCGCGTCCGGCGCCAACATGAAGCAGACAATCAGGGCGCTGACCGAGGCTGAAAAATTTCACGGACCTTCCGTTGTGATCGCCTATACCCCCTGTATCTCTCACGGACTGAAGGGCGGCCTGACGAACGCGTTGAAAGAAGCTGCCGCGGCTGTCAAGACGGGTTATTGGTCGCTTTACCGTTACAACCCGGAGCTGGCCGACGAAGGAAAAACGCCCATGCAGCTTGACTTTAAAAGACCTGCTTTCGATCAGATGATTGATTTTATGATGACGCAGACCCGTTTCTCAGCTTTAAAACAAGTTAATTCAGACGTGGCCGACCGGCTTTTTGCCAAAACGAGAAAGGACGCGGAAAGAAGATTTTTCAATTACGCGCGTCTGGCCGGTCAGGAGGAAAAAATCAGATCCGGACTGGCACCATCCGTTCATGAATAAAATGATTTTAACCAATTAATCAACAGCCATATGAAAAAGTTCTTTACTGAGAAGTCGCCAGTGAAGAACTTTTTTTGTCAGGATATTGCTTTCACAACGATTGCTGGTATTTAGGCTTATTTGGATGGCCGTAAGACCAGAAGGGGAACCGTTCCTTTGGCCATCTGGAGACAGAATATAGATTTTTGCTGCCCGTGAAGCCGGATAAAGTTCCACAAATTCGGCTTGCTGACGCTGGCCGATAATCTGATGAAGAAAGCCGAAAGAGATTTTGCCCGTGGAAAAGCTATTTTCCCACAAAGAAGAACCGGAGAGAAGTTTTTTACAAATTTCTCTCCGGTTCTTGAGCTTTTAGCAAATTGCCGGTCGTTCGCTACCTTTTCCCTTTGAACTGGCTGTCCGCTATCTATAGGGAAGAACTGAAAGATGCAGTCTCTGAATTTGCACAGAGAACTTCGAAGGTACCTGCCGGGAATCGGCGGATGAAAGCTAGTCCATTGTTTTCTGTTATTCATTTGACCTGGGAAGAAAACCTGGCGAGAAGCGTGAATTCTTTCTTTCCGGATCGTCACGCACTTTTCGGGAGTTCTTCCAAAAAGGCAAGAAGAAAGCTTAGATCTTGCCTTATATTAGGATCGGATAATGCACGTATGATTTTAAAAAGACTCATTGGTTTTTGGCCTGTCCGACTTTTTTTGGCAGTATCCAGTGCGGCGATCATTCCATCGAATGGAATTTCTTGCGCCAGATCGTCTGCTGTCTCTACGCCCCTGATGATTTTTTCGGCAGCTCCGGTGATCATTGGACCGGTTACTGATTTTTTCATAGCGTTGATCATTTCGCTGAGCTGGAACAAAGTATCCAGAGCTCCGCTTTGTTCAAGGCGTTTTGCTTTGTCCAGTATCTTTTCCAGACTTTCGCTCAACTCGGGCAGTTTCTTCATCAGATCAACTGTCTTGGGCTGGGCAACGTCGTCCGCGAGTTCGATCATCCGGACGACTTTCGCCGCCGTATCCTCGATCATTGGTGTGCTGACCGACTGCATTGCACCATTAATCAAATCCTGAATTTTTTCCGTGGTTTCATTAGATTCCCTTTCAGATACGCTCTCCATCGAAAGTCATCTCCTTTATAGAATTCCTCTGGCATTGAGCCAGTATAACTCATTATATACAGCCTTAAACCAATGGATAAATTCAGAGGCGGCAGCCGGTTTGGGGGGATTCTTATAATCAAATGCAATCATACTTGCGTCGTGCAGGCTGTTTTCCAGGAAACAGGCTACTTTTCCATCATAGACAGCTGTCTCGGGACGGCCTTTAATCCGATTCATAAGGTTCGGAACAACTGTCTCCGTCTCATAGTGTGCCGTTGAACCGGCTTTGCTGATCGGAAGATTGGTTGCGTCACCAATGACATACACACAATCGGAATTTTCCATTTTCAATGTATGACGATCTGTAGGGATAAAACCGTCTTCGTCGCCTAAGCCGGAGTCGATAATCACTTGTGCGCCCGTATGAGCGGGGACCGAAATCAGAATATCATACGGATGTTCTTCTCCATCCATAGTTATTGCGACTTTTTCTTTAGGGTCGACTTTTTCAAGATTGAAAAAGGTTTCGGACAGGATATGGCGTTTTTCAAATTCGGGCTCGGCCCATCTGGACACAGGTTCCAGGGAATGTAATCGGTTTATCGGATAGGTATATTTTAATTCGATCTTGTCCCGGATACCTCGTTTCCTGAAATACTCATCGAGCATTAAAACAAGCTCCAACGGCGCGACAGGACATTTATGGGGCACATCGACAGTTATCAGAATTCGTCCTTTTTCTATATTTGCCAGCTGGTCACGTAATTTGATCGCACCATCCAATGTATAGAAATTGCTGGCTCCCTCTGCCAATCCCGGAAGGCTGTTAAAATCAGGACGTGATCCAGTTGAAATGACTAAATAATCATAGGGATAATGATTTTGCCTGGATTTCAGTACCTTCTTTTTCACATCGATTTTTTCGATACGATCGGTGATCAGTACAACATTGCGATGAACGATGCTGTTTTCTCTGCGGATAAAATGCTCGGGCTCTTTTTCACCAAGGGCTATATACATAAAGCCCGGTTGGTAAATGTGCTGATCCGTATTCGAGATTAAAACAACTTCTGCTTTTTTTGCTTTAATCTCATCCCCAAGCTGACGGGCAAGCCGATTGGCGGCCATTGTGCCGCCCGCCCCCCCGCCAAGAACAATAATTCTTTTTGTCACAAAAATTCCTCCCCGGATTTGGCCAATTATCTCATTTTACGAACGGCTATATAGTAATCCTCTCCGTCTTCTCTTTCGTTCGCAATCTCGTGACCCATTTTTTTCACCCACTCAGGAATGTCAACTTTAGATCCGCTGTCTGTCGAAATAACCTCAATCACATCACCGACAGACGCTTTTTTGATTCCCTTGATCAGCTCCATTAACGGGCCGGGACAAAAAGATCCTCTTGCATCGATTTGTTTCGTAACTTTAACCATAATCAAATTCCTTCCTCCCTGAAACGTTTCTTGCTTATCCGGCTTAAAAAATCTGTTTACATTGTAATAACCTGTGCATTCTGAGTCATTCCCAGAAATTTGTTGACACCGATCACGTCATCAAATACATCGATCATATCTTCTTTCTTCCATCCCATTAAATCCATGGCCATTGCGCAGCCGTAAACAGACATGTCGCCTAATTCTTTCCCGTTTTGGATGAGTTCGTTGAATAAAGGTATTTTCTTTGATAGCATTTCTGTGCCTACTGTGCCTGTTTTAAAATCCTGTTTGTCCACTGTCTCTTTTTTAAACGCTTTCAAAGCATTCATCGTTATAAAAAAGCTGACTTTCATCCCCGACATGGAAGCGACGGAACCGACCAGCGAGCCGGCATGCAGCTTTTCAAGATCTTCTGACATTAAAATAATCGCTAAAGATGGTTTCTGTTGTTCCTGAGTCATAATCAATTCCTCCCGTATGATCAATTTCCCTTACAAATCTATTATACATATAGGGGTATAGGTATAGAAAGACTGCTGTATGAAATTATTATGAATAATAGATGGCGATATGATGGCAATGCCTTCATTTCCTGCTTCTAAAAAGGCTGGTATTCGTTCCTTTAAACCGGCTATTTCCGTGATACTTCTTACATGGAAATGCCGTTCTGGGTGATGGTCAGGGAGACGTGACAATGAAACTGCGCGTTTTTGTAGCGGTCCGGCCATGATTTCCCGTGAAAATAGCGTGTATAACTTCTGGTCAGATCGCCTAGTCCCAACGGATCGATTCCTTTTTCCTGAAATCGTCTCACCATGGCGCATGCCCTTTTTTCAAGATCCTGTTCAATTTTATGCTCAAGGGCCTTATTCGGTCCTTCCTTGAGCAGGCCGGGAGCTACCTGTCTGACCTGCGCCTGGATCTGGACAGTCGCATAAATTTCGGGCCGGAAGCTGTTGCCTTTTTTGACAGAGTATTGATGTCCGGTACCGATATTCCGAAGCGCGATATGCTGATTCGATGAGTACTGGTAGTCAAAGAAACCTTGATTAAACGGTTCATACAGCATTTTAAAAATATACGCGTCATCTTCGGGAACAGACATTGCCATTTTTCCTTTCTTGAATAAAGCGATGCCGTCCATCTCAAGATGTTTTCCTCTTTTCTTAATCATCGGCATAAACGGATCCATATACGATCCGAAATAGCTGTATAAAATACTGTGCAAGGAACTGGATGGATAATTCTGCTCTTCACTCTGATCGATCAGATTCGTTAAATAATCGGAAATGGGCAATTGTGTCTGATAACTGCCGGTCAGCATTTGATTCGCGTCCCCGTCTGTAACGGCCAGATACATATCGCCTCCCGTATCGGCATCGCGCAAACGGTTCTCGAGCGTTTTTTCAAGCCCGTGTTCCGCCATTTTCCTATCACACAGCATAATTCTGAGTTTCCCGACCCTTGCCGGACGCTGACTTGCCTGCTGGAATCTGTCAACCAGGGATTTGCCGTCATAAGTCATACCCGACACGGAGCGCATGGTCGTCGTCATCGGCGGAGTACCTCCTCCGCTTGTGCCGCCGTTCGATAAGTTATTCTGAAAAACAACGGTGCCGTATACTTTATTCTGACCGATGTAATCATAACTTTCCGCTTCGATGATGAGAATCCTGTCAATGATGCTGGTGGGGAGGCACCCGCTTAGGAAAACGAGCACCATTATTGTGGCAATCAGTTTTTTTTTCAAGAGCTTTTCTGCCTCACTTTGCCGCTGATCCATTGAATGAGGAAAAGACACGGAATATAGGCATACATAAAATAGAATGCCGCCTGCGTATAAAGTTGATTCAGCAGGATCAAATCTCCGCCGTTCTTCGGGATCTGGCAGAGAACGACGAAGATGATCAAAACAAAGATTAACGCAATTTTTTGTTTTACTGGAAAAAGATGCTTGATCCCTCTTGAAATAGCCCAGACTGAAAAGGCAATACTCGGCAGCAGGATCCAGAATATAGAAAAAATGCCGATGATATCGAAGTGTGAAAACAGAGGAAAATTAATTCTTTTCCAATAAGTCGTAATGGGCCAGAGGAGTTTCTGCAACTCCGGCTGATTGAAGTATAAGAGGCTTAAAAGCATGATGGTCAGGTAAGTATAGGTAGATGTCAGCAAAGCAAAATATCCCCACTTTCTGGCTGCTTCCGGCTTTTTAATGAACGGATAAAAAAACAGAATCATTTCGAAGCCGCCGAAACTTTGGGCAGCGGTAATGAAAGATTTCAAAACCATAAACGGTGATGTTTCGAAAAGGGGCAATAAATTGGAAAAGTGGGCATATTGCACGGCGAAGGCATTGGTGGGCATCATAATGACTAATATAATGAAACTCATAAAGCAAATGCCGCCGATGACTCGGATGCCTCCGAGCACGATGTACCACAATAACAGACAAAAAAGAATGGAAAATTCCCAGACGGGCAATTGCGGAAAGATCCATACATTGATGACCTGGAAGTAGGTCCGCAAAAAAGCCACCCCGTGAATGGCTATATAAACGAGAGCCAGGAAGTTAAGCAGGCCGCCGATCCATTTGCCGAAAAGGCGCTGATGAATGGAGAAGAGGTCAGGCCTCCCGAATTTCCGCTCCGTTTCGAGCAGACGGAAAATGATTGCCATGATTGCAAGTGTTATGAATCCCGATAATATCACTGTGACCCAGGCATCGCGGCCCGCTTCGGCCGGAATGGTCCGCAAAAAGGCGAGCAGCCCGACCCCCATCTGCATCGAATAGGGGATGAAAAATGCACTGTTGGGGGGAAGCTGATTTGTCTCGTTAATTTTATCCTGCAACAAGGGCTGGCCCCTCCTTTTTTAACAGAAAGCCCTATGATTCATCAATATCCCGGGAAGGCTTTCCACGCTTTTCCGCGCTTCTGTTCTGATTTCTTTTTGCCGCGTCACCCGGGCGAAGGAACAAGGGGCGAGTGGTCTGATATTTATTGGGTGCTCTGAAAATCGTATCCTTCAGGTCGGTCACTCTTAAGGGATAATAGGGTTCTAAAAAGGGACGGCCAAGCGAGGTCAGCTTCAGCAAATGGGCGGTAAGAAAAGTCAGGCAAAATGCAATTCCAAGCAGGCCCAGTAATTGGGCACTGAGAATGAAAGGGAAGCGGAGAAAGCGGATCGCTGTCGCCATCCGGTAGTTGGGTATAATAAAGGAACCCAGCGCCGATATGGAAACGATGATCAGCAGGACATTACTGGTCATGCCCGCCTGAACGGAGGCCGTGCCGATGACAATACCGCCGACTATACTCATTGTCTGCCCGACTTTTGTCGGCAGGCGGGCGCCCGCTTCGCGAAGCAGCTCAATCATAACCTCTAAGATCAATGCTTCAGTGGCCGGGTCAAACGGAACGAGGCTTCGCGAAGCGATCAGGGGACCGAGTAAATTTTCCGGGATGAGCTGATAATGGTAAGTAAGAAGCGCGACATAAATCGATGATGATAAAGTGGACAGACTGACGGCCGCGACTCTTAAAACACGGTAAGCGGTTGCCAGATACCAGGGCAGAAAGTAGTCATCAATCGATGAAAAAAATTTAGTAATGCTCGACGGTAAAATGATCGCGTTCGGCGATCCGTCGATAAAAACAGCGATTTGCCCTTCATAAATAGCGGTCGCCGTGCGATCAGGACGCTCGGAATCAATAAATTGCGGAAAGGGAGATTGACTGTTATCTCCGATCAGTTGTGCCAGCAAGATCGTGTCGGTCAGATCGGAGACTTCCAGATCCTGCAGTCTTTGTCTGACTGTATGGACATTTTCGTCATTCGCGATCCCCCTGATATACATTGTGCAGACACGTGTCTTGCTGATTTTGCCGATCCGGACTTCTTCAACACGGAATTGGGGGATGGGGAGGCGTTTTCTCATTAAATTAATATTTGTGTCGATCGATTCGACAAACGATTCCTTTGGCCCCATCACACTTGTTTCTGTTTTCGGTTCGCCGATCTGGCGTCCCTCAACGTTAGTCATCGGTATAATCAGGCATTCGGCGTCCGATTTGTTTTTTTGAATAATGATGTATCCCTTAAGCAACCGATACTGAATCGTCGACAAATCCGTTGTTTTAAGTATCTTTTCGATAGGAAGCCGTTTTTGAATGTCATTGAGGCTGTCGACATCCTGTTCATACAGGAAGGAAAGGACATCCCGGTGCACATAGTCGACATCGACCAATGTTTTAAAAAAGGAGATCCAGCAGCTGAAATGATTTCCACAGTGCTCGAACTGGATAAAATCCACATTATCTTTTATCTGATTATATAAATCCACAATGGTTTTCGGCTCGACATGTTGAGCGGCTTCTTTCAGCCTTTTCTTTTTCCAGAACATAACGGGGAGGCCTCTCATTTCGGATTGTGTTCGCTCAATTTTTTCTCATTCTCTTTTATTTCGTTCAGCTCATCGTTCTTTTCTTCTAAAAAAATGACAGTCAGGGGGACAAGGGTGACCCAAAAAATTAAGCAATAGATCATGATCGCGGACCAGGTGTCCAGTCTGAGCAATATAAAAATAAAAAAAAGGATGAGGAGGAAAAAGTAACTGAGCATCAGCCAAACGGTCTGCATCGGGCATCTCCTGATCTTGTTCAGATTCCTGCACAGTTTGTTTGTACAGATTGATTAATCAATCGTTAGCATGCCCCAAAAGATGCAGGTCATTCACTGCCCGGCGGCCCTAAGGCTGCAGAAATAAAAAATGTCCCACAATGGTGGGACATGCATGATGAGACCGGTTTCCTTTATTTTTGAGCGGACATTCAGCGTTCGAAAACGACCAGAACGTTTGCTTGTTTGCTCCGGATCCGGCTTTTCATTTTATCATTGAACGGAAAAAGCAGGCCGGGGTCGTAAAGCCTC
The DNA here is from genome assembly GCF_036598985.1 of Sporolactobacillus sp. KGMB 08714. Lineage (NCBI taxonomy): Bacteria > Bacillati > Bacillota > Bacilli > Caryophanales > Sporolactobacillaceae > Sporolactobacillus > Sporolactobacillus sp. KGMB 08714. Next base: position 45,741 of record NZ_JAUUBW010000001.1, read on the forward strand.
CTATTTCTCTGTGTTTTTCACGGAATGACGGACTTCATTCTGAGATAATCGCAGAACTTCAGGGTCGTAAAGGACTAACGGTACGGCTTCTTCGACAACTTCACTGAATCTCAGCCCATACCAGACGGCCGGAGAGGTCGTCCTATTCTGCAGAAAAATCCGCCCGCCGATTAACAACCGGTCGAAATGCTTCATCTCCGAATTTTCTGCCGACAGGTCCATCAATTGTTGATTGGTAATCACAAATTTGAAATCGCCGACCCGCCTATTTTTAAGTGTCGTGTATTTGGGATATTGTGTATCGATAACATCCTGATCAATGAGATCATTAATGATTTGCCGAATATAGACGTTGACATGCTGTGAATTTTTAAATCCGAGATAAAGCTGAACGCTGATGACATTGCGCGTGCCCAGCATATCCACCGTGTATGAGCGTTTATACGGCTCATCCGTTTCATTGACGGTAACAAACCAGTAAACCTTTGCCCGCTTAGGACGTTTGTCCAGAATGGAGTAGGGAACGGTCCGTTTGACGCGATAATGCGGTCCGATTTTGGTCATATAAACTAAATTCGTCGTATAAAGAGGCTCCGTTTCATCATTGCTCAACTGGATCAGCTGTTTTCGATAATCCAATAATGAAACGTATTCGCTCGTCCGTTCATATTTCTCACGTTGTTTATTGCCGTAATACCAGACCACCATAACGGACAGGATTAAGAGGGAAATTAAAATCGTCAGGTACCCGCCATGGGTAAACTTAACGAGACTGGCCATGAGAAAAAGTGTTTCGATAAGGCCGAAAAATAAAACCATGCTGAAGGCCAGGATCCGATTCGTTTTCATTCTAATAAATTCGAAAAGCAATATCGTGGTCATCAGCATTGTAATCGTGATCGCCAGCCCGTAAGCGGCCTCCATATGCTGCGACGTCTGAAACAGCCAGACAATGCTTAGTGTAACCAGGCACAGCAGCCAGTTGACAGCTCCAATATAGATCTGACTGCGAACCGAGCTAGGATGTTTAATCAATAATCTCGGTAGGAATTTTAAGCCGATCGCTTCATTTACCAATGTGTAGCTTCCGGTAATGAGCGCCTGAGAAGCAATAATTGCCGCTAAAGTAGCGATGATAATGGCAAATAACCGCATTTGCACCGGCAGCATTTCATAAAAAGGATTAATATTTTGCAAATGACGATAGGCGGCGTCCCGGTAATGGCCGATCACCCACGCGCCCTGGCCGAAATAGCTGAGTGTCAGCATCAGATAGACAAACACCCAGCTGCCGTAAATATTTTTCCTGCCGACATGCCCCATATCGGAATAGAGAGCTTCCGCACCGGTTGTGGCCAGAAATACACTGCCTAGGATAAAGATACCGACTTTATTTACGGGGCTGAATAAGATATGAATAGCATAATACGGAGATAATGCCTTTAAAATTTCGACATGCTGCAGTAAATTGAACAGTCCGGCAAAACCGATAAAAGCAAACCAGATCAGCATGATAGGTCCGAATGAGCGGCCGATGACCGCTGTTCCGAACCGCTGAATTAAGAACATGCCCAGCAAAATGATCGTGACCGCAAAAACGACGATCAGCTGACTGTTGCTTAACGTCAGCGAACCGATCCGTTGCCCTTTTAAACCTTCAACCGCCGAGGTCACGGTCACGGCCGGAGTTAAAGTGCCGTCCGCCAATAATGCCGCACCGCCGATGAGCGCTGGGATAACCAGCCAGCGCCCCCGATTGCGAATCAAGGCGTATAAGGCAAAAATGCCGCCTTCATGTTTGTTATCCGCACGCATCGCGATGCCGACGTATTTGATCGTTGTAATGATCATCAGTGTCCAGAATATCAATGAAACCGAACCGATAATATACTCGGGCACGGCATCCTGCATTATCCCTGCATCGGTGACAATGGCATTCATCGTATACAAAGGCGAGGTGCCGATATCGCCGTACACAATACCGAGAGCGACCAGCATGCCCGTGAAAGAACAGCGTTGAAACATTTTATTCTCCATATATTAAGCCCCTTCATCGTCTCATCAAAAAAAGTTTAGTCAACTTGTCGCATTGAGTCAAGTTTTTCTTTGCAGACAAGGATGCTCCGGTTCTAAAGAAAGGCCTGAAAATCCTAATAAAGCGGCAAATTATTTTAAAGCTCCGGGGAATGCAATTTTTTTCATGCTTATGATCCCGCCGCTCAGGACGCTCCTGGTCCAGTCGCTTCTGATCAGCAATCTTTGGCGACGGCTTCTGCCCTTGATGATCAGAAAACCGGTTTGGTCGTACTTTTAACGTTGACAGGCTTTAATTGCAGCGACTAGGGCGGTCTCATGCCGAATCGTGCGGGCGCGGCGCTTATGTCCGGCCTACATTCCTATCTTTAAAAATTTTTGCTTATAACACAAAAGAACGGTTACCCCGTTAGCTGAGGCATCCGTTTTTGTATCCTTCTAATTTGTTGAACTTGCTATTCTATGTTTTCTGGATGAAAACTGTTTTCTCCCGCATCCGATAAACAGTGGTTATTATCTCACTTGAAAACGGTATCAGTTCTGTGACTTTCCCGTATGCAAGTTGCACCGAAACGCCGGGAAAACGCACCGAATCCAGGCAAAGTCGCACCGAACCGCCGGGAAGACGCACCGAACAAGAGCGGTCGCAAGCCGCACCGAATGCAGCCAGAGGTGCACCAAAACGCCGGGAAGCCGCACCGAATGCAGCCAGAGGTGCACCGAATCCGGCCAAGCCGCACCAAAACGCCGGGAAGACGCACCAAATGCGGGCCAAGTCGCACCTAAATACCGAAATGTCGCACCGAATACAGCCAAGGACGCACCGAACGGGAACGGTCGCACCGAATCCGGGCCAAGCCGCACCGAACCGCCGGGAAGTCGCACCAAATGCGGGCCAAGTCGCACCTAAATACCGAAATGTAGCACGAACGAGAGAGGTCGCACCGAATCACCGAAATGTCGCACCGAATCTGGGCCAAGCCGCACCGAATCACTGGGAAGTCGCACCGACTTAGTTTACTAAGAAAAAAGTTCCTGTTTTCCTGGACAAAGTCTGCGGCCTTGCAGGTTGCCTGAACTCTGATACAGGTTAAGTTTCTCACATGTCAATTCACGGAACATTATTCGTTTTCAGTGTTTCCGGCTGCTTCTCCTCTTTTAAAAGGCCACCAGTTTGCCGATCCGAAGATCCGGACCATGACCGGCATGAACAGCGGCAGCATGAGAACATTATAGATAATAATTCCGGTGATGATGATTGTAGCAATTTCGGTCAATTCCGAGACGCCTGCAGGAATCATAGCGGCGAATGTGCCCATTAGAATAAGTGCCGCGGACATGATCACGGATCCTATATTCGTCATGGAATCAAGCATAGCCTCGCGAATCGGAAGTCCCCTGTTCTCATTAAACCGGTCCATCAGGAATATGCTGTAATCGACACCGAGCGCGACAAGAATCACAAATCCGAAAAACGGAATGGCCCAGTTGACGCCGGCATAACCGAGAACATGCTGGAAAATAAACTGGGCAATGCTCATGGCCGCGTAATAGGTGACTGTCAGCGAGCCGATAATGTACGCTGGCATGACGAAGGAACGCAGCAGCACAATAAGTACGATGCCGATGCCGATCAGCATCCAGCGAACGGTTTGCCCATAATCTTTACTTGAAATCTGACTGAGATCATTGAAGTCGCTCGTCGTTCCTCCGATTGCCACTTTTGCGTTCTCTAAAGAAGTGTTTTTGATGGTGCGCTCCACCGTCGACTTGATCGGATCAATTTGGTCGATGGCAGTCAGCGAATAGGGGCTGACATCGAAAACGACATTCAGTTTTGTGATTTTGCGATCCTTTGACATATAATTGTTAATTGACTGCACGAATGATGGGTTTTGCAGCGCCTGATTGGGAATATAGAAACCGCTCAGTTCACCATTATTCGTCGAAAGTTGTTTCACAAATTGGTTGGTCTCATCCAGTCCGCCCGAAATCCGGTTGAGGCCGTTTGCGGAGGTACCCAGTCCGTCCGTCAGCTGTTTCATTTGGCCGCCCAGATCTGAAAATCCATTTTTTAATTGTGTCTGGCCGTTAATCACTTGATCAAATCCGCCGGACAGTTTAGGGATGTTCCCGGTTGCCTGCTTCAGTCCGTCGCTGAGCCGATTAATGCCTGCAATGACTTGCTGCAATCCGTTATTGTACTGCTGCTGTCCGGCCACTAATTGTGCCAGGCCGCTATTGGCCGTTTTCATATTATTGTTTAAAACCGCTAATCCGCTGTCCATCTGGCTCATCGCGGAAAGCAGCCCCGGCTGGCCGCCCTGACCGTTCAGCATCTGATTCAATCCGCCGTCCGTGCCCTTTAAGATTCCCAATGCCTGCTGATATTGAGGGGTTTTCACGACGGAGGGATCAGTTTGTCCAAGCGCTTCTAACGAACTGATTGCTGCGGATAAATTGCTGCTTATCGATTTTAATTGTTGCACGCCGCTGTTAATGCGGTGATAGTTCGTGCTGATCTCACTCAGTCCGCTTTGAAGCTGCTGATAGCCGCTTAATAATTTCTGCTGATTTTGCAGGAGTGTTTCGGCACTTGTCTTCAGTTTCTGCAATCCGCTTGCTATATCCTGGGAATTGGCATGGCCGCTGTCCATGCCCTGCTGGATCTGTGTGAGACCCGCCTGCAGCCGGATAACACCGTTCTTCAGCGATTCCGTTCCCGAGACGAGTTGATTGATACCGCCGGTGGCCTGTTCCAGTTTTGGCTGCGATTTTTTCAATTGACTGCTGGCACTGTTTAGACCGGAAGCAATTTTCTGCACGCCATTATTAGTCTGATCCAGTCCCTGACTCAGTGTCTGTGCCTGGCTGGGAACCAGGAAGTCTTTAATCAGACTGCCTTCGGGTTGAGTCGCGCTGAGGACTGTCTTTACATGATCCATTTTTTCAACATTTTGTGTGATCGCCTGGATGGTTCCCAGGTATTTCTGCTGATTCATATTTTCATCGTTTTTCAAAACGATGGTTGTCGGCATCGATTCTCCGGGGTTAAAGTTCTGGGATATGAGATTAAATCCTTTGACGGCATCATACTTATCGCTCATTTCGCCGACTGAGTTGAACGACTGTGTTCCGTTATACATGAGGAAGAGCGGAACGATAATGACGGCAACAATGATCAGGGAAATGAACGGGCGTGTCCATGCAAAATGTCCCACCCCTTTCCAAAGGCGGCTTTGGCTATGGCTGATATTCTTATTCATTGGCCAAAATAGCCGGGTTCCTAAAAGAGACATCAAAATAGGAACGACGGTGACTAATGACAAAATAAGAAAGGCGATGCCGACAGCGACACCGACTGCCGATCTGTAAATATTGAACGTGGAAAATCCGATTGTCGCAAACCCGATGAATACCGTTAATGAACTGAAGAACACCGTTCGTCCGCCGTGCTTAATGGTTTGAATGACCGCTTCGTCAATTGTTTCATGAAGAGGAATCTCTTCTTTAAAGCGATTGATCAGCAGGATGCAATAATCTGTTCCGATACCGAAAAGAACTGCCACCAGAAAGATCTGAGTAAAAGTGGATATCGGGAAATTAAACCATTTAGACAAGAAGGCAACCACTGACTGAGAAGCCAGGAAGGACAGGCCTACGGCGACAAGCGGAATAAACGGTGCAATCGCCGAGCGGAATACGATGAAAAGTACCACTAAAATAAAAATGATCGTTAAGTATTCGGTTTTGTGCAGGCCGTCCTGTGAACTCTGGACGGTGTCATTTGTGATCATCCAGTCACTTGTATAATGATGTTCGACCGGTACGTTTTGAACAGCCTGATTCAGCTTTTCCGTAATTACTTTTTGATCCTTGTTCTCCAGGTCTAAATTCAGACTAATGAGCATGGCCTTATTATTTTTTGAGATCAATTGACTTTTCAGGCTTGGCTGATCGTAAACGTCGAGTATATCGGTAATCGCCAGTTCCTTTTTTTGATCTTTTAACGATTGAATCCCTTTTTTAATCTCTTTTTTATCGGTCTCCGATAAACCGTGCTTATCATAAAACACTAAAACGGCGGATGAGATGTTGCCCGTTCCAGCCTGTTTTTGCCATTGGTCCAAATAGTCGCGGGCCTGGGAGGAGGAATATGAATCCGGAATAGATGCGGCCCCTTTGTCATGAATTAATTGAGACATATTAGGCTGTGTGATCGCTAATAAGGAAATGACGACGATCCAAGCGGCGATAATCCACCATTTTGCTTTTAAAATCAGTCTCATTCTGCGGTTCCTTTCATCAGCTGTATTTTTTCATCAAAAAAATGATTGAGCCGCTTATTAAAGATAAAAAACTGCTCAATTTCTTCCTCTGTGAAAGAATTAATAATTTCCTTGACCAGGGCGTTGATCCTTTGCTCACAGGCCTCATATAAGTGTTTGCCTTTTTCGGAAAGAGAAAGGCAGATTTTTCGGCGGTCTGTTTGTGTCTGATCGCGAACAATCAGTTTTTTATCTTCCATTCGGCGGATTAAAGTGCTGATTGAACTTTTATTGACATAAAGAACGTGAACCAGATCGGTCGCTGTGATTTTTCTTTCTTTATAGATATAGCGAAGCGCACAGAATTGATCATAAGTCAGTTGGTCGGAAAGCTCGTTTTTCATCAGCAGCCTTCCCTTTTTATGAATGTTGTAATCCAGTGAAATATATTGTTCCGCAAGATCATGCAATAAATTACCCCCCCTCTGATACCTTAAAGTTAGACTGTCGAACAGTTCACGCATCAAACTATAATTGATGATGGCAGGTTTGTCAAATTGAACCGGGCAGGGATTGCTGAACCCGTATTTTGAAAATCATAAGCATGTGAAGAGCTGCCTTGAGGCGGACGAGCTTAAAGACAAGTATTGCTGAAAACTGAATCAGAAATAAATTGGAAATCAGGGAAAAAGGAGAAGGGGAGGGAACCGGCAGGGAGGAAAAAGAAGGGAATCGTGTTAATTCTTTTAATCTCCGGTTTCCAGTAATCGCAAATGATTTAATATTTTAAAGCGAAATGAACTTTTATGTTTATAATATTAGTATATTATTGTTTTTACCTTTTAATATTTATGAAAATGATATAATTAATTTAAATTTGAAAGAAAACGGGGACGGGTGATCAGATGGATCAGCTGGATGCAGATATTTTAGCGATGTTACAGAAAAATGCAAGAATACAACTCTCTGAGATTAGCAGGCACATCCATCTAACAATACCGGCAGTTTCAGAAAGAATAAAAAAACTGGAAGCCAAGGGAATAATCGAAAAGTACACCATTAAGTTAAATCATGAAAAGATGAATGATAAGTTATTGGCTTTTATTTTTGTAAACATTGAAAGAACGGAGGATATCGAAGGATTCAGAAGGGCAGTCAGGCTCTTGGATAATGTTTTAACCTGCCATCATCTGGCAGGTGAGTATGACTATTTATTAAAAGTGATTTGCAGGGATACTAAGGATTTGGAAACTTTCATTTCTTCGCAGCTGAAAAAAATAAAAGGGGTCCGAAAAACGAACACAATAATCGCACTTTCAAGCATTAAAGAAGAGATGTAGGAGTGATTCAGGTGGATTACCTAGCGGGATTCACGTTGGGGCTGATGCTTCAACTGTCTGTCGGACCGGTATTTTTCACGGTGCTGCATTTATCCATCAAAAGGGGATTTACGGAAGGGATTAAAATGACCTGCGCCGTTGCCTTAGTTGATGCTTTTTATATTTGTTTGTCTTTTACTTCCATATCCGTTCTGCTTCGTATGCCGGACATAAAAATGATGATCAGTTTCTTCGCTATGATCGTCCTCATCTATTTTGGCGTAACCTTCATAAAGAGTGCCCGAAATAAGTCAAACAAAGCAGTAGCTTTTAAGGGAAATAGCTTCAGCTATGGGATCAAAATAACGCTTATGAATCCATTAACCATCGTATTTTGGTCGGGGACATTTGGCTCATTGATATCGGCAAATAAACTCGCCGGTTTTGCTTCAGCCATGATCTATGCGTCGGGTTGCGTCACCGCCACGCTTTTCTTTTTAGGATTAACAAGTTTATCGGGAAAATATCTAACCTGGCTGGTCAAAGCCAACAAACTAAGATATATAGATTATGCAATAGGCAGCAGCCTGATCGTGTTCGGAGTGAAAATGTTTTGGGCAAGTTTAAATTAAAGTATTGCCTCGTACGTAACTGATCCATAATATTGCAGGATACCTGCAGGAGGGCGCTTTTCTTTATTGAGAAGATAAAGGCGGGGATAACTTCAGGCTCTTTGTAAAGCGGGTTATTTCTCGCTTAGTTGTCGATCTGAGTTTTACCGATATCCGGCATCGGATCCTCGCGGCACACCCTATTTCATACATGCATATCAAAAAAAGCGGAACGAAAAGAACGTCCCGCTTGATATCCATTTAATTTATAATCAATCCCGTCTTGATTGCCCGGCATTCAAGGCCTGCCTGACACTAAAAAACGAATCAGCCGGAACGTGTGTAAGCATCGGAAATCGGGGCAGCCGTACTGATACAAACTGTAATGATGCCGGCCGGCAGCGTCGCCTGTTCTGCCGAATGGATCGGTTATGCGGGTGAACGGAGCTTGCTCCGGCCGGCGGGGCCGGGCAATCGTCTCAGATTTTCTCCGCCGCATGCATTTCTTGCAAATGACCGTCCTGCAGCCTGAGCTGACAGTCGGAAAGCTCGGATATTCGGTCATCATGGGTTACCATAATGATGCATTTATTTTCCTGATGCGCCAGTTCAATAAAAATATTAATGATTTCACGGCTTGTTTGCGGGTCAAGACTTCCTGTCGGTTCATCGGCAATAATTAAATCCGTGCCCGAACATAAGGCCCGGGCAATAGCGATTCGTTGCTGCTCGCCGCCGCTCAGCGTCAAAATTTTCTGCTTGGCCTTTTCCTCGGTGATATTGATTCTTTTAAGAAAATTAAGCGCTTGTTGCTTCGGCTGGTCGGATTGAATTTTTCGAATCGACATGGCGCTCACAATGTTTTCGATGCCGGTCATGTAGTTTAACAGATTGTGCTGTTGAAAAATAATAGAGACATATTTCTTTCTGAATTCGCCGAGGCCGATCTTCTTAATGCTCGTCCCTTCATACAGAACCTCTCCTTCCGAAGGATTATCCAGTCCGGCCGCCAGTGAGATAAACGTTGTTTTGCCTGAACCGCTTGGTCCTAAGAGCGTGTAAAACGTTCCCTTATTAAATGAATAAGAGATGTTGCTCAGGACTTTCTGATCTTTTGATTTGTACCAGTAACTGACATTTTTATACTCAGTGATCGGATTCATGCTAAAATCCTCCCTTAATTTATTTGTCCATTTATTCTTGCCGGGTCAGAATTTCTTTCGGTTTCAATCGCATGATTGCAATGGACGGAAGCAGGACCGAAAGAACGGCAATTCCGGTAGCGATGCCCACCGTTTTTATTCCGTCGGTATAATTCATCGTTACGGTCAGTTTTGTCTTAGCGGCCGTTACATTCTGACTGCCTCTCGGACCGCCTGAAGACATCGCGGGCGCGTTTCCCGGCCCGCCGCCCTGGCCCGTTCCGGACATCTGCGTCGTGCTCGAAGTATTTGAATAGCTGCTTGCCAGTTTATCGGAGACGACATGAGCAATCGGCTGACCGACTGAAAGAGCCACAACAAATGCGAGAATGGCCGCCATGACAGTCTCCAGCACAAACTGTGAAATAATTTTCCCCTTTCCTTCGCCGATTCCCATGAGAACGCCGACTTCATATTTCCGGTTTTTAATTTGCATCATGACTACAAGGGAAATGATGGCAAGGCCGGCGATCGTCACTATATAGACCAAATTTTTCGAGAAAGATCCGATACCGGAAATTGAGCTGACAAGTGACTTATATGTAGAATCGTTGGAGATTAACGTGTATTTTTTCCAGGAAATGCTTGAAATAGCTTTTGCTTTTTTTTCAAATGATTGAATGTGGCTGGCGTCATCCATCGTGTATACAGCCGAATCAATACTCGTCGTCGTCCCTTTTAATTCATTCGCATCTTTATAGTTTACATAGATTCTATTGTATGGATTCATCGACGTAAACATGTTGGCCGTATTACTGCCGCTGGAGCTTGTTTGATAGAAACCGGCGATTTTTAAAGCGAGAGTTTTTGTTCCCTGAACATTTTTGATTTTGATCGTATCGCCGACCTTCAATCCGTCTTCCTGTGCGAGTTTCTGATTGATGACGGCTGCCGCTTCGGAGGAAGAGGTGATCGATGTTCCGGACGTTATTTTACTTGTACCTTGTTTAAATTCATCGAGGGCACTTAAATTACTGACACCTTCGATCGTCAGATCACCGGTCTGCATGCTCCTGTTTGAATTAGACTGCTGAGGGCCGCCTATATTATTTGACGACGTCTGACTGGAGTCATTGCTTGATTTTATTGCCGTAAAATTACCGGCATTTGCCTGTGCGTTGACAAGAAAATTGTAACTGGCGACATAGCTGATCGAGGCCAGCTTCTTTGCATCGGATAAACTAACCGAAGAAGTTTTAAAAGTGGGCCGTTGGCCGCTGGACGACGCTGCCAGCTGCTGATTGGGATTGTTCTGAAAGGTAACCGTGCTGCCTATCGAAGCTTTTGTCAGGGCCGTCGCTTTATTGGAAGCAGTCTGAATCAATAGCCCTGTTAGAATAAGAGACGCGACGATAGCGAGAATTAACGCCTGCAACAAAAAACTCCCTTTTTTGGAACGGATACTTAAAAATGCCCGATGAAGAAAATCCACTCAAATTCCCTCCTAAGTAAAGACGTGAAGTACGCTTTATAAATACAACCCTATCAGGGGAAGATGAATATTTAATTAATATCTGGCCTAGATGAGAGTGTTTTCCGCTCTCTGGAATTGACAGGTTCACATTTCAAATGTAAATACACTGCCTGTTTCCCATGATTAGATAAAATCTAAACGGCTGCGGAATGCCTTTCTGCATTTCCTCGGCTTTGACACCCTATGGATCAGAAAGCTTTCAGCAGTGGAGCCCGGATATCAAAACCGCTGCAGAAGGACTCTTTGATGTTGAAAATCAATGCCCGCCTTGATCTGCTTAGGATCCTTTCTCCTGTCAATACAATAGACGGTATAAGTAATAAATAGGGGGATCACAATGTAAGCGTATACCATCTTCTTGCAAAATCACTTTGCAAAAAGATCTACTTTTTGCCATGTATCCGATTACATATAATAGTTCCAGGGGGTTGAGAATGAAAAGCCGTACGATACAAATCATTCGCCAGTTGCTCAATTCGGGTGAAACTTCTATAGAAGCTTTAAGCAAATCATTTGATGTGTCTGAAAGAACCATACGCAATGAACTGCAGACAATTAATCATACATTGAATGATCTTTCGCTCCCTAACACTGTCCTGCAAAGAGGTGATGTTTCATTTGCTTTGAATGCCCGGCAAAAAGGCGACTTATTTGCTGAGTTAAAGAAAAAAAGAAGTGACCTGGATTATTTGGCGCCTGAGGAACGTTTAGTCATTCTTATTTTTGATTTTCTTGATGAAAGCCGAAAGGTATTCGTCGTTCAAGAGCAAAAGAAGTTTCAAATCAGTAAAAGTACTATAGACGAAGATATGAGAGATCTGCGCCAATTTCTAAAGAAATATTCCTTACAAATAGTCACAAGCGCTAAAAACGGCGTCAAGATCGTGGGTAATGAGCGCTTCAAAAGGACGATGATACATGATTTAATCAATCATTATTCAGATGTAGGCAGAGTGATAACGCAGCATTCAATGTATAACGGTCCTATACCGGATCGTATTAGAGAGTTTTTTGGAGATACAACGATTCCGACCATATTAGAATTGTTCAAATCCGATTTAATATTTAGAAAAGCAAATATCAATGAACTTTATTTACAGCAAATCATCCTTATTACTTCAATTTGGGTGGTGAGAGTGCAGCACGGCTGTTTCTTAAATGCAGAATTAAAAAATGACAAACTGCAGACAACTCAGGAAATGTATCGCTTTATCAACCAATTGGTGCAGACATTTTCTTTGGAAATCAATCAGACGAGTGAATTTAAGTACATCACGTTTATTATCAATAGTTTTGACACAGATAAAGAGCCAAACATCAATAATTGGGTCAATGCGCAGATCATATCGGTTTCAATGATCGAGTTCATGGAATCTGCAATGAGCTTCCCGTTTTCAAAAAATGAGGAATTGTATGAGGGCGTTTACAATCACGTCGTCAGCCTGTTGGATCGATTAAAATGGCAGGTCCATTTATTTAATCCGCTGAAAAATACAATCAAGAATAACTATCCGGAAATATTTAATAGTCTGACTCAATTTATCAGGCATTCAAGCAGGGCAAAATATTTAGCTATTTCTGAGGATGAGATTGCTTATCTGTCCGTTTACTTCTCAACGGCAAAAGTCGAGATAGAGAAGGACCAGTATTTAAATTATCGTATTGCGATCTTATGCAATTATGGAATGGCAACGGGGAAATTATTAGCTGTCAAATTGGAAGAAAATTTTAATATTGACGTCATTGCTGTTTTGGGTGTCGCAGAGATGCGTGTTTTGCCAAAACTGTCAGTTGATCTGGTGGTCAAGACGACTGATGTGAATACCGGCGACTTGCCGAGTATTCGATTAAATCCCATTTTACAGGATGTTGATATCAAAAAGATAAAGGGATTTTTAGAGGAAAACAAAAATGTCCTTCGTTTCAACGACAAAAAGGTTGATTCGACAATCTTTTTTAAGCAGATCCTGACCCTTGTAAAGGAACATTCAGACAATAAGATAACCAAAGATTTTGTAGCGGATCTGAGAAACTTATTCAGGCGGAATCATTTAGATGTGAATGGAACGGAGGTGCAGCCTATGCTTAAAGATTTACTCAAAGATGACCAGATCTTATTAAAAGAAAGCGTATCTGACTGGAAGGAGGCGATCAAAAAAGTTGCTTCACCGCTTCTTAAAGACGGATGTATTTCACCGAGCTATGTGAAAGCAATGATTAAATCTGTAGAGGATTTCGGCCCCTATATCGTCATTGGTCCGCATATTGCCCTCGCTCATGCAAGACCCGAAGATGGTGCGAAGAAACTGGGCATAAGCATCATGACACTGAAAGATCCAGTGAACTTCGGCAGTTCTGATAAATATAAAAATAATTCCGTTTCTATTGTCTTTTGCCTTTCGGCGATCGATAATTATTCACATTTGAATATTATGAAATCAATTGTCCAGTTAATCAATGATCAGAACAAAGTCGCACGGCTGTCACAGGTTTCCGAAGTTAAAGAATTTAGAGAGATCCTCTTTGACAATTCAGCACAGCATAATGAAACGAGGTAATCAATGATGAACAGAAAGTTAACGATTTATTTTATATGCGGCGCCGGTTTGGGCAGCAGTCTCGCCTGCCAGATGGTTGCCGAAGACGTGTTGAACAAAAAAGGATTGGATGCGAAATTGGAACATGAAGCCATATCGTCCACACCCGGTTTAAGAACAGATATCATTGTTTCGGCCGAGAATTTTAAATCGCAATTTAGTAAATATGATCTGGATGATAAGATTCGTTTGGTGTTTTTGCATAATATTGTTGATCCTAAAGAAATAGAAGATAAGTTGCTGCCCGTCATCGAGGAGCTTCAGAATTAATCGGCCGACAAAATATGTATAAATTCATTCAAAGGGGGCAACTCCCATGATCGTTGTTGATTTTATTATTAAAAATATTCTGACTCAGGCAGCTATCACTATTGCCTTGATTGCTATGCTCGGTTTGATTTTACAGAAAAAATCAGCCGGATCGATATTGATGGGAACATTCAAGACTTTGCTTGGCTTCGAAGTATTATCAGCCGGTTCGGCAATTATCGTTGCCAGTTTGACATATTTCGGTACTATTTTTCAACATGGCTTTCATTTACAGGGTATCGTTCCCAGTATCGAGGCAATTAATGGACAGGCGATGAACAATTTAGGGCTGGGCAATGACATAGCCTTAACGTTCCTCGGCATCTTTATCGTGAACATCATTATCGCCCGATTTACCAAATGGAAATATATTTTCTTAACCGGCCAGGCTTTACTCTGGATGTCAACGATGACTGTTGTCGGCGGCAACTTTGCAGGCCTGAAGGGTTTTACCAATATAGCTGTAGGCAGTATTATCGGCGGCATCTTTGCTGTAGCTATGCCGGCGGTTGCCCAGCCTATCGTGAGAAAGATTATCGGAAATGATGCCATTGCATTAGGACACTTTTGTACAGTCGGTTATATGTTTGAATCAGGTGTTGCATGGCTGTTCGGTGAACGCGGCGAAAAGAAGCATTCTGTCGAAGAAATGAAGCTTCCGAAGAGCATGGAATTTTTACAGGATACGTATATGTCAGTAGCCGTTGTCATGGTTCCGCTTTATATGATTACTGCCGCTTTTGCCGGTCCTAAATGGGGGGCGGCGGGAACTGCCGGAATGAACTACATCATGTATGCATTTTTGCAAGGTATCCAATTCGTCGTCGGCGTCTATGTCCTGTTAGCAGGCGTTCGTCTCTTGCTTGGTGAAATCGTTCCGGCATTTCGTGGTATTGCCATGAAGCTGGTTCCCAATGCAAAACCTGCTTTGGATTGCCCGGTCCTGTTCCCGTATTCACCCAATGCTGTTATCCTTGGCTTTATAACGACAACGATTGGTACGGTTCTGGGCATGTTCCTGATGCCGGCTGTCGGGTTAGCCGTTATTTTGCCGGGGATGCTGACTAATTTCTTTGCCGGCGGTACGGCAGGAATCTTCGGCAATGCCGTCGGGGGCCGCCGCGGGGCCATCATTGGCGGCATTTTTCACGGATTATTTATTACACTACTGCCTGCATTGCTGGTAGGCGTTCTTCTGAACATGGGATTCGTCAATGCAAGCGCGACCGATTCGGATACGATCGTCTCCGCCTTGTTATATGCATGGATCCTGGCACCGATCCTTAAAGCCATTTAATAGAGGTGATATAAATGTTCAAAGGTTTATTCAAAAAAAGGAACAGCCATGTTCCAAAAAAAGAAGAAAATCAAACGCCTGAGACAAAGCCGGCCAGAGATCCTGAAGAATTAAAACAAGAATTGCACCACCTTCAACAACAATTGAGACAGGCCGAAGACGGTGACAAGATCACGATTCTGAACAACCTGGGACAGATATATCAGGAATTAGGCGATGCGGATCAGGCGATCCAATATTTTGAAAAGAGTCTGGCGGAGAAAGAACAGTTCGGCAGTGCTTATAACGGTTTACTCTTTTTATATGATAGAAAACGCCAGGAAGCTGCAAGGGCAAAGAATGACGATGAAATACAAAAGTGGGTCAGCAAAATGGATCGTCTTGTAGATATGTCGAAGCGCGTCATGAGATCGAGTTTATCTTAATCAGTTGATTACGGGATAATAAATCTACGATGGAGGCAATATTATGTTCAAGAATTTACACGACCTGCTTACAGAAGCAGAAAGACTTAATTATACGGTTGGAGCATTCAATGCTCATAACCTGGAAATGGTGCCGGCCATGATCTCGGCCGCAAGAGATGCCGGTTCGCCGATTATCATTCAAACAAGCGTCGGTACCGCGCGTTATGTGGGAATGAAGAACTTCGTTGCTGTCTGCCAATCGATGGCCGAGGATCTGCTTGTCGATGTCGATTTACATTTGGATCATGCAAAGAATTTTGCAGATATCAAAGATGCGATTGATGCCGGGTATCGCTCGGTTATGTTTGACGGTTCAGCAATGCCGCTGAAAGAGAATATCATGAAAACCTTACGTGTGATCGAATATGCTCATCCGCGCAATGTGTCCGTCGAAGCGGAGATCGGTACGATCGGCGGCACGGAAGAAGGGGTCACGGTTAAAGAGGGGGCTTACACCGATCCTAAAGATGCGGTTGCGTTTTGCAGACAGGCAGACGTTGATGCTTTGGCCGTCGGTATTGGCACTCATCACGGACAATTCAGGTCCAAGACCCAGCTGAACTTTCCATTGATTGAAGCCTTGCACAAAGTCTTATCGGTTCCCATGGTAGTTCATGGCGGAACCGGTGTGAATGAAAAAGATTATCATCGATTGACAGAAAACGGTATCAGAAAATTTAACGTGGGCACTGAACTGTTGGTTACTTGGACAAAAACAGCTCAAGAAAAATTCAAAACAACTGAAGTCAATGCTTCCCTGAGGAACAATATCGTGCCTTGCAATGAAGCTGTCCACGATATAGTATTCCACAAGATTAATTTATTCATGAACAAAAATAATAATGTTTTAATGGCATAATGTACGCCGAATCTATAGGCTGACTAAAATAAGGATCCATATTGAGTGTATGATCCTTATTTTATTTTGGGGAGGCAAGGATTATGGCAGCAAAAAAAGTATTGCTTTTGATTGCAGGACCGCCGGGAACGGGTAAAACATACCTCGGAGACATGATAGAAAAAGAGATCGGCCATTTTGCCAATGTTAATATGGATAAGATTAAAGAGGCTAATTATGATCAGTACGGCTTTGATAATTTAGATGAAAAGAAAAAGGTTGACCGTCAATCGCTGCAGGATTACTTTGAAGCAATTGACGAAGCGATGAAAACAGAGCGCCATATTTTGACGGATTATCCATTCAGTGACAAACAAAAACCCGCACTGGAAAACTCAGCAAAACAATATGATTATGTCCCGATTACGATCCGCCTTTATGCAGATACTGATGTACTGTATGAGAGACAGCGAAAGAGAGATCTCGATCCGACCCGTCATCTTGGCCATATAATGAATCATTATCACTATGGCGATGTTTTAGATGATCATTCGAAAGCGGACGGTTTGCCCACAAAAAAATTGTTCAGCGACAGAATGAAAGTACGCGGTTACAATACATTCAGGCTAGGCTGGTTATTGACTGAAGACGTCAATGATTTTTCTAAGGTTGATTACACAGACTTGCTGAAGAAATTAAAACAATGGATTGAATAGGTTTTGGGTTTTCCGATCCGGCTCCGAATAATCGCTGCTTTTCCGTTGCCTGATTTAAGGCAGGTGAGCGACAGCCTGAGTCCGCCGTCACGATTCCAGAGGGCCGTGCAGCTGCTCCATTAGAATGCAGAGCTGATGGACCGGCCATCCGGGAATCATTCGGGACAGGGACTGCGAACGAGAACGAGATCTATCAATGAAATAAGTTCAAAGCTTCAGAACGCCGACGGATCGAATCAATGAGACATAAAGAGCAGGTTCACCATTTTCACTTTTCCGGTCTGCCGTTCGATTAATTCCGGATGTATAATTAAGTCAATTGATAGATATCTTTATCTAAAGGAGCGCTGTTAAATGACCGAATATACCCTTGATGAGCTGTGCAGGCTCATCGATCACACCAATTTGAAGCCCGATGCAACGAAAGAGGATATCGAAAAATTGTGCAGGGAGGCAAAAACGTTTCACTTCAGAATGGTGGCAGTTAATCAAGTGCAATCCGGTTTTTGTTCCCAACTGCTTAAAGATACGGACGTCCACGTCGGAGCAGCCGTCAGTTTTCCGCTGGGCCAGACCTCGATCAAGGCGAAAGCAGCAGAAGCTAGAGATGCACTTGACAATGGCGCAGATGAAATCGACTATGTGATAAACATTGCGGAAGTGAAAAATCAGAATGATGCCTATATAAAGGAAGAAATGTCTCAAATTGTTTCGGTTTGCCATCAGTACGGAGCCGTCTCCAAAGCTATATTTGAAAACGCTTATTTGACTAAAAGCGAGATTGTTAAGGTAGCGAACATTGCTAAAGAAGTACGTCCGGATTTTATAAAAACTTCGACCGGATTCGGCCCAGGCGGTGCAACCTGTGAAGACGTGCGTCTTATGAAACAGACAGTGGGGACGGCTGTGAAAGTGAAAGCAGCCGGCGGCATACGCGATGCGGAAACATTTATTAAAATGATTGAAAGCGGAGCAGAGAGAATCGGCTGCAGTTCAGGCATAAAAATCGTGACCGGGCTTAAGAAAATAATGGAAGAAACGGGTAAAGCATTCATCGGCATTGACCCGAATATTTAAACGCGCGTCAGACAGCGGCCAACTGCAAGTGTCCGCAGCCGGTCTTTCAGGATGTGTTTTGGTTGGTCGGCATTTGTTGAAATTTCATGTTTTCATCATCTCATCTTCATTTTTAACATGGGATATCCAATCTTTTAGTAAGTGATGACTATGCCCGCGTAACAGCTATGAAAAAGACCGGATCATCATTAAATTAAGAGCGGTTAAATAGCGGACATCCGGGTCACGCAAAAATTCTGCAGCGGCATCCGGCCTGTAAATGACTACGGGCAGAATACAGTCAAACAGACTTATGCCTGCTTGTGTTGTTGAGTGCCTTGCTTTTTTGCCTTCCTTATAAGATAGGCCGCCACAAGCAGCACGAACCAGACCGGTGTAACGAACAAAGCAATGCGCGTATCTGCGGCGAGTGCCAGCAGGACAATAACGAAAACAAAAAAGGCAAGAATAATCCAATTTATATAAGGTGAAAAAGGCATTTTAAAGGTATTTTTTCTGGCTTCCTCGGGTTTTAATTTTCGAAATCTTAAATGTGCGATTAAGATAATACCCCATACCCAGATAAAGCAAATAGTTGCTATGCTGGTTACAAGGGTAAAAACGGTCGTTGCATTGGGAATGATATAATTAAGCAGCACACCGATTAAGAGCATAATGACTGATGCAATTAATGCGGGAGCAGGGACGTTCCTGCTGTTCAGGACTTTTAATTTGCCTGGTGCTTCACCGCGTTCGCCAAGCGAATACAGCATTCTGCTTGTACTGAAAATGCCGCTGTTACATGAAGAAGCGGCGGACGTCAGGACGACAAAGTTAACAATACCGGCTGCACTGGGTATTCCGACCATTGTAAAAACCTGGACAAACGGACTGCTTGAAGGACTGACGTCATTCCAGGAATAAATTGACATGATCATTAAAAGGGCGCCGATATAGAAAATCAAAATTCGAATCGGTATGTTGTTAATGGCTTTAGGAAGCGTTTTGTCCGGGCGATCCGTTTCCCCGGCCGTAATGCCGACAAGCTCTATGCCGACAAAAGCAAATACGGCCATTTGGAATGAAAGGACAAATCCGGTAAACCCGTTAGGGAAAAATCCGCCGTTGGCCCATAAATTTGAAAAGGCGGCGTGCGTCTCATGATTGTGAAATCCTGCCAGTACAAGAACCAATCCTATTGCAATCAAGGCTAAGATTGCAATAATTTTTATTAAAGCAAACCAAAATTCAATTTCACCAAAAGCTCTGACAGTCGACATATTCAGAATAAATAAGGCAAGAACGCAGATAAGCGCCGGGATCCATTGCGGGACAGCCGGAAACCAAAATTGGATGTAAATGCCGACGGCCGTTATTTCCGCGATAGCCGTCGCGATCCAGCAGAACCAATAGGTCCAGCCGGTAATGAAACCGGCCCACGGTCCTATGAATTCCTCGGCAAATGCGGCGAACGAACCGGTTGTAGGCCGATAGATGAGCAATTCTCCTAAGGCCCGCATGACGAAGAAAAGAGCGATACCAATGATTAAGTAAACGAGTAAGATGGAGGGACCGGCTAAGTGAATGGATTTTCCGGCGCCCAGGAAAAGTCCAGTCCCAATGGCTCCGCCGATAGCCATTAATTGAATGTGCCGGTTCTTTAAACCACGATTTAATTTTTTATTCTCTGACATAATTCCTCTTCTTTCCTGAATGAAACTTCAAAAAAAACAGTTTGAACTTCATATTCTGCTGAACCTCGGCTTCATGAAACAGCGCTGAATCCCAGATGGCGGGCATAACCGGGCATGCTGAGAGAGACATAAAGGGGGGTGTGTTCTCCTGTGAGGGTTCGTGGCGGGAACGGCGAGGTTCGATTCCCGTTTTAGAGTTTCCTGAAAGCGGGCAGATCAATGCCTTTATCTATGGAAAGTGTTGGCAATCAGGAGCTTTGTTAAACAATACAGCCGTTTAATTTTGCCGCCGCGTGATGAAGGGCTGGCTGAGCTGGCCGGCATCTGTTTCCCCAAGACGGTCCGCTCCGATGGTGCCACACCGGTAAAGACAGTCAAAATCATCTTCAGCGCCGGCATCGGCTTTTTAACAAACAAAATAAATACTCATGCTCCCGGTTAAAACAATGCCTGCATCGGCCAGATCGTGTATGCCGTACCGGTTTTTTTAAGTAAACGACGGCATCGTAAGGCTGCCGTCGCAACAAACGAACAGGATCAGGCTCTATAAAAATATGTAGTCATCCGTCTGGCATCCTCATCAGCAATGTGCGGCCTGCTAAGATAGCCGGAATAAAACAGGACCCGCTCATCAGCATCTCACAGGAAAATTTAAAATTCCTCAGCTGTTATATACCATAATTATCTATTATAGAACAACAGGGAACCTTTGAGCAAAAAAATTTCTTGTCATTGGAATTTGTAGACGGGGAACGGCTGCAGAATGAGCAAGCAGTTTCGGACATTAATAGGAGTGCCTCTTTAGCTTATTGTCCTGCTGTGCCGTCAATGGATGTTCGACTCTTCCTGAAACCATCTATCTTTTGAAAGACGGAGAGCGTTTCCGTGACTAACAAACTTCTGCAGCAGTCGATAAAATCCTGTCGCGGTTGATAAACCGGGTGTAATAGCTGAAGACCGATTAAGCACCGCCGACGACCGATAAACTGCTCCGAACGGTCGATAAACCGGGTGTAACGACCGATAAACTCTCTGTGACGGTCGATAAGGAACTGAAATCCACTCTATGCAGCCGGGCCGCCGGCCAGTATCGCCCCGCCAAGAGTTTATCGCCCTGAAAAAAGAATGAATCGCCCTAAAGCAGCGGACAATCGCCCTAAAATGGTCGCGATCCGCCCTGTTTTGGCCAAGTATCGCCCCGCCAAGAGCTTATCGCCCTGAAAAAAGAATGAATCGCCCTAAAGCAGCGGACAATCGCCCTGAAATGGTCGCGATCCGCCCCATTCAAGCGGAGTATCGCCCCGTCGATAGCGTTTTCACATCGCGGTCCGACAGGATACCCATTTAAAAATATTTTGCAGCAGTATGCGACATTTCTGAATCTCTTTTCAGGCCGCATGATTGTTTGTCAAAATGGATAATGCTATAAAAGTCTATAGGATTAATGCACTTAATCATTGACATCGGAGGCTTAACAATTTATTATTAATCACATCAACTTAATATGCTATATTTCTTATCCAGAGTGGCGGAGGGACTGGCCCGAGGAAGCCCGACAACCAGCACATTGGCGTGTATGGTGTTAATTCCAGGAGAACGATTGTTGTTCTGAAGATAAGAGGGACGGATGACAAGCCTTTTTATCTTATTTGGCTTGTTTTTTTGTTTCCGGAGTGCGGGAGGGGGGCTCGTCCTGAGAAAAAATAATAAATGGATGGATCATCATTGTTTGAGCAGGTTTATTTAAAAGAGAAAAAAGGCTGTATGATTTTATTATTTTTCTACGAGGGGGAAGAGAATTGAAAAAGCTGCTGCTTACTTTTTTTGCCGTGCTCTTGATCGCGTCGCTAACGGCATGCGGTTCGGGTACAGCATCATCAAGCAAGGGAAGTAAAGAGGGGGGATCGATTACCATTGCTGTATCAGGGGATCCGGATGTTCTGAACCCGAATTACGCCAGCGACCGTGTCACCCTGACTATTCAGCAAGCCCTGTTTGCTCCGCTGTTTTATATCAGCGGCCGGAAGGTTATACCGGCGTTAGCCGATAAACTGACAGTATCAAAGGATCAAAAGACGTATAAACTCATACTCAAGAAAAATTTGAAGTGGCAGGATGGGAAACCGTTAACGGCCAAGGATGTTGTCTTCACGATCAATACGATCCTCGATCCAAAACAAAACAGCGATCTTCGCGGCAACTTTGTTTTTAATAATGAGCCGGTCAAAGCGGTTGCTTTAGACAATCAAACGGTTCAGTTCACGCTTCCGACGGTTGCCCCTTCTTTTCAGTTGAATCTGGAACAGCTCTTTCCGATTCCTCAGCATGTTTTCGCCAACGAAAGCAATCTCCAGAAAAGCACAAAAAACAACCATCCGATTGGATCGGGACCTTATCAGTTTGTCACCTATAAACCCGGCCAGTATGTTGAATTGAAACGATTCGATGGTTACTACGCAGGAAAACCGCATCTTGATAAAGTAGTCTTTCAGATTGCGAAAGATCAGAACGCGGCCAATCTGGGCCTGCAAAACGGAAGCATACAGTTGAAAGCTATTCAGCCTGAAGATGTGGCTAATGTGACCGGCAAGGGGAATGTTGACGTGGTTTCCTACCCCGAATATCGTCTGAACTATGCGACCTTCAATGAGAATGTACCGGCGTTTAAAAACAAAACGTTTCGCCAGGCTATTTCCTACGCGCTGAACAGGGAAGATATCATAAAGTCAGCCTACGGTTCTAATAAATACGCGGTTCCGGCATCTTCTATCTTTACTTCAGATGTAAAGTTCCAGGATACCAATGTTCAAACGTATCCATATAATCTAACCAAAGCGAAACAGCTTCTTGATCAGAGTAAGGTAGATAAGAAGAAGCCGTTTACCATTCTTTACCTGAATAATAATAAGGCTCAGGAAAGCATTGCGCTTTATTTCCAGCAGCAATTCAAGAAAATCGGTTTGAATTTGCAGCTGAAGCCGACGGATCCGGCGGCCTTTACCAACATTGAGCTCGATCGTAAGAGCACGGCCGACGGTATTTTACTCAACGGCTATATTATGGGACCTGAAGCCGATACGTATAAGATGCTTTTCCAGTCGGCCTCGCAATATAACTATGCAAACTATCACAACGCTGCGCTCGATAAAGTTTGGGATACGGCATCCGTTGAGACAAACCAGACCAAACGATTCGCTGAATATGATCAGATTCAGAAACAGCTTGCAGATGATGCGGTACTCTACCCGATCTCTTATGACGATGCGCTTTTTGCCATCAGTAAAAATTATGGCGGCATCGATGCCGCCAAACCGCAGCCGGTGACGATTTTAAGAGATTTATCCAAACTTTATTTGAAATAATAATCAATTTGTGTCTGTTAGGATCACGGACTTGGTGGCGACACCAAGTCTGCTTTTTTGGGAGGAATAAGGATTGATGAGAATGGCAGTCAGACGCGTGCTTCAGATCATTCCATTGCTGTTTGTAATTTCTATTATCTCCTTTGCACTGATTAAATTATCGCCGGGAGATCCGGTAAAGATGTTTGTCACCCCCAATATGCATCCGGAAGATGTCGAACGGATCCGGAAAAGTCTCGGACTCACGTTTCCGGTATATATTCAATATTTCAGATGGCTGGGCCAGATCCTGCATGGCAATCTGGGCTATTCGCTGATAAACAGTCAGCCCGTTCTCGGGCAGATCATTCAAAGACTGCCTGCGACGGTCGGTTTAATGGGTACCTCGCTGGCGGCGACGCTTATGTTCTCGATTCCACTGGGCCTGATCGCAGCAAAGTATGAAAATACCTGGATTGACCATGTGCTGAATATGATTTCGTACATCAGTATCTCTATTCCGGTATTCTGGTTCGGGATACTTCTGATTGATTTTTTCTCAGTGAAGCTTAACTGGTTGCCGTCGCTTGGCATGCAAACGGTTGGTGTGAACAGCTTCGGTGATTTGGTATGGCATGCTGTGCTGCCGGTGACGACTTTGACTTTTCAGGGATGCGGGGCTTACTATCGCTATGTCCGCTCCAACACCCTGTCTGAGATCAGAAAAAGTTATGTCGAATTTGGCCGTGCCAAGGGGCTCTCCATTTGGAAACTATTATGGTATCACGTTTTGAAAAATGTGATGCTTCCGGTGATTACATTGCTTGGCATGTCGCTTCCGGCATTGATTTCCGGCGCTTATATTACGGAAAGCGTCTTTTCATGGCCGGGACTGGGTTCGCTCAGTGTGAATGCGATATTCAGCCTGGATTATCCGATTATTATGGCGATGACGCTTTTTTCAGGATTATTGCTGATTATCGGGAATCTTCTTGCGGACATCACTTATCAAATTGTAGATCCAAGAATTCGAAAGTAAGGTGAACCCAAAATGTATGATGGACGTTTTGAACTTCTCAACCAGGGTTCTATTGTAACGGAACAAGTGACTTATAAGGAACGCCGAAAAACCGTTCTTTATCGGCTGATTCATGATCGCCGGGCTGTAACGGCCGGCTCCGTATTGATTGTGCTGACCATTGTTTGTCTGTTTGCGTTTCTTTCCCCTTATGATCCGAATCAATTATCGATTACTGATAAGCTCCGGGCACCTTCATGGGCGCACTGGTTCGGTACCGATGACCATGGGCGCGACTATCTGACCCGAATTCTGTACGGAGGCCGGGTCTCTCTTGCAGTTGGACTGCTTTCAATGCTGATCGCCGTTTCTCTCGGAACCCTGATTGGAACGGTATCGGGCTATCTGGGCGGCGGGGTCGACAGTTTGTTCATGAGAACTCTGGACGTGTTTATGACACTTCCGTCTTTTTTCATCCTGATGATTCTCAATGCTTATCTGAAGCCGAGCGTCGCGAACATGATCATCATTATAGGATTGTTGTCGTGGATGGACGTCGCAAGAATCGTACGGTCCCAGACAATGAGTATAAAGGAACAGGAATTTATGCTTTATGCCCAATCGATTGGCGTCAGGATGTGGCGGGCCATTTTCAAGCATCTGATTCCGGGAGTGATGCCGTCCATTGTTGTGGCTGCTTCGCTCAATGTCGCCAATGCAATCTTAACCGAATCAGCGCTGAGTTTTCTCGGACTCGGGGTACAGCCGCCTGCATCCTCCTGGGGGAGCATGCTGAATAACGCACAGGATTATATCGGAACTGCCGGTTATCTTGCTATTTTTCCGGGAGTGCTCATTCTGATTGTCATTTTATCTTTTAATATTATTGGCGATGCGTTGAGGGATGCTATTGAACCCGTAAAATAAAGTGGTTGATGAAGAAGCCAGAGTTGAGGTGGTTGATTTGACAGATTCTAAAATATTGCAAATAAATCGTTTATCCGTTTCGTTTCACACGCGGGCGGGGGATGTTCAAGCCGTCCGCGGCATCGATCTGACTCTCTATCGGGGGGAAACACTGGCGATTGTCGGTGAATCCGGTTCGGGAAAGTCCGTTACTGCCAGAGCGGTCATGCGTCTTCTTCCTGAGAAAACAGCGGATATTCAAAAGGGCTCCATTCTTTTTAACGGCATCGATTTATCCCGTGCTTCTGAAAAACAAATGATGAAGATACGGGGAAAAGACATCGCAATGATTTTTCAGGATCCCATGACTTCCCTCAATCCAACTCTGACAATTGAGCGGCAAATGATTGAGCCCCTGCGTATGCATCAAAAATTGAAGAGAGATCAGGCAAGAAAAAAAGCCGTCGAATTGCTGAATATGGTCGGTATCTCTCAGCCGGAAACAAGAATCAGGCAATATCCTCATCAGTTTTCCGGAGGGATGCGTCAGCGCGTGGTCATTGCCATCGCATTGGCATGCAACCCTGAAATACTCATTGCCGATGAGCCGACTACGGCCCTGGATGTGACGATTCAGGCGAAAATTCTTGAATTATTGAAAGACCTTCAGAAAAGGATGAAGACATCCATTATTTTTATTACCCATGACCTGGGCGTTGTGGCCAATGTGGCCAGTCGTGTAGCTGTAATGTACGCGGGGCGGATTGTTGAAATCGGAACAGTGGATGAAATTTTTTATAATCCGAAGCATCCCTATACGTGGGGATTGATCGGTTCCATGCCCACCCTGAATCTTACGGATAAAGAGCTCCATACCATTCCGGGATCGCCGCCCGACCTAATCCATCCGCCGAAAGGGGATGCGTTTGCGCCCCGCAATCCTTACGCATTGAAAATAGATACTCTCGAACAGCCGCCGATGTTCCGTATTTCCGATACCCACTATGCGGCAACATGGCTTCTTGATTCAAGGGCGCCCGTTGTCACGCCTCCGGCGGAGATCCAACGGCGCTATGCAATTTTTAAGCGGCTATTTGGAAAGGGGAGGGTACCTTCATGAATGAAAAAGAGGAAAAGTTGTTGGAATTACGGCATGTAAAAAAATATTTTAATGCTGGAACCCGCCGTGAAGTTCGGGCCGTTGATGATGTTTCGTTTGCTGTCTTCAAGGGAGAAACTTTCGGCCTGGTCGGCGAATCGGGATGCGGAAAATCGACGATCGGTCGCACGATTATTCAATTGTACAGAGCGACGGGCGGAGAGATATATTTTAAAGGGGAAAATATCTTTAAGATCAGAAAATCTGCTGAAAGAAATGCGCTGCGCCGGGAGATTCAGATGATTTTTCAGGATCCATACGCCTCTTTGGATCCCTATATGACGGTGAAAGAGATTATTGCGGAAGGAATGGATGTCCATCATCTTTCCGGATCGCCTAAAGAACGCGATAGCAGGGTTTACGAGCTGCTGGAACAGGTCGGCCTGAATCACGAGCATGCGGGACGCCGTCCCAATGAATTTTCCGGCGGCCAGCGCCAGCGGATCGGGATTGCGCGAGCACTGGCCGTTCGCCCGGAACTGATTATTGCTGATGAACCCATTTCCGCTCTTGATGTTTCCATTCAGGCACAGGTCGTTAATTTGTTGAAGAAAATACAGCAGCAGCAGGGCTTGACCTATCTTTTTATTGCTCATGATTTATCCATGGTTAAATATATCAGCGATCGAATCGGCGTCATGCATCAGGGGAAAATTGTAGAACTGGCTGATTCAGGTGAACTGTACAGAGTACCTCTGCATCCGTACACAGAATCCCTTCTGTCGGCCATTCCGCAACCGGATCCAATCTCGGAACGAAGCCGGAAGCGGATTGAGTATCAACAGCTATCAGACGGCGAATATACTGAAAAGCTTCATGAAATTGTCCCCGGCCATTTCGTTTACTGTGCAGAGCCTGAGGTTGTGGAATACCGGCATAAGTATGCAGGTATCAGGAAAAGGGAGGGGAAAATAAAATCATGGAGTTAATTGAATCATCCGGTCATGTTGAACGGGCCCATAAAGGCGGGAACCTCTCATCAATCAGAAAGATGCTGCAGCGGCCGCAGCATATGGTCCTCCAAGTGCAGGTGCTGACACAGATAATGAACGTTACAAAGAGCGGAACGTGTATTCGCTAAATCTCTATCCGGGCTCATTCCATTTTAAGTGGGGGAGAAACAATAAAAACAGTACGTCCTGTCTCGAAAAGCTGTCCTGTTGTTCAATCGGTACGTCCTGCAATCGGAACCGAAAAACCGTCTCTTTTCATTGAACCCAATAAAGAGACGGTTATTCTTATATTCTTAAGCGCTGTGAAAAAATCTCAGGAAAGCTGAAATTGCAAAACAGATACATATTATACGCAAAATGACTGATTCCGGCAGGCTGAATCGATAAAGGAGTACACGTCGGATTCAATGAAGGATGAAAAAAGTTAAAGTTGACGAACCCAATCAGTCTGCTTACTCATTCAGAATGATCCGCTTTAGCAGTTGTAAAGGTGCCGATCGACAGAAACTTGGCGGTTCGCTGTTCCCGAAGCGCTTCAGGGCTCAGCTTATCGAGCTCCAACAGTGTCTCGGTCAGCGCCTGATCCAGATAACGTGCCTGTTCTTTGTGATTACGATCGGCGCCGCCGCTGACCTCCGGGACGATTTTATCAATAATTCCAAGTTCTTTTAATTCAAAACAAGTAATGCTCATCATTTGTGCCGCTCTTTCCGCAAACTTGGCGTCCCGCCACAAGATAGACGCGGCACCTTCGGGGGAGATGACCGAATACCAGGAGTTCTCCAGCATCAGCATTTTGTTAGCAACGCTGATTGCGAGGGCACCGCCGCTGGCGCCCTCACCGATCACGGCGCTGATAATCGGAACCGTCATGCCGGCCATCTCGTAAAGATTCCTGGCAATCGCTTCACTTTGTCCGCGTGCTTCGGCCTCGGAGCCGGGATAGGCACCCTTTGTGTCAACAAATGTAATGATCGGACGGTGAAATTTTTCAGCTTCCCGCATAAGCCGCAGCGCTTTCCGATAGCCTTCCGGATGCGGCATGCCGAAATTACGTTCAAGATTTTCTTTTGTATTTCGCCCGCGCTGTTCGCCGATAATGGTTATCGGGCGCCCGTGAAAACGCGCAATCCCGCCTACGATCGCAGCATCATCGGCAAATAAACGATCTCCGTGGCATTCAATAAAATCCGTAAATAAAAGATGAATGTAATCCAATGTCGTTGGCCGGGAAAATTTTCTGGCGATTAAGACACGATCCCAGGGTGTCACCGATCCGGTTATTTTTCCTTCTACTTTTTGAAGGGCTTCAGAGATCTCATCGATTTCCGGAGTAAGATCCGTATGGCTTTCGCTGATAGAACTTTTTAAATCGTCCATTTCCTGTTTTAGCCGTGCCATTGTTTCTTTCACTTGCTCTTTCGGCTCCAAAAAGCTCCACATCCTTTGCGATTAACTGCTCAATGCAAAAATTGACCTGCCGCGTACACGTGGCGGTAGGGGGTAGGGGCAATAAAAAAATTCAAATGATATTACTAGTATACAATACTTAGAGGCCTATCAATCGATCTTCGATTCAATGACGGATTCATTAGGCAGTCTGGAAATATTAGCCTCTTAATTTTTGGAACAGCCGGTAACTAAGAAGAGAGAAGAAGCCGTTCGTCATCACTTATTGTCGAACTTTTTCTGCTGATGCTTGTAAACCGGAATAGAAAAAATGAGGGGCTTTTCCGGAAGAAAAAATTTTCCCGGAACAGCCCTTCAATCATCGTTCTTTCATCATTGCTTTATTGCTTTTTTCGCTGTTTTTCAGCACTTCAAAACCGCTTCTCCGTCAATAACCGTTTTTCCGTCTTGATTCGTCACGACGGTATGCAGTTTAAGAATCTTTTTATCGTCCCGTTTTTCTGTTATCGTCGCCTTTGCCGTAACCGTGTCTCCATATTTAACCGGCGCCGTGAATTTTAAAGTCTGACCCAGATATATGGCGCCTTCTCCCGGCAATTTAGTTCCAAGTACAGCGGAAATAAACCCGGCGGTCAATATCCCATGGGCAATTCTTTCTTTGAAAAGGGAATTTTTGGCATACTCGGCGTTGATATGAACAGGGTTAAAATCTCCCGTCAGACCGGCGAAGGTTTCAACATCGTGTACGGTGATCGTTTTTGAAAAAGTTGCGCTGTCGCCAATTTTAAAATTTTCATAATCCTTTGCTGCCATCTTTCTCAGCTCCTAATTAATTAATTTTTAATCAAAATCCTTAATCACTAGCGACTAAGAATTTTAACTGTCCGATTTAAATTTATCCATTCGATCCCGAATGATAACATTTACTCTTGCCGCCCTTTTAGACGGTTCCTACTTTTTTTTCGAATTTTTCTTTTAAAGCGCTTTCGCAAATTCTCGGGACAAGCTCGGAAATGTGTCCGCCGTACTGGGCCACTTCTTTCACCATGCTCGAGCTTAAAAATGAATATTTATTGTCCGCTATCATGAAAAAGGTTTCCGCTGCCGGATAAAGCTTTTTGTTAAGCAGCGCGATTTGCATTTCATATTCCAAATCCGATATGGCCCGAAGTCCGCGAAGAATCGTGTGGATATTCTTTTCATGCAAATAATCGATAAGCAATCCGTCAAAACTGTCAATCGTCACATTGTCAATTCCCGAAGTCGCATCTTTTAAAAAAAAAAGCCGTTCTCCGACTGTAAACAGTGGTTTTTTGCAGGAATTTTTAAGAACGGCGACAATCACCTGATCAAACAGCTGACTGCTTCGTTTAATGATATCAAGATGGCCAAACGTAACGGGATCGAAACTGCCTGGATAAACGGCGATTCTGCGCATGAATACCTCCCCCCTCCGATTCTTTATCGCTGAATTGCGAAAGTAAACTTAGCTTATTTCAATTTTTTAATTTCCGAAATGACTGCCGGAACGACCTGATTCAAATCCCCGACAACCCCGTAATCCGAGATTTCAAAAATAGGCGCGTCGGCGTCGCGATTGACAGCGACAATGACCTTCGAATCTTTAATGCCCTGAACGTGCTGAGAAGCTCCGGAAACACCGATAGCGAAATAAAGATCCGGACTAATCTTTTTCCCGGACAGTCCGATTTGTTCCTGCGGAGACAGCAAGCCTGCATCAATGACAGGGCGTGTTCCTCCGACACCTCCCGCTTCAAACAGAGAAGCCAGTTCCTTCAAATCCGCCATGTTTTTATCGTTAACGCCTCGTCCTGCTCCGACGACTACCTTCGCTTCTTCAAGATTGATGGAGGAGTTGTCGGCTTTAATGACATTAACGAGTTTGACCTGAGCGGGATTCTTAGGTTCGATAGATTTCTTGATCACTTCGGCATCGGAAGGGGCTTCCACTTTAGAAAAAATACCCGTACGAACCGTAGCGATTTGCGGAAAGACGCCGTTGCCGACGACTTTTGTCAAAAATTTGCCGCCGTATATAGCACGTGTCCATTCAATGGCACCGTCGACCACAGCGGCAGCGGTGCAGTCATTGGCGACGCTTGTCTCGCTTTTAGCGGCCAGGCCTGCCGCCAGATCCTTACCATTTAACGTTGCTCCGAAAAGCACGGCTGCCGGCGCATATTCAGTGACCAGGGCTGCCAATGCACCGGTGTAGTTTTCAAGATTGAAAGTTTTATAAGCTTCGCCGTCGACACTGAGAATCTGATCAGCGCCATATTTTTTGACGGTGTCGATGATTGTCTGATTGTCGCTGCCGATAATGACAGCGACTACTTTTTCTCCGTTTTCTTTAGTCAGGCTTTTTGCACCGTTGATCAATTCCAGACTTACATTTTTAATCAGACCGTCGCCCGTTTTATCAATGTACACCCACACATTTTTAAAATTATCTGCTGCCATTATTACAGTTCCTCCTCAAAGATCAAATTAATTTTGCTGCGGCAAGCTGCTCAACCAGTTTTTTTGCGGAAGCTTCTGCCGAATCTTCATTAATAAGGATGCCGGCCGCCTTTTTCTCCGGTGCAAATACTTCTTTAATTTGAGTCGGTGACCCTTTGCCGACTTTGTCTGCTGCGATTCCGAGATCAGCAAGAGACGATGTTTTTATCTTTGCGCGCTTGGCCGTCATTTTACTCTTAATGGACGCATAACGTGGTGTATTCAGCGAATCTTCCACTGTTATTAAAACAGGGTAAGGGGTCTCGACAACTTGCAGGTCGTCATCTGTTTTTTTAGTAACGGTGATCTTGTTGTCCGCTGCTTCCAATTTAATGGCATGCGTAATCGTCGGAATGCCGAGCAGCTCCGCGACTTGCGGTCCAACCTGGCTGTCATTGTCATCCGTTGTCTGCACGCCGGCAAAGATGACTTCAAAAGTCCCCAGTTTCTTAATGGCTGTCGCCAAAGCAAGACTTTCGGCATGACCGTCGGAACCGGAAAGGGCCGGGTCGCTGATCAGCAGGGTATCGTCAGCGCCAAGCGAGAGCGCTTCTTTGAGAACGGTTTCACTGTCGGGTTCACCGATT
This sequence comes from Sporolactobacillus sp. KGMB 08714, assembly GCF_036598985.1. Classification (NCBI taxonomy): domain Bacteria; kingdom Bacillati; phylum Bacillota; class Bacilli; order Caryophanales; family Sporolactobacillaceae; genus Sporolactobacillus; species Sporolactobacillus sp. KGMB 08714. The sequence continues at coordinate 77,517 of NZ_JAUUBW010000001.1, forward strand.
GATAAGGCCGTTACGCTGCCGCCGAATTTTTCCTTCAGCTGGACGGCCGCTTCGAGAGCAAACTTATCGTAAGCACTCATGATGCTGGGCGTTCGTTTCGGGTCAATCTGGCCGGAAGCGTCAGTCACAATTGCTTCATTATCGAAAACTTTTTTAATAAGCACTAGAGAATTCATGATGTAAACCTTCCTCCGTTCATCCGCAAAATTTTAAAAATGATTCTTCCCGCCGGAAAATCATGCCGCTGAAGATTCATTCCAAATTTAATCTAACGCTTTGTGAAAAGGATTACAATTTAATCTTTATGAAGAACAGCGAATTATTTAGATCAGCAAACATAAAAAAGTCTTTATTTAAAAAATACTTTATAATTGCTTTTTCTTTCGAAATGATGAATTGTTCCAATCATTTCCGGATGATATTCCAAAATTTCAAGGGAAAGCGATGTATGCTCGATCCCGGTTTAAATGATTGTTCTGAGATAAAGATAGTTTTTAATTTCCAAAAGCATAGTTTAAACCCGCCTTAGGCAGTATCCGTTTTCCCCTTTTTTTCGCGTTCATATTTCAAGAAGTGAAAGTATGGACGGTTATCAAAAAACAGTCATGCGGTTTGGACCTGTTTACTTTAGCAGATGTTCGTTTGATTAAATCATCATTCGTGAACTGCTGACGGTATTTTACGCATTCTGCCCACGTGAACTAATCGGCTGCTGCCTTCCTTCCGCAGCAACGTAACCGGCAGATCAACGAACTCCAGGCGGACTCTTTTATCTCACGGTTGATTGATGAGGCGGTTTCAAAAGCCTCTTAAAGCTCAGGAAACAAAGAAAATTTATAAAAAATGCCTCTCCGGGTCTTCTTTGTGTGAAAACAGAGTTCTTCCTTCCAGGCGCAATCCCTTCAGATTTTCTTTATCTATGATAAGCCAATGCCAACGAACCGAATTCAATTGCAATTTTGTCCAACCCTCGCAGATGAAATCGTCGGAAACCCATATTCTGTTTCAGATTGCTAAAGACAGGTTTCGCCTTCAGTTTTCACTGCCGATGCTTTGCTGCGGACTGATTTCCCGGATAGCTTCTCCTCAATATTTAACTGCCTCCTCAATTGTTCTTTGTCCGATTCCTATTGCAGCGGCACCTACAGAAGGTTTTTTAAGGTCTTTTGTTTTCATTGAAGTGAAATCCAACAATTGCTTGATCTGTTTAAAGAAACATTTGAAGACGAGTGTATGTCCAACCGAAAGGGCAATCAATCGGAACCTCGAAAAGTCTTTAGGCAAGCTGCCGGAAACAGCTGACAAAAGCGGCCGCCGGTCTAATTGATCCAGGGAAAATGCAGAGCTGACAGGGATTGAGCTGCCTTTTTAACTTTCAAATTTTAGTCCTGTGAATAATAGAAACCATTCGTTTTTTTAATATAATCGGCTATGTTTGCGGGAAGCAATATAATACTTATTTGTGATAAAAGTTAAATTGTTCTGAATTATTAGCGGTGTTAATGTTGAAATGCGAAAAGAAAGGGGGGTCAGACATGACTGATGAGAAGTCTCGGGTGACTGTCATGGGTGCGGAACTGACCGGTACCGCCATTCGTCACAAGAGCTGGGAAAGAGGTGACCCTTGTTAAGGGAAGCCTCCCTGGCAGCGCTCCCCCCATTCTCCCCCATTACTATCATCCCGGGTTCCCTTTGCTTTCGGGGGAGGTAGAGGAAAAAATTAAAAAAATAGAGAGGAAGTGATCTGTAAAAATTAAAGTCAAAATGTAAAAGAAAGGAAAAGTCATTAAGGAGGCAGTTAGAAAATGGGCTATATTCTGAATGAAGAACAAACTGATTTGGTGGATTTGGTAAAAAAGTTTATGAATAAGGAAGTAGAACCTCACGTTGCAGAGTTTGATATAACGGGAGAATTCCCAAGAAAATTATATGAAAAAGCATTTAAAATGGGCCTGCATTGTCTGGAAATTCCCAAAGAATTCGGCGGCGGGGGCGTTGATTATATGACTGCAGCCGCTATTTATGAAGAAATGGGAAAAACCGATGCCGGATTTGCAACGGGGCTATGTGCCAACAGTTTATCTTTAAAACCTGTGCTGATTGCAGGGACACCTGAACAGAAAACCCTTTTTTCAAATATTGTTGTACCGGGCGCTTTCGGGGCTTTCTGTTTAACAGAACCGGGTGCAGGATCGGATGCGGGTTCCGTTAAAACCACTGCAGTTAAAGATGGAAACGATTATATAATAAATGGCGTGAAATGTTTTATTACTAATGGGGGAGTAGCGGACGTCTATGTAGTTTTTGCATCTACGGATAAGTCAAAGGGAGTAAAGGGACTGACTGCCTTTATTGTTGAGAAGAGTCGCGGGGGTATATCAGTTGGTAAAGAAGAAAACAAAATGGGGATCAGGCTTTCAAATACAACGGAAGTCATATTTGATAATGTAAGAGTTCCTGCTGCCAACCTTTTAGGCAAGGAAGGCGAAGGATTTAAAATTGCAATGAAAACATTAGATCTTGCAAGGCCTTTTGTCGGGGCTGTAGCAGTAGGCATTGCACAAAGAGCCATTGAAGAGGCAGTTAAATATGCAAAGGAAAGAGTTCAATTCGGCAGACCCCTTGCTAAATTCCAGGCCATACAGTTCATGCTCGCGGATATGGATATTGAAACAGAGGCAGCGCGCCAGACCGTAGTCCATGTGATACAAATGATTTTAGCTCAAAGACCGTACACTAGAGAAGCATCTATTGCCAAGTGCTTTACAGGGGATGTTGCAGTTAAGGTGGCATTAGATGCCATACAAATTTTAGGCGGTTATGGCTACAGCAGAGATTGCCCGGTAGAAAAACTCTTGAGAGATGCAAAAGTATTCCAGATATTTGAGGGAACGAACCAGGTTCAAAGGATAGTAGTTTCCGGAAATTTATTAAGATAAAACGCCTTGAATGTGTCCGATAGCCAGTGTGGAGCAAGTCTTGATGATGAGAGATCTACGGGAGGTCCGTGACCTCAGTTGCTTCTTTATAGAGTTGCAATCGACGAGATCAAGGCCGGGAAGCGGGCATGCCCTTTCCCCAAAACACGGCAGAAGCGGCCGAAAATCGTCCTCAGACCCGAGCTGGGGCAGGCCCGGTTAAAAAGGAGACATATATCAATACCAAATATTTTAAGGAGAGGTCAAGACATGAAACTGGAAAAACTGCAGTACACAGTGGAAGACGGCGTCGGTATCGTGACCATGAACTACATGAAGAATCTCAACGCCATCGACGAGCAGATGGCTGATGAACTCAAGTACGTCGTGGAAACCATGGAGAAAGACCCCAACGTCAAGGTCGTCGTATTCAAGGGTTCCGAGAAGGCTTTCTCAGCCGGCGGAGACATTGGGTATTTCTATCAGCTGATTAAGGCCGGAGGCGAGGTCAATATGGACGGCCTGATCGGGAAGGTCGGCGTTGTCACCGACGGAATTAAGAAGATGAGCAAGCTGGTTATCGCCTCTGTCAGCGGTGCCGCGGCCGGTGCCGGCGTCAGCCTTGCGCTCTCCGCCGACTTCGTTGTCTGCGCGGACAACGCCAAGTTCATCATGGCTTTCGTGAATCTCGGCCTGGTCCCCGATACCGGCGGGACCTATTTGCTGGTTAAGGAGCTGGGCGAGAAGCGCGCCATGGAGCTCTGCGCCACCGGACGGCCTCTGGGCGCCGAGGAAGCCAAGGCTGCCGGCATCGTTTACCAGGTCGTCCCCAAGGGGGAGCTGGACGCCGCTACCATCAAGCTTGCTAAGAAGTTTGCCGCCGGCCCGCTGCTCTCCTACAAGAATATCAAGAAGCAGATATACGAAGCCAGTTTCTCTGACTACAAAAAGTACCTCAACGAATGCGAGATCCCCACTCAGCGCGAATGCGCCGCCTCCACCGACTTCCAGGAAGGCGTCAAGGCTTTCATGGAGAAGCGCAAGGCTGCCTTTGAGGGCAAATAATCAAAAGACGGAACGGTAAGGAATTACATTAAGAGGAGGCAAAAATCAGCGGCGCTGCAGTACCTGAAGTCATTGCGTTTCCGCTGTTTATAGCCGGTCGGCATCTATGCCGCAGGTGCCGTGCAGTCCAACACCGACTTCGGCAGGACTGTTCTGCCTTCTTCCGCTCCTGATCAAAAACAAGATAACCGAAACAACCTGATTCTTAATGGCTTAGCTTAATATGAAAGGTGGTAACTAAATTGCAATCAAAAGTAGTGACTAAAGAAGAAGCCCTCGCAAAGATTAAAGACGGTCAGACGATCATGTTTGGTGACTGGCACGGCGAGCTCGCCGCAGAAGAGATCATCACCGGAATGCTCGAGAAGGGTGTTAAGGATATTTCTGCCATAGCCGTTTCCGCCGGCATGGCCGACCAGGGCGTTGGCAGGCTCATCAAAGCGCACCGTGTCAAGAGTATTGCCACGACACATATCGGTCTCAATCCCGTCGCCCGCGACCAGATGTTTACAGGCGAACTTAAGGTCGAATTCATCCCGCAGGGTACTTTTGCTGAGCGTGTTCGCTGCGGCGGCGCCGGCCTTGGCGGCTGTCTCACCCCGACAGGCATCGGCACCGACATTGAGACCGGCAAGCAGAAGCTCACCCTCAACGGCAAGGAATATCTTCTTGAACTGCCCCTGCACGCGGAGGTCGCGCTGATCAAGGCATGGAAGGCCGACACCGCCGGCAACATCGCTTTCAGACTGACCGGCAGAGCTACCAATAGTTACATGGCCTTTGCGGCAGACACTGTCATTGTCGAAGTCGAGGAACTGGTGGAGGTCGGGGAACTCGGTCCTGACGAGATTGACGTTGCGGCTCCTATCATTGACATGGTATATGTCAGAACCGGTGAGAAGAAACCTTTCTGCCCGATGTGGCAGCGTGCTAGGGCGAAAGCAGAAGGAGGTAAAAAGTAATGGAAGGACTGAAAGGACGCGCACTTATTGCAGCTCGTTGTGCAAAGTTCTTTAAGGACGGCGATTTTGTGAATCTCGGAATCGGCGTTCCTCTGATGTGTGTGAACTATTTGCCCGAAGGCGTCAACCTCTGGCTTGAGGCTGAGATTGGCATTGTCGGCAGCGGGGCCTCCCCTAAGTGGGAAGATGCAGACCCTGATCTTATTGATGCCGGCGGACAGCCGGCATCTGTAATCAAGGGCGGCAGCGTATGCGACCATGCGACTTCTTTCGCCTTTATCCGCGGCGGTCATATCGACGCGACTGTACTTGGCACTCTCCAGGTTGACCAGGAGGGCAATATAGCCAACTGGACCATCCCCGGCAAGCTCGTCCCCGGCATGGGCGGTGCAATGGATCTCTGCGCCGGCGTAAAGAAGATCGTTGTTGCCACCGACCACTGCGAGAAGAGCGGCCAGTCAAAGATACTCAAGAAATGCACGCTTCCTCTGACCGGCGCCAGGTGCGTAACCGACATTGTCACAGAGAGATGCTACTTCGAGGTAGGCGCCGACGGGCTGATACTCAGAGAACTGGCTCCGGGCTACACCGTCGAGGACATCCGCGCATGCACCGAAGCCGATTTCACTGTCCCTGAAAAGATTGCCGTAATGGAATGATTCAGGGCCGGGAAGAATTAAATTTCAGAATAACGATACTGAATTGATAATAAATAGAGACATAACAACCTTCGTCTAATAAATATAATCCCTATGCTAGACTTCGTGTATCATAACGAGAGAAAAATTCGTTCTCTCGTTTTTTATCTTATAGCCATAGAATCATCTAACATGAATCCATCACTATGTCAATGGATTTTTAATAATCTCATAAGGGAGGAATATATGGACGGGCCCGAATCATCGATGCCTTCAGGTTTACTTTCCGGAGAACAGTCTATATCAAGCATCTAAAAGACAGTGAGGTTCAAAAGCAGAGGCAATTCGGACACTGGGGAACGGATACCATCGTCGGTAAAAAGTTCGCCAAGGATGATGTGTTTGGCCTTGGCAGCGCAAAATCAGACTTCGGCTCGGCATCTGAGAGCCGGAGCGATGAATCTCACTCGTCTTTTTTGTTTTTATTCTGACGGCCGGCAGCACGACAGACTGTACATAAAGTCGGGCACAGCTGAATTATTTCTGCTGCCGGTTTTTCGCCCGAAACGTTGTCGATAAGAGAGGTGAGGCGGGTTCATGCAGCAAGCCCTATCTATACTTAGGGCTTGCTGCATTATTAAAAAGATCAGTCTAAATAAGATCCCCGAAAAATTATGTCACCCTGATCATCAATCGTTTCAGATATTTAAGACCAAACTTCTGCGCAGGAGGCTGAATGATACAAATACTAGCGAATCAATGATCCTGTTCAAGGAAGACTTTCCTTCCTTCTGGACTTGTTTCAGCAGGCCAGGGTCTGACCGCCATCTCACACTTTTAGGGGTTAGCACATAGCGGAAGATTATATTTGTTAAAAATGTGCTTTTTAAAATTATTTGCAATCGAATTTTCCGGTCTGCGTGCCGAATTGGAAACCATTAATACTGTATGCGTAATTTTAGGTACCACGTGGATATAAGCAATATCTGCCAACTGAATTCCCGTTATCAGATTCCATGGCAGCAAAGTCACGGCGGCATTTTCAGCAACAAAACCGAGTGCTGTATTGATGCTGCCTACTTCGAAATTCGTTAATCTGGGCGAAAATCCCGCTTGGAAACAAGCGTCGGCCGTTTTCTTGAGCAAGCTTGAGGACCGCGGAAAACGAATGAAAGATTCGCCGGCCACCTCATTAAGCTGAATGGACCGCCTTTTTGCCAGAGGATGCTGTTTACTGACGATAAGAACAAATTCGTCGCGAGCCAGAGGATAGGATTTCAGATGAATATCTTCAGGCTTGAGATTAGCCGGAGCAGTCAGCAGGGCCAGGTCGATCTCATTATTATAAAGCAGCGGGTAAAGATTATAGCAGTTGTCTTCACGAAATTCGACAGCAACAAACGGATACTCACTGACAAACGACCTGATCCAATGGATAATGCCGTACTCCCTTAAAATCGGCATGCAGCCGATAACAAGTGTGCCTACTGTTCCTTTCGCATATTTCTGCATGGTTTTTTCCAAATGAAAGACGTCGGACATAATCCTATTGGCATAACTTATGAAATCCATTCCGGCAGGCAGAATTTTCACGGAGCGAGTTGTTCGTTTAAACAGCTGAACATTGAGCTCTTCTTCAGTTCTTTTGATTTGTTGGGACAAGGTAGAAGGAGTTGCACATAGTTCGGATGAAGCTTTGTTAAAGTTACGGTATTTGGCGACAGCCAATACGCACTTAAGCTGATAAAAATCCATTTTTCTCACTCCTGCGACAGAAATTTAAAGAAAACGTTTTCAAAAAATGTGTGTAAAAAATCTGAAAATATTGGAGACAGGAAATAAATAATTTATTAAGAGAAACTTAATAATACTTTTTACCTGTTCTCTTCTTCACAATTAATTATGGATAGTTTTAATGAAAAGATCTGTGATCAGTTTAATAACTAGATTAATAACAGATAGTGAAATTATTCCAGTAAAAATAACAGATGGTGAAAATATCCTGGTAAATAGTTAAATCATAATAATAATTAATAATAAAAAGAAAATATATAATTAAATGACTATTTACCAATTTTATTCCATCTTGATGATGAAAGGGATTACAATTTAATCTTTGTGAATAGCTTCTCATTATTTAGTTCAGCAAACATAAAACACCTGTTATTTAAAAAATACTTTATAATCGCTTTTTCTTTCGAAATAATGAATTGTTCCAACCATTTGTTGATGATATTCTTGGGTTGCAAAGGGGAAACGATATAAACCCGGTCTTGATTTAAATGATTTGTGTTGGAGTGAAGAGAAATTCTAGTAATCGCTTACATTTATTGCACGTCGTGATAGCAGAGAAGGAGTGAAAGAGTTCATGTCAGATGAAAAAATACAAGTCATTATAATCGGTGCCGGCCTGGCCGGCAGTGCAGCCGCTTATCGTCTGGCGAAAGCCGGGAAAGAGGTCATGCTTGTCGAGAAAGGGTCGGCGGCCGGAAGCAAAAACGTAAGCGGAGGCCGTTTATATACGTATGCGCTCGAAAAATTAATGCCGGGCGAATGGTCGGATGCCCCGTTAGAACGTAAAATCAATCGCGAGTTAATGATGCTGATGACTGCGGAAGACAGCCTGACGATTGATTCAACATTTTCATCAACGGAGAGTGATTCTTACTCGGTATTGCGATCGAGTTTTGACTCGTGGCTGGCCGACAAGGCGGAAGAAGCGGGCGCGATGGTGATTCCGGGAACGACGGTGGAGAATCTAATCGTCCGTAACGGAAAAGTCTGCGGAATAAAAACAGAAGAAGAGGAACTGGAATCGGATATCGTGATCGATGCCGAAGGGGTTAATGCCCTGGCCGCCGAACGCGCCGGCCTGACCAATAAATTAAGCCCGTCCGATGCGGCGGTCGGGCTGAAATACGTCTTTCAGCTGCCTGAAGAAAAAATTAATGATCGTTTTAATGTAGAAAGCGGTCAAGGTGTGGCTATGCTGGCCGCCGGCGCCTGCACGCGCGGCGTAAACGGTGGCGGCGCTTTCTTATACACCAATCGCGACAGTATTTCGATCGGGCTTGTTGCCGATACGGTCAGCCTTAAAAATTCAGGGGTGAAGATCGTCGATCTTTCAAATGAATTCATTCAGCATCCTTCTTTAAGCCGTTATATTGAAGGCGGAAAACTGGTTGAATACAGCGCCCACCTGATACCGGAAGGCGGATTCCATGCAGTGTCGAAAAATAAACTGTATGCTCCCGGATTCCTGATCGCCGGCGACGCCGCCGGGCTCGTCGTTAACCGCGGATTTACGGTGCGCGGCATGGATTATGCGATTATATCCGGCATTCATGCGGCCGATACGGCCATTGAGGCAATCGATGCCAATGACTTCTCCGAGCAGAAGCTGAGCGCATACGCCGGCCGCCTTCAAGGGGTTGTGATGAAGGATTTGAAGACGCTTGATAAAAGCCATGATTACATCACGCATACGAAGTACATGTTTAAGACCTATCCGGCACTGGCCACGGGCGTCATGAAAAACCTTTACACCGCTAAAGATGAGCCGCTGAAAGGGGCAATGAAAACGATCATGCAGACAGTCAAAGGACAGAAAGTATCATTATTCGGTGCTGCAAAAGATGCGTTTAAGGGAGGCCGCTCATTGTGAAAACTTATCCGATGGATGTGCGCCTTTCCAAAACACTTTTTAATAGTGACGATACGCATCCGCATATTGTGATTGATCCTGAACAATGCGTGACCTGCCCGGATGATTATGCCTGTTTAAGGAATTGTCCCGCAGAGCGCTATACATGGAATGAAGAAAAACAGAGAGTCGTTTTCGACCATGTCGGCTGCCTGGAATGCGGCAACTGCCGCCTGGTTTGCAGCCGTCTGTATGAAGGGGCAAAGGGATATGACTGGAGTTATCCAAAGCAGGCAATGGGAGTTGTTTATCGAGAAGGGTAAAAATATTCTTCCGATAATTAATAATAGATTTTAGAGTAAACCAAAGGCAACAACAGCACTTTTTGTGCTGAAAATATAGCCACCAAACCTGGCGCAAAAAAGGGGAGTTTTTAATGCCAAATGTATTGCTGGAAGTCAATGATGGAATTGCTACCGTAACGATTAACCGTCCGAAAGCGCTGAATGCCTTAAACAGCGAGACGGTTACTGAGCTAAAGAAGGTTATCGAGGACATCGCCAATAATGATGAGGCGAAGGCTGTTATTATAACCGGATCGGGCGAAAAATCATTTGTTGCCGGAGCGGATATTGCTGAAATGAGTACACTGAATTCGACTCAGGCGACGAATTTTTCACGTCTGGCACAGGGTGTATTTTCAGAAATTGAAAATCTTCCGAAACTGGTTATTGCTGCGGTTAATGGGTATGCTCTCGGCGGCGGCTGTGAATTAGCGATGTCGGCGGATGTTCGCTTTGCTTCGAAAAAGGCGAAATTCGGCCAGCCCGAAGTCAATCTCGGCATTCTGCCAAGTTTCGGCGGCACACAGCGTCTGCCGCGTCTCGTCGGCAAGGGCATTGCCAAAGAACTGATTTTTTCAACAGATATGATTTCGGCGGATGAGGCTTATCGTATCGGGTTGGTCAACAAAGTTTTTGAACCGGATGAATTAATCGCAAAATCGATTGAATTTGCAAAGAAGGTTATGAGTAAATCGCCGGTCGGCGTTCGTGTGGCCAAGGCATCGATTAATAACGGCCTGGATGTTGATCTCGAAGCCGGCCTGAAATACGAAGCCGCTTCCTTCGGCCTTTGCTTCTCGACAGAGGATCAGAAGGAAGGCATGAATGCGTTCTTAAACAAGAGGAAAGCTGAGTTCCATGACCGCTGATTTTTTGTGACATATTTGTGAATGAATTATCAAAGTCTGTTTGCATTAAAACTTATGCGAAGGAGATGGATCATCTTGGCAGTTCAGTTTTTAACACCCGATGAAGCAGTTAAATGGATTAAAGACAGCGACACGGTCAGCACGAGCGGTTTCGCTTCGGCTGCTCTCCCGGAAACGCTGACGTCGTCGCTGGAACAGCGTTTTTTGTCAGACGGTTCGCCGAAAAATCTTACTTTGTTTCATTGTGCAGGTCAGGGGAATGCAAAGGGTGCCGGTTCGGATCACTTTGCGCACGAGGGTATGGTCAAGAGAGTGGTTGCCGGACATTTCAATATGGCGCCGAACCTCAACAAGATGGTCGTTGATAATAAAATAGAGGGCTACAATCTTCCGCAGGGGACGATTGCCCAGCTCTATCGCGACATTGCCGCTCACAGAGTCGGCACAATCACGCATGTCGGCCTGAATACATTCGTGGATCCGCGCAATGAAGGCGGGAAGCTGAACAGCAAAACAACGGAAGATCTGGTTAAACTGGTTGAGATTGATGGCCAGGAGAGGCTGCTCTATAAAGCTTTTCCGATTAATGTCGCACTTCTGCGCGGCACCTATGCGGATGAGAAAGGGAACATCTCACTGGAAAACGAAGTGTGCACCTCCGATGTCAAGCTCATCGCCCAGGCAGCGAAGAACAGCGGTGGCAAGGTGATTGTACAGGTTGAAAAAGTACTCGCCGAAGGTGCGCTGAACCCGAAGCTCGTTGAAATTCCTTCTATATATGTTGACGCCGTGGTCATTGCCAATCCGGAAGATCGTCATCAGTACTTCGGCAGCAGCTATGAATTCGATCCGTCTCTTTCCGGGCAGATGACTGCTCCTACTGGTAACATCGGCACTATTCCGCTCAATCAGCGTAAGATTATTGCCCGCCGCGCCGCTATGGAGCTGCAGCCGGGGGCGGTTGTCAATCTCGGCATCGGCATTCCCGAGGGGATCTCGATGGTGGCTAACGAAGAAGGCATGGGCGATTACATGACGATGACGGTTGAGGCAGGACCGATCGGCGGTATCCCGCTCGGCGGCAGCGGCTTCGGCGCGTCGATTAACGCCGATGCCATCTTCGATGAAGGGGCGCAGTTTGACTTCTATGACGGCGGCGGACTGGATCTGGCCTACTTAGGCCTGGCTCAGGTCGATCAGGAAGGAAACGTGAACGTCAGCAAATTCGGCACACGGATTGCCGGCTGCGGCGGGTTCATCAACATCACACAGAATGCGAAAAGGGTTTTCTATTGCGGCACGTTTACTGCAGGCGGTTTGAAAATCAAGACCGGGGACGGCAAACTGACGATTGTTCAAGACGGAAAATTCCCCAAATTTATTGATAAGGTCGATCAGATTACGTTCAGCAGCGCCTATGCACAAAAGATTAAGCAGCCGGTTCTCTATATTACGGAAAGAGCCGTGTTTGAACTGCGGGAAGACGGCCTGTATCTGACGGAGATTGCTCCGGGCATTGATTTGGAGAAAGACGTGCTCAGCCACATGACGTTTAAACCGAAGATCGATCAGCTCAAAACAATGGACGAAAGAATTTTTCGGGATGAATTAATGAATTTAGGTAATAAGCAAGAAGCTGTTCATGCTTAATTTATAAATTTGAGGAGGAAACAACATGGATTTCGAACTTTCGGATGCATTGAAAACGGTTCAGGAAACCGCAAGGAATTTTGCTGAAAAGGAATTAAAACCGCGTGCAATTGAGGATGACGAAACGAAAGAGTTCCCAGCCGAACCTTTTAAGAAAATGGGTGAACTGGGACTGATCGGTACGGCCTATCCGGAAGAATACGGCGGCGGCGGCCTCGGTGAACTGTCTTATGTGCTGGCAGTGGAAGAAATATCGAAGGTGCACGCTGCACTGGGCATCACTTTGTCGGTTTGCGCGTCGCTGTTCTCCGGCGCGATCTTCGACAATGGTTCGGAAGCACAGAAGAAGAAATATCTGCCGGAAGTGCTGGCAGGCACAAAGATCGGCGCGTTCGGCGTAACTGAACCGAATGCGGGCTCCGATCTTGGCAATCTGCAGACAGTTGCCGTAAAGAAAGGCGATCATTACGTACTGAACGGAAGCAAGATATTTATTACCAACGCGCCTATTGCCGACTATTTCTTCGTTGCGGCGGTAACCGACAAGAGCAAGGGTGCCAAAGGCATTTCCGCATTTATCGTTGAAAAGGGAATGAAGGGTTTCTCAGTCGGCAAACGGGAAAATACGTCGGGCCTGCGCTCGGCTCAGGTTTCCGAACTGATCTTCCAGGATGTTGAAGTTCCGGCTGAAAATCTTGTCGGCGAAGAAGGCAAAGGCTTTATCTATGCACTGGGTACCTTGGACGGCGGGAGAATCGGCGTTGCCGCTCAGGCACTGGGTATTGCCGAAGGCGCATTTGAACGGACCGTTGAATATTTGAAGCAGCGTGTTCAGTTCGGCCGTCCGCTCTACAAACAGGAATATATCAGCTTCAAGATGGCCGATATGGCGACTGAGATTGAAGCAGCCAAGTACATCGTCTACAAGGCAGCGCTTGATAAGGATAAAGGCGGACGGTTCAGTGTATCTGCCGCGAAAGCAAAACTGATCGCCGCGAAGACGGCCGTTGACTCAACGCTGCAGGCTATCCAGTTCCACGGCGGCTACGGCTATACAAAAGAGTTCGAAGTGGAAAGAATGCTCAGAGATGCCAAAGTCACGGAGATCTATGAAGGAACGAGTGAAGTACAGAGAATGGTTATCGGCGGCTCGCTTTTCCGTTAAGATATTTAAATTTTAAAGAAAGATAGAAGCAGGATGTAAACTTAAAAGAGATCTACTTATTGGCTGGCCTTTAAACTGGCTTAAAGCAGATTTCTTTTTTTTTTCAAGATTTGAAAGAGCTTACATCTTGAAAACAATATTAATAGGAAAGAAGAGGTTATTGATGACTGCACCTTTAATCACACGTTTTTTCGCTGAAATGGTAGGAATGTTTTTTCTGATCTTTCTGGGTGACGGCGGCTGCGCTAACATTTTTCTGAAAAAAGGGCGAGAGGGCGGCAATTGGCTGGGCATATCCCTTGAATGGGGTGCTGCCGTAGCTGTCCCTGTCTGGCTGTTTGGTTCAATCAGCGGCGCACATCTCAATCCGGCTGTTACGCTTGGATTAGCTGCTATCGGACATTTTCCCTGGGCCGATGTTATACCCTATATCGTTGCTCAGTTTATCGGCGCTATCCTCGGTGCTGTTGCGGTGTACATCATCTTTTATAAGCAATTCGAGGCAACTGAGGATAAAGGAGCGATACTTGGTTCATTTTCAACAATACCGGCTGTTCGCAATTACTTTTTAAACTTTGTGGCAGAATTTCTGGAAACATTCACTTTGGTGTTCGCCATTGTTGCTGCTTCGGCTCAGAATTTTGCGCCTGGGATCATGGGCCTGATTGTCTTTTTCGTCATTTTCGTTCTCGTGATAACGGTCGGCGGGACAACGGGATGCGCCTTGAATCCAGCTCGTGATATCGGACCCCGGCTTGTCCATGCGCTTCTTCCCATCGCCAACAAGGGAAAATCCGACTGGGCGTATGCCTGGATTCCTGCCTTCGCCACGACACTTGGTGGAATCGCAGGTGCCATGTTATACGTCGCTCTGTTTTAAAATTTAGAACGTCGCAACGGATCTTGGCATTCATTGCAGGCAGCATCACAAATGTCAGAAATCTTTAGTTTTACTGGTCAGATATGTCCTTTTAGCTCAGCAAGCCCTAAACATTAATAGGGCTTGCTGAGCTATTTCGAAAAAAATAATCAATTTATGTATAAACGTAAAAGTGGTTTCCAATCGTTTCGGGGAATCGGAGAAGCCCCCCCGAAACGGATTTTGATTATCCGATTTCAGGGGGGCCAGCCCGGTGTACAGAGGATTTCATGATCTGATATATTAAGAAGAATCAATCCCCTAAAGAAAGTTTTACCCTTCTTTAGGGATCCGCTACAGGACGAGAAACTTTTTACGGTTGGCATACGAGCGGAAGATTATATTTGTTAAAGATGTAATCCTTAAAATTATTGGCAATCGGGTATTCAGGACTGTGCGCTACCTTAGAAACCATCAAAAATGTGCGTTTGACTTTAGGTCTCACTTGAATCTGCCGAATCTGAAAATTCGATAACTGAATTCCGGCAAGCTGTTTTTGCGGCAATAAAGTTACAGCGATGTTTTCAGCAACAAAACCGAGCGCCGTATCGATGCTGCCCGTTTCGAAATTCGTAAACTTAGGCGAAAATCCTGCCTGATGGCAAAAATCAACTGTTTCTTTAAACAGACTCGATGACTGTGAGTAACGAATGAAGGACTCATCGGAAATTTCACTGAGCTGGACGCAGCGCCTTCTTGCCAGGGGGTGCTGTTTACTGACAATCAGAACAAATTCGTCACACGCAAGAGGGTAGGATTTCAAATGAACATTCGTGGGCTTAAGATTAGTCGGAGCAGTCAGCATGGCCAGATGGATATCATTGCTGTAAAGCAGCGGATAAAGGTTATAACACTCATCTTCCCGAAATTCAATAGCGACAGACGGATACTCATCGACAAACGATCTGATCCAGCGAATAATACCGTACTCCCTTAAAATGGGCACGCAGCCGATAACAAGTGTGCCGACTGTTCCTTTTGCATATTTTTGCATCGTTTCTTCCAAATGAGAGACATCAGCCATAATCTTATTGGCATGATTGATGAAATCCACTCCGGCAGGCAAAATTTTTACAGATCGGGTTGTTCGTTCGAACAGCTGAACATCGAGTTCCTCTTCAACCCTTTTGATTTGCTGTGACAGAGCGGGCGGAGTTACACAAAGTTCGGATGAAGCTTTATTGAAGTTATTGTACTTGGCAACAGCTAACACACACTTGAACTGGTATAAATCCATACTTGTTTTCCTCCTAACAGCGTATTATCATATCAATGAAAACGTTCTTAAAAATGTATAGCTAAATACCACAATCCGCAGCTGGTAGGACAGGATAAATTAACTGTTAAGAATCACTTAATATATTAGAACAATCGGTCTTTATTAAGAATAACTTAATATTCCTTCCATCTATACTATAACAGCCCCCAATAAAAAGATCTGTGACGTATTTAATAATCTGTACTATAACAATTACCAAAAAAGAAATTTGTAATACATCTAATATCCTGTATCGGAAAAGGTAACAAAAATGAATCAAAAATATAATAAAAAAAGAATCATTTTAAAGCCGGTTTATTGATTTTATTCCGTCTTTTCTTAAGTCCGTCGAGTGTTCCACGGATAAAAACATATTCGACGGTCTTGTCCGCGAGTGCAAGTGCCAGCGGCTCTGTCCGGTTCCTGTCTGAACAGGGTTAAAATCAGAAGGATGGAACAACCGTTCAGCCGGGTATTTGCCTGATTATGGCCATCAGGGTTACGCACGCGAAAGTAACAAAAAATAATCCATCGTCATTGTTTCTTCCGATGGATAAACATTGATGACTCCAAATTTTTTATCAATGACACCGGCAATTCTTTTTTTCATGAATAGGCTTGTCATAAAAATAAACCGGCTGATCTTCGACTTCATCCATCATTCTCTGCTTCCTTCAATCCGGATGAATCAGACCCTGCTTCGGCCGCTTTCCAATTGCGCAATAAAATCTTCAATCATTCTTCTATAGCTCTCGCCGACGCTGACGTCTTTTCTGAAATAGCCGGCTTGCTCCAGCGAGATAAATCCGTGAATCATGCTCCTCAGTTCCCGTGCTTTATAGGTAGTCTGTTGGCAATCCAGACCGTAGGACTGAAAAATCAGGTCAATCATCTGTGTCAAATGTCTGCCTCGTTCAAGGAGCTCCTCACTCAGGCAGGGCATCCATAAAATGGTTTTATAAAGTTCAGGGTTTTCTTTGGCAAACGAGTAACAGGCCTCAGCCATAGCCAAAATGGCGTCGCCTGCCGATCGTCCGATCGTTGCAGTGCTGATCCGGTCACTCAAACGGTTCATAAGAAGCAACGATAGCCCAATCTTCAGATCGTTTAAATCTTTAATGTGATTATAAAGCGAGGGCGAACTGATATGCAGGTATTCGGCCACCTTTTTTAATGACAGGTTTTCCAGTCCTATTTCTTCAACTAGCTGAGCACTGGCCCGGATAATTTTGTCTTTTGTCAGTCCTCTTTTTTGCATGCCGATGGCCTCCAATAAATAGTCGCACAGATTTGTAAACTAATCTAATTAGTATTATACTAACATTCGTAGTTTATATCAACGCATGTTAGGGAGGGATTCCAAATGATCCATTACATTGCTCTGCCCATAGTCGGACTTCTGGTCGGCATATTCATTGTATCGCTTGGCGGAGGAGGGGGTGCCATATATGTCGGCATTCTGATGACTTTATTCCACATCTCACCTGAGGTTGCTGCATCGACTTCACTTGCAACAATGATTCCCACATTGGCAGCGGGCACTTACAGTCACTGGAAAGCAGGCAATGTCAATCTGAAATTAGGAAAATATATGAGTGCCGGAGGGATAGCCGGAGTCTTAATCGGTGCTCTTCTGTCTGGCATGATTCCGGCATTCTGGTACAGCAAAATTGCCGGTGTTATTTTTGTCCTCCTGAGCATCCAGATGCTTGTCTCTATTATCGGCAAACGAAAAAAAGAGCAGCATTCCGCTGTTTCCCAGCGACCATTCACTTTCTGGAAAATCTGCGCGGCATTGGCTTACGGAGTATTAGGCGGAGTGATGTGCGGGCTGCTCGGATTAAGCGGCGGCGGACCGATCGTTGCCGGTTTGTTTGTTCTGGGAAGCAGCATGACGGAAAGTGCGGGGACTTCCGTTTTTGTCCTGACTGCCCTTTCAATTGTCGGTTTGCTGATGCACCTGAGTCTGGGGAATATCGACTGGGGGCTGGTCGGACTGCTGCTGTTGGGTACGGTTATGGGTGCTTTGATCGGCCCGGTGTTCATGAAACATGTGAATAAAAATTTACTGGAGCACATCTTGCAGCCGGTCATGTTTGTCCTGATCTTTGTCATGGGGGCGGTTCTTATTCTTTAGTACCCAATAAAATACAATAACATAATAAGAAGCTCGTTCATGCAAACGTGAAGCCGGTAACAAGAGGTACCCGTTTAAATATATTTAATCATGATTCGTCATCGCTAATCGGCGGCAAAAACCCTCTATATCCGCAGCCGGGACAAGTGACTTCACGTTTGCCCATCGCATGGAAAGAAACCATGTAGGCCGCCACCGGTATTTTAAAGGCGCATCCGCATTCCGGACATTCAAAATGAGAATGCTTTGCGCGCCGGGCGACAAGCAGCATGAGCATAATGGCAAGAATAAGCACGATGAACGGTACGATTTGCGCCGCCATTTTTGAACGCCTCCAGAGATAGATACCAACTCATTAAGTTTAATTCTATTTTCCATATATAATAATGAGAAGTCAACGATTGATACGTTCTTATTATGTCATGGCCGGTCGCTCTTCAAATTTTCAGGACTGCCTTTCATTGTTTATACACGTGTCCGGAAGATTCTGTGCATCTGCCGGTCTGGTGTCTGCGTTGGAATAACCTGTATAAAAAAGAGCATCCTGCACCCGGCAGGTGAACCGGCCGGATACGGGATGCTTTTTGAAGATCTTAGGTGTCCCCATAGGAAAATTGTCTACATGGAATTTTTTTAGAATTCTTCGTATTTCGCCGGGTCCTGATCGGCGGTCCGGCCGTCTTCATGGCTTAGGCTGTTGATTGCCTGCATCTCTTCATCTGTCAGTGAGAAATCGAATATAGAAAGATTCTCTGCCTGGCGCTGCGGAGAAGAGGACTTAGGCAGCGGCAGCGCACCGAGCTGAATATGCCAGCGCAGAATAATCTGCGGGATCGATCGTTGATGGGCGTCGGCGATTTTCTTAATAGTCCGGTCCTGCAGCAGTTTATTTGCCCGGGCCAGCGGGCTCCACGACTCGGTCACAATGCCGTGCTCCCTATCCCACGCCCGCTGCTTCTCCTGTGAAAAATAGGGATGCAGCTCGACCTGATTGACACTCGGAGTCACGCCGGTCTCCTTAATTAGGCGTTCCAGATGTTCCGGCAGGAAATTGCAGACGCCGATGGAACGGATGAGCCCCCATTTTCTGGCATCGATCAAAGCCCTCCAGGCTTCAACATACAGGTTTTTGCTCGGGTTCGGCCAGTG
Organism: Sporolactobacillus sp. KGMB 08714; assembly: GCF_036598985.1. Lineage (NCBI taxonomy): Bacteria > Bacillati > Bacillota > Bacilli > Caryophanales > Sporolactobacillaceae > Sporolactobacillus > Sporolactobacillus sp. KGMB 08714. The sequence continues at coordinate 96,234 of NZ_JAUUBW010000001.1, forward strand.
AATGAGATAAAGATCATAATAATCCAATCCGGCCCTAAAGAGAGATTCCTGAATCGTGGCCAGGGCTTCCTGGTATGAGTGATGGCGCCCGGGCAGTTTTGACGAGATCCGCAATTTTTCACGCGGGACCGAACTGCGCCGGACCGCCTCACCGAGCGCTCCCTCATTCTCGTAATTAAAAGCTGAATCCAGCAAACGATAACCTGCATCAATAGCACTTAAAATTCCATTGACGCCTGACGCACCGTTCATTTTATAGGTGCCGAAACCAATCGCGGGCAGCGTTAATCCGTCATTCAGTCTGATTTCCGGAATTGATGTCATCAAAGCAATCGCTCCTTTCTTTTAATGAACTCTACTGAAGTTTAACACTCACAAATTTCTTTGATCCGGACACTATAAGAATAACACATAATTTTTTACAATAAATTGAATTTCATGAAGAGACACTGGAGGAACTGATCCTGTACAACAAACGATTTGTCCCCGGATGGAGAGTATTTTCTGAAAGAAGCCGGAAAGTCGTTGCCGATAAAGAAGCTAACAACCGTATTTTTTATTTCATCGATTGCCTTGACAAATCTTATATATATAAATATTATATGAATAACATATATATATAATATTTATATATGGAGGGACTATTGATGAATAAACATCAGAAAACGGTTATTTTTGCCATGTCGATAGGAATTTTTTTGTGTATGCTGGATACAACGATTATGAACATTGCCTTACCGGCTATTCAGTCCGGGCTGAATGTTTCGCTGGATAATCTTTCATGGGCCCTGAATATTTATACAATTGTGTTTGCTGTGTTTACGATTCAGTTCGGACGCTTTGCCGATCTTTACGGCAGAAATAAAATTTATGTATTGGGACTTATTGTTTTCGGTATCGGTTCGATCATCAGCGGTCTTTCCGGGAATGCGGTTTTTCTTATCCTGGGCCGTGGAATTCAAAGTGTCGGCGCTTCTGTTGTTTTCCCCGCCAGTATGACAATCGGCATTTCACAGGCAAGTGTTGAAAAACGCACCCAAGCGATTCTTATTTTAGGGGTCACGCAGGGACTTGCCGCCGCGCTGGGCCCGACAATCGGAGGGATTGTGACGCAATACCTCGGCTGGCGCTGGGTATTTTTAGTTAATGTTCCGATCCTGCTTATCGCCTTGATTTTATGCTTGACAGAACTTGACTTCCAAGGCGAAAAAAAGGTGAATGCGAAACTCGATCTCTCAGGTTCAATGATGAGTATGCTCTTTCTGTTTGCGTTGACGCTGGCGCTGATAAAGGGAAGAGACTGGGGATGGCATTCACTGTCGATTACGGGTCTGTTTGCCATAAGTATTCTGTCATTTGTCGTTTTCATTTATCACGAACATAAAACAGATTCGCCGATGATTAATATGAAGCTATTCCGGTATCGTCAGTTTAACGGTTCCTCACTGACAGCCATTCTGAGCCAGCTGTTCCTCGTCGCTGTGATGGTTATCATGCCGACATTTCTGACCCGGATACAGAATGAAACCGAATTGACAGCGGCCATGCTGGTCACGCCCATCTCCTTCATGATTTTCGTCTGTGCGCCGATTGCCGGTCTGCTGGTTCATAAACTTGGCGCCAAATTTACGATTTTCATAGGGTTTCTGGCAATGGCTTTAGCCTGTTATTCTTTCTATCACTTGGATGTCTCACGCAATTACTGGCAGTTAATCCTTACCTGCATGCTTCTCGGGATCGGCTACGGCATCATTGTCGGTCCGATTACGGTGCTGGCGGCTTCAGATTTTCAAGGAGAATTGCTGACTGCTTCGCAAAGTGTAATCGGCGTTTTAAAACAACTGGGGTCTGTATTGGCGGTAGCCATCTTTGTTTCCGGCCTGACCGGCAATATCGGTCAGGCAGAACTGGCTTCGGTTCAGTATGCGAAAAAACAAATCGAGACACTGGATGTCTCTGAAACCGATCGGCAGGCGGCAATCAATAAAGCTGTTGATTCTATTGATCAGGAACGGTCCGAATCGAATAATTCGGCTATTTCCCAGGCAAAAGAACGGTCAATGATCACTGCGGCCTATCACCAGGTGCTTGCGCAAAAACATATCAACGAAAGGGAGCTTCCCGATCCGGAGAAAAAAGCGATGACGGCGAGTGTCACACAATCTGTCAAACAAAGAGTGAATCAGATCAATGATGATGTAAAATATAAGAGTACGCTGATACAGAATAAGACGAAGGCAAACATGAAGGAAGCATTCTTATCGCTTTATGGATGGGCTTTTCCATTTGCTCTTGCTTCATGTTTCATTGCCTTCTTATTCAAAGGAAAAGCAAGGGGGTTCGTTCATGAAAAGCGAAGACGTCATTCTGGGAATTATCAATGAAAACTCGCGGACCGGTTATGAAATCGTTGAAGTCTTTAAAACCATTTTCTCTCATTTTTTTGACGGTTCATATGGCAGTGTTTATCCTGCCTTACATAAACTGGAACAGCAGGGCATGGTCACGAAACAAACGGTTGTACAGGAAGGAAAACCGAATAAGTTCGTGTATTCCATCACGGCACAGGGCAAAGAACAGTTTAAGAATTATTTAAAAACATCTTTGCAGCCTGAAAAAGTAAAATCTGATTTTTTGATGCGCATGTACTTTGGCGAATATCTTACCAAGGAGGAAATACAGGACATAATCAGCCACGAAATCAGGCATAAAGAAGCCTTGCTTGAACAGCTTAATTCCAATTATGATCACTGGCATTCAAAAATGTCCCGTCTGCAACAAGTGTGTTATCAAATAGGGATTGCCCGCTATCAGTCTGAACTACAGGTTTTGAAGGAAAACGGCATAATTGAGTGAAGCGGCCGCAGTCTGCGGCTAATTTCGCGGGCTGGCCAATGTCAAGACATAACAATATGCTATAAATCGAACGAAATTCATAATATTTATGATGATGGATCCTATTCACTCGCCCGAGCCGAAACTGCGATTTAAGTTTTCGGGATGATTGTCCCCCTACTGTCGAAAAGGGACGGATTCCTACGAAAAAGTTTATTCGTAACTCTGATTATTCAAATTTATTGATTCTTTGGCTTTTGCTGTTGATGTTCTGTGTTTTACTGCAGACATTATATCCTTTGCTGTAGATTCTGTGATGGCAACTGTTGATATTCCGGCGATTACTGATGTAACTTTGCCATTTTCTGCTGATTTTCCGATGTTTCCGAATGATTATCGTCATGGGACTGCTGAATATGCAGCATCGAAGATAAATATCGGCCGTTTTCGGAATTTAGCGTCTGTCCGTGAATGATATTATCCTTCAGAAGAGTTTATCGGCACTCGTATGAATTTTTGGCTCTCCATCAAAAGAAGAAGGATGGTGCATTTACACCACGGCCCTCAGGCATATGGACCGGTGGGGGACTCGTTTTTGTTAATGGAATGTTTATCATTAACCTGCCTAAGAGAGTTTTCAATAATCTAGGCGAAAACTGTAAAAGGAACAGATTTATCGGTAAACGCAATGGAACGGTTTTAACATAGTAATAATATAGAAGAAATTATTTGCGCCATTTGCCGGAACCGAGTTTTTTATCAGCTGCCGGAGCTGATAGGGAGCGAAGCGGTGACGGCGGCCGCAATTTTTCCTTGGAGACGTCCAATCCGGCTGTGCTATGATCATCATGCTAGCTCCTTTCGTATAATGGCTCTGTTTGGAAATGAGTATCTTATTCCAATTAACCCACGGATCTACGATCAAGGAGCTAGTTTCGTTCACGGAGCCTTGCAATAATATGCCGAACCTGTGAATATTATTTTCCGGAGGAGAATTATTGCCAAATCATATTGACATTGAAAATCATTATCAATAGAATGAAATTAAAGAGTTCTTGGCATGATTATGAAGCAATAACCATAAGAAAAAATCACAAGAAAAGGGGGAACCGGAGATGATGAAGAAACAGACTGATTTATCTGATCGGGATCGTAGGGCTGGTCCGGCGGGACATCGGCCTGCATTCCCGCTGAGCATGGTCCGTGCCGGGGAGCAGGTTCGTGTTCAGGCTGTTTCCGGCAAAGACGAGACCCGGCATTTTCTTCATAATCTGGGATTCGTGGACGAGGCCGTTCTGACTGTTGTTGCAGAAGTAAAGGGCAATATGATTGTTAAAATCAAAGGGACAAAAGTAGCGGTCAGCAAAACGCTGGCCAGGCGGATTATGACTAATTAACGGAGGGATCCGGCTAATGAGAACACTTAAAGAAGCGAAACCCGGCGAGGTTGTTTCAGTCGTGAAACTGTCGGGAGCAGGAGCGCTCCGGCGCCGCATGATGGATATGGGAATTACAAGAGGAACCAAAATTATCGTACGCAAGGTTGCTCCATTGGGGGATCCGATTGAGATCAGCTTACGCGGATATGAACTTTCTATTCGAAAAAACGAGGCTGAACATATTGAGCTTGCCTGAACCGACAAGGTTGTTTCACTCGCATAGAAACGTTAATGAATCCTTTTTCCGAAAGGACAGATAGTTATGGAGATACGAATCGCGCTTGTCGGCAACCCGAACTGCGGCAAAACGACTATGTTCAATAATTTGACCGGCAGCAGCCAGTATGTGGGGAACTGGCCCGGCGTGACTGTTGAAAAAAAAGAAGGCAGACTGAAAGGCCATAAGGATGTGATGATCACTGATCTTCCGGGGATTTATTCACTTTCCCCGTATACACTGGAGGAAGTGGTCAGCCGCAATTATTTGCTTCATGAGCGGCCGGACGTCATCGTTGATCTGGTCGACGGAACGAATCTTGAAAGAAATCTTTATCTGACGACGCAGGTATTGGAGCTGGGCATTCCGGTTGTAATCGCCCTGAATATGATTGATGTCGTCAGGAAAAACGGCGATCGAATAAATATCGGCAAACTGAGTGAAGAGCTGGGATGCCGTGTAATAGAAACCTCGGCTGTTAAAGGGACAGGACTGGCAGAAGTTATGGAAACGGCAATCGAACTGGCTGATAACGCAGATAACAGCCGTACCCGGAACTTTTTCAGCTTAGATACGGAGAAGATGCTGGACTCGGCAGCCGATCTTGTCAGAAGCAAAGTGGACCCTGAGCGTATCCGCTGGTATGCAGTCAAACTTTTTGAAAAAGATGAAAAAGTGCTGGCGGAGCTTCACCTTTCGGATGATGCGCTTACCAGGTTGGAAGCGCTGATATCCGCTGCCGAAAAAGAATCGGGCGATGACGGCGAGACGATCATTACCAACGAGCGCTATGATTACATTGCCCGGCTGGTTGATGAGTGTGTACATAGGAAGGCGCAGCAGCTAACCGTTTCGGATAAAATTGATCGAGTTGTGACCAACCGATTCCTTTCGCTGCCCATTTTTGCGGCCATTATCTGGCTTGTTTACTATATCTCCGTGTCAACCGCCGGTTCTTATGTGACTGACTGGACCAACGATACGCTGTTCGGAGACTGGATCACGAACGGAGCCACGCATTTCCTGAACGCAGTCGGCGCGGCAGACTGGATGACCGGCCTGATTGTGGACGGTGTCATCGGCGGTGTCGGCACGGTCCTTGGTTTTGTTCCGCAAATGCTGATTCTTTTCTTTTTTCTTTCCATCCTTGAAGATTCCGGTTACATGGCGCGCGTTGCTTTTATCATGGACCGGATCTTCCGCCGCTTCGGTCTGTCCGGAAAATCGTTTATCCCGATTCTGATCAGCTCCGGATGCGGTGTGCCGGGTATTATGGCGACACGGACGATTGAGAATGAAAAAGACAGGAGAATGACGATCATCCTGACGACATTCATGCCCTGCAGCGCGAAACTGGTGATCATCACGATGATTGTCACAACCTTTTTCCCCGGCTCCCTCTGGATCGCTCCCGCCATGTATTTTCTCGGCATCGCGATGATTGCTGTATCCGGTATCATCCTCAAAAAGACAAAAATGTTCGGCGGAGAACCGGCTCCCTTTGTCATGGAACTGCCCGCCTATCACATACCCTCGCTTAAGGGCGTGTTGATTCATATGTGGGAACGAGGTAAACATTTTATCACGAAAGCCGGAACGATTATTTTTCTTGCCTGCAGTCTTATTTGGTTCCTTTCTTCATTTAATTGGAGAATGCAGATGGTTGCCAGTGTTGACACAAGCATTCTTGCCCAAGTCGGCCGTGCAGTCAGCTGGTTTTTTGCACCTCTTGGATTCGGTTCCTGGAAAGGGGCGGTCGCGACCATCAGTGCGCTCGCAGCCAAGGAAAATGCGATCGGTACATTGGCCGTTCTGAACGGTGTATCGGACACAGCGAACACGCATGCACTGGCGGAAGGCGTTCGCTCCATGTTCACTTCACTCAGTGCTTTCTCATTCATGCTGTTCAATCTGTTTAATCCGCCGTGCATCGTCGCCATGAGCACGACGGGCAGAGAGATGAACAGTTTCAAATGGACGCTGGCTGCCATTGGCTATCAGACGATTCTTGGCTACAGTATCGCTTTTGTAGTCAATCAGCTGGGCGGCGTACTGTTCATGGGAAAGAGTGTCCTCAGCGCAGGACCGATTCTGGCAGTAATCATTCTGATCGTTGTTATTTATCTGCTGACCCGTCCGGCTTATGGAAAAAGGACCGCACTGCATCATGCCGACGCCGGCATCTGATTTTTTAAAAATAGAGACATCACGTACAGGACAGGAGGCATGTTCGTGTCATGAATTTAGCAACCATTTTAATCGGCGTTGTTCTGTTTTTCAGCTATTTGCTGGCTATCCGTCATGTATGTAAAAACGGAGCCTGTGCGGACTGCGGGCTGCAGGGCGTCTGTCCGATTCATACTTTGCAAGACTCTAAAAAACCGAAACCGGCGGAGCTGGAAGCGATCAGGAAAAGTTCTCCGAGGCCCGATATTCGGGTCACGATTCATCGCTGATCCATCGTCGCAGAAAGAACTGCCTGCAATTTCATAACGGAAGGAATGAAAAAAATGGCTACGATTCTGATCGGTGCGCTTTTGGTCGTGTTTCTGTGTCTTGCAGCCCGCCATTTATTCCGAAGCCTTCGCTCCGGATGCTGCGGGACGGGCAAAACAATGAAAAAGATCCATTCTGCAGACAAAGTTGCGGCTCATTATTCTTATGTTAAGGTGTTAAAGATTGAAGGGATGACCTGCCGAAACTGCGTGATCCGCATTGCAAACGCACTGAATTCATTGGAGGGTGTTTTTGCAAAAGTAACGCTCGGCAAGGCGGTCGTCCGCATGAAACTGAATCTTCCCGATGACCGGCTGCAGCAGGCGGTTGCAAAAGAAGGCTATACGGTGCTGGCCATTGAAAACGGCCGGAACAGCAGCATGACAAGTGCTTTTTCGGAACATGAGAAGAGAACCGCGGGTATTCAGCGGTGAAAATGGTTTTGAAACGTCGAGCATGGACGGCGGCATCTTCTGATAAATTTAGAGGGGTGCACAGCGTGAATTCTGATCATTTCAAGATTTTTAGGCGAGCATTTTTTGAGGCTTTTCTCTTTGCTCTGTTTTTTGATGCACTGATTGTTCTGGTTTTCGGTTATCTGATGAGCGAGGTTTTGCCTAATCCGGGACTGATCTGGGCTGCTGTATTCCTTTATTTTTTAAGCGTGAGGCTGCTTCTGCTCGAATTACACAAGAATCGGAAGCAGGGATGACAACAGTCTGTCACATTTTGCGAAAAAAAAAGTTCCGAATCCTCGCGCTTCTTCAACTTTTTCCTCAAAATGTGGTAAAACTAAATTTGAAAGGGGTGTTGGAAATGGCAAAATACAAGTATGATTTTCCAAAAACGAAAGCGGCGTTAAATCAGGCGATTGCTGATATCAGTGAACTGAGTGCGAAGGTCCATCAGGTTCATTGGTACATGCGCGGGCTCAACTTTTACACGATGCATCCGAAAATGGATGAATTTATGGATCTGTTGGGCGGTCAGCTGGATGAAATCGCTGAACGGCTGATTGCGATTGGCGGTGCCCCGTATGCTTCGCTTGGCGAATTCCTTGAACACACGATCCTTAAAGATCAGAAAACGACGTTTGAAGAAAAAAATCTTCCTGAACGGATTGACGATCTTGTGGCTGATTTTAAGACATTGCGCGATGAATATCAGGCGCTCATCGATGTCAGCGGCGATGAAAATGATCTCAGTACCCAGGATATGATTATTGGCATGAAGACGGAAATTGAAAAGAATATCTGGATGATGCAGGCCTTCCTGAATAAAGCGCCATTAGATGACGAAAAAGTAAGGATCAGCAAACTGCAGTATAAATAATTCTTTAAAAGTTATTGACGGGCAGTAATGGGATTGCCTGTCAAGGCTATTGTCGGCATTGATAATGAACCGGGCACCGATCAGATGTAATGAAGGATGATAAAATACGGCTGAGCGTCGATTCATTTTTGCGGCGGGACAATACAATTGCCGGCCGGGCCGTGTTGCTTTTCTGTGTCAGTGCCGGTTGGTCCATTTTTTTAATAGTTAAAAAAGCGTTCATCTGAATTTAAGATGAACGCTTTTTATCGGGTTGATTTATGGATAACCCGCAGCAGTAAATTATGGCGGGTCGTTTTATATGGAACGGCCGCCTGCTTATGAAATTCGCTATTCCTCCATCACCATAAGAGACAGGGAGTGTTTTCAGGCAACCGCAAAAAGCGGCTGAGCCATTTTCTTCCCGCGTCTTTCATGAATTCTTAGCCTTGCTAGAAGCAACAGTTTGTCAGTTAGAGTCACCGATCAACGCCATTGCTTCCGGCCGCTAATTTTACAAGGAGATCGTTGAGTTCACGGAGTTCGCCGTCACTGAAATTTTGCAGCATCCGGTGCGTATAGGCTCTATGAATTTTTTTATACTTTTCATAAAGTGCTGCTCCTTTTTCCGTAACTGTCAGCTGCACGACCCGCCGGTCGTTTTCCGAGCGGCGGCGGCGCACCAATTCTTTTTTAATCAGTCTGTCGACGGCCATTGTTGCAAAACTTGCCGTGACTTCAAATTTTCTGGCAATCATTGAAGCCATCAGAGGCTGATTCTCCGCAAGGTAGGCAAGAAAAACATAATCATTGCCGGTTAATTCATTGCCGTGAAGCTCATTAATATCCCTGCGGAATCTCCGTATGATAATTGTCAGTTCGTTTTTGATTTGCATGATCAGATCGTCCCGGTCCATCGCTGTCACCTCACTCTTGGGCCGATAAACTTCTACGCGTGGGCTTCCGATTCGCCGGTCGAAATTTTAGCCTCGGCTTTGATCTTTTTCTTTCTTCTTGACGGCGTTGCCCTTTTGATAAAGAAGGACAGGATCAGCGCAAGCAAGGTCAGACCGGTGGCGACGATGAATGAGTCATTAATGCCCTGAATCGTTGCCAGCTGTTCAACCTTAGTTTCCAAAAGCTGCATGACGCCGCTCATACCGGCAGCAGATCCTGCATGTCCGGTGCCGGCGAGGACATTTCCCGCTGCGCCAAGCTGCTGCATCAATACGGGGTTGTCCTTTGTCAGGTGATTAGCATACTCTCCGACATGGTAGGTTGCCCGGTTTGTCATGACGGTGACAAGGAATGCTGTCCCCAGTGCGCCGGCTACCTGACGTACTGTGTTGGACATTGCTGTACCGTGGCTGTTCAGTTCGCGCGGAAGATCATTCAAGCCTTCGGTCATGATCGGCATCATCAGAAGCGACATGCCGAACATGCGGGTTGAATAGAGCAGCATGATATGTCCGTATGAAGTGGTGTCCGACAGCATGGAGAATTGCCATGTTGTAATCGTCGTAATGATCAGCCCCGCAATCGCCAGCGGGCGGGAACCGATCCGGTCGAACAGAATACCGGTCAGCGGCGACATCGCCCCCATTAATAGAGCGCCCGGCAGGAGCAGAAGTCCGGACTGAAGCGGGGTGAATCCGCGAATATTCTGGAGATAGATCGGCAGCAGAATCATAGCGGCGAACATGGCCATCGTCACGAGAATATTGACAAGCGTTGTCAGTGTAAATATCCCGTATCTGAACACGCGCAGTTCGAGCACGGGTGTTTCCGTGGTCAGCTCCCGCCAGACAAAAAATGCCAGTGCAATCATCCCGATAATTAATGTAGAGATGACTTCTGTATTATTCCAGCCGTTGTTTCCGGCTTCGCTGAAGGCGTACAGAATGCCTCCGAAACCGATCGTCGACAGAACAACGCCCGGCAAATCAAGCTTTGGAAAGGAGCGCCGGCCGACATTTCGCAGGAAACGGAGAGCGAGCAGAATATCGATCAAACCGATCGGGAAGACGACCCAGAACAGGAGGCGCCATGTATAATGCTCAACAATGTAGCCTGACAGCGTCGGCCCGACGGCAGGTGCGAAAATCATGGCCAGTCCCATCAGTCCCATCGCGCCTCCGCGTTTCTCCGGCGGAAAAACGGTCAGAAAAACGTTGGTCATCAAAGGCATGATGATTCCGGCGCCGGAAGCCTGGACGACGCGTCCAACCATCAGAATAAAGAAGTTCGGCGACAGGGCGCAAATCAGCGTCCCGATCGTGAACAGGCTCATGGCCGAAATGAAAAGTTTGCGTGTCGTAAAGGTCTCCATTAGAAAAGCAGTAATCGGTATCAGGACTCCATTGACGAGCATGTATCCGGTCGTAATCCATTGGGCCGTATTGGTTGAGATATTCAGATCCGTCATCATTTTGGGAAGGGCCACATTCATTAATGTCTGATTCAGCAGGGCGACAAATGCGCCGAGAAGCAGAATAGCGACGACGGGCACATGACTCTGACTTTCTGTCTGATTTCGTATTTTCCCGCCCGCTGTGCGCGCCTGCCCGTTTCCCGTTTCCGGAAGGAGGCTGATATCCGCCGGCTGTTCGGAACCATGTACGTGATCCGGAGATTGAATGTTATCCGGGACAGCCGCTACCTTGTTAAAAGCCTGCCGCCGTCCCGTTCTGCGCCGATACAGAATAATGACGTTGATCAGTATCAAAAAAACGAGCGCGCTTCCTGAATAAACAGAAAGAAACGATGACATAAGATCCCTCCTCTCTTAAATATGGATCTTGACTGTCGCGTTCATACCCGGGAGCAGCTGATCGCCTTTGAAATCGTCAAGAGAAACCTTCACCGGGACCACCTGAGCCACTTTTGTATAATTGCCGTTGCTGTTCGAGCTCGGTATCAGCGAAAAGGTTCCCGCCGTAGCGGTTCCGATCTGCGTCACTTTGCCTGTGAATGCGGTATTCGGAAAAGCGTCGATATAAATATCCACTTTCTGTCCCTTTTTAATCTGATCAATTTTGGTTTCGTCAACATTTGCCGTAATGTACAACCTGTTTAAATCATAGGCCTGAGCGAGCTGCGTTCCGGCGGCAACGAATGTGTTCTGAACGACGTTGTCCAGAGCGATTGTCCCGTTATCCGGCATTGTAATGGCAGTCTGTACGGGTCTGCCGTTCGTATCGACACCGTCGATCTCACCGATGGCCTGATTGCGGCTGAAGCTCTTACCCTGATCGCCGTTCCAGGAAACCAGTTTCCCGGCTGCCGGCGATGCGATTGAAACAGACTGGCCGCTGACCGAAGCATTGTCGGTCGTCACATAATTCGTTGCCTGATCGTAATAGTAGTAGCCGACGGCTCCCCCTCCGATCAATACGACAATAACGACGATGTTAATAATAAGAAGGCGGACAAAATTACTCACTCCCTGACTTCCTTTCTTAATAGAATGGGTTAATCTGCAAAGAAGAAAATAAAAATAGATAACCTTATTAACTATTAACAAGATTAACCTTTTCAGCATAAACCATGCTAACACGATCAACATAAATCTGCAAGAAGTTAACCTGAAATTTTTTTGAGAAAATCAAGATAATTAGAAAAAGAATTCGACATTGTTTACTCATCATAGATCGGGAAACGGGCATTGGACAACACACGAAAGGCCGTTTTGACGGCGGAAAGATCCACTGACAAGCATAAATTTCCGGCTTTCCGGTACAAACTCACCGCGGGAGCGGCATTGAAGGCCGTGTTGCCGGCAGCATAAATAATCTCCATTTTAATTATCTAGGATAGTGCTGCGTTTATTTTTTATCCTGGTATATAAATCATTGACCGCAACTAAAAACATAATTATAATTTGGTTATGGTTGCTATTCGGGGTGATTATGTTGGCAAAACCTTTAAATATTGAAAGAAGGACTAAAGTCGCTCAACTCATTATGCTGAGGGGAAGTATATCTGTCAGGGAACTGGCCAGGCAGTTTGATGTTTCAACTGAAACCATCAGAAAAGATCTAATCTTATTGGAGAAAGAGAATATCATTAGCAAGGAGCATGGCGGCGCTACAATCTCCTCTCATTATTCAGAGAGCCACTTTAGTGATAAATTGCTGAAAAATAGCGCCGTTAAGACGAGACTCGCTCAGAAAGCGCTGGAGATGGTGCCGGAAAGAGGCGTCGTTATTTTAGACACGGGAACGACTGTTTTGCAAATTGCCAAGTTATTGAATCTTAAAAACGATTTAGTCATTATTACAAACTCTTTAATTGCGGCAGAGGCACTGGAAAATACTGAAAACCAGCTTCTTTTAACAGGCGGACAGCTGCGCAGAAAGAGTATGTCATTTGTCGGGGACTGGGCAACCAGGGCTGTCGCAAGTATCCGGGCCGATATAACATTTGTCGGCTGCGACGGGTTTCATGAAGATGGTCCCTGTTCCCGATCATACAGAGAATTGGATGTTAAACAGACTATCATAGAGAACTCTGAAAAAGTTGTTTTGGTCGCCGACAGCTCCAAGTTCAGCAGGGACGGACTTTACAGATTCGCAACTTTCGATCAGATTGATTATTTGCTGACAGATTCAGGCATAACCGGGCAACAGCGCGAACTATTTTCTTCTCATGTTGAATTGATTGTGGTGTAAAATTCAATTCTGAAGAGCTGTATTTTTAAACGGGCGATAAGGATAGGCCGGCCTGAGCCGATCAGTCCGCCGGCCGAATCAATTGAATAGGGGATAATCCATCAGCGGTATGAAACGTGACAAAGAAACGGAGGCATTCGTTTGATGATTAAAATGGTGGTAACCGATATCGACGGAACTTTCCTGAACGATCAACACGATTATGAAATTGAGCGTTTTAATCGTCAGTTAGAAAAAATGTCCGCATTCGGCATACATTTTGTCGTTGCCAGCGGCAATGGCTATACACATTTGCTTGATGTTTTCGACCGGAAATCCGATGTAACAACGTTTATTTCTGAAAACGGGGCATTAATTGTTGACAATGGCAGGGCGATTGTTGAAAAAACCATTCCGGACCAGACCATTAAATTACTTTTGAAAAAAGTCTTAAGCGATCCGCATCTGACCAAAAGCTCTGTTCATTTGTCGGGGAGAGACGGTACCTATGTTCAAAAAGAAGATCCTTTTATAGATAATGAAAAAGTGCAATACTTTCTAAAAAATGTTCAGGCAGTTCCAGATCTGGCTGCCGTCCATGACTCCATCTATAAAGTTAATCTCGATTGCCAGGATGAAGACGTTAGTGATAAAGTTGAATATATTAACCGGCTGTTCGATCACCAATTGCACGCGACACAAAGCGGCTGGGGCAGTATCGATATTATTCCGGGCGGTGTCAATAAAGCCTGGGCCTTACAAAGATTAGAAGACTATTGGAAAATAACACCGGATGAGATTGTCGCGTTTGGTGATAATTTCAATGATTTAGAGATGTTGCAGCATGTCGGGCTGGGTTATCTTATGAGAAATGCGGATGCTTCCATACATGATTATCATCTGCCGGTTACCGACAAGGACAATAATCACAGCGGCGTGCTCGATATGATCGATCGGATCCTGGACCGACCGATCATGAGCTGGCAGCATCAGGACTGAACGGCCTACAACAAAACCGGCAGCAGTGACTGATAGATTGCCAGTGACAGATCAGGTGCCCCGGCCGATAAACAGCAGCAACGGTTCTATTGCCGGCGCTGACCGATAGACCGGCTTGCCGGTCGAAAATTTGGGCGCGCGGACCGATAAATCACGTACAACGGTCGAAAACTCAGGTGCGCCGACCGATAAATCACGTATAACGACCGAAAACCCGCTGCTGGTGACCGAAAAACTCTCTGCGCGGACCGATAAACCGGGGCCAGACCGAAAACTTGGCCTCGCCGACCGATAAAACGGGTGCATCGACCGAAAACCCGCCGCTTGTGACCGAAAAACTCTCTGCGCGGACCGATAAACTGAGGCCAGACCGAAAACTTGCTCCGAACGGTCGAAAACTCAGGTACGCGGACCGATAAATCACGTACACCGACCGAAAACCCGGCTGCGCCGATCGATAAATCCATAGTTGGACTTAAATATTATATATGAGGAGTTTATGAAAATGAAATATATTGCCGTATACTGCGGCGCTTCTGCCGGCAACAGTAAAATTTACGCAAATGTGGCTCGGAGGCTTGGCACATGGCTGGTGCAAAATAGATACGGGCTGGTGTATGGCGGCGGCAGAGTCGGACTTATGGGAGAAATCGCAAAAACAGTCGTTGATAACAAGGGCTATGTATGGGGAATTATTCCACGGTTTCTGGCTGAGCGCAAATTAGCATTTACAGAGGCCACCAAATTGGAAGAAGTAGCCGATATGTCGGAGCGGAAAGCAAGAATGTTACATATAGCTGATTGCTGCATTGCTTTGCCGGGAGGTCCCGGAACACTTGAAGAAATGACGGAGGCGTTTTCGTGGGCTCGCTTGGGTAAAAATGCCAGTCCGTGTATATTCCTAAATATTAACGGCTTCTATGATCCGTTAAAAATGATGTATCAGCAGATGGTCGGCAGAGGTTTTCTGACTGAAAAGGATTATAAAAAGCTGCTATTTACTGAAAATCTGGATGACATTAATCCTTTTATAGAAAATTATTCGGCGCCGCAAATACGGCAGTATAAATGATCCTGCTCAAAATAATATTAATTAATCGGAGAATAATGGCATATTTTTTGGCACTTGTTCCCTCCAAGTCTTTCACTCAAAATAGATTTTGATTTTTTATGCGGAATTCCGACCCCGCTGTCTGCAATCGCCGCATGCCAATGAAGCATCCTGTTAGCTTAATGTAAAAATCGCGCAGAGCTGCTCCAGGATCTCTTCGGGTGAAAGTCCCCGCACTTCTCTTTGAAATAAATAGGCATCGCTCCTTAATGCCGCAAGTAACATATCCGCCCTGAAAACACTGTTTGGCCGGTCTTTTTTCGTTGCGGCCATCTCTTCAAATAAATCGGCAAATAACTGATGCAGCTCATCGTATAAGGGGCTATGATACGTTTTTGACCGGATTCGATTGGTCATTTCCGCTTCTTCGACTCCCTTAAGCAATTGTGCTTTGTTTTCTCTGAAACGAATAAATAAGCCGAGGCTGCCTCTTAGTCGCCGGTCCGGCGAAGCCGTCTGATTGTCCTGCATATATGCCTCAACTTTTTCAAAAAAAATAACTACGTTGTCTTTTATTAAATCAAGGCATAACTCGCCTTTATTTCTGTAGCGGCGATAGAGCGTCCCCGGCCCGATCCCGGCTTTTTTGGCGATTTGATTCATACTGACCGGTTCAACGCCGTTTTGCTCGAACAGCCTGGAAGCAGCGTCTAATATACGCTGACGATTCTCGGCCGCGTCACGTCGTTCTGTATGTACATCAAATATTTTTTTATTATTCATGATGCAATCACATCCAAAATGAGAATAAAAAACACATTGACAAGTGGAGAACACTCCGTTTATCATAAGTGATAGACCTCTCCACATATAATAAATCAATAAAAGGGAGATGACAACTCATGACCGATCAAAAGGCTAAAACTGCACTGCTCATCATGGATTTACAAAACGGCACTGTATCACGTTTAGGGGAAGGCAAAGAAAACGTCCTCATTCCTTTTCGCAGGGCAGTAAAAGCCGCCCGCGAACATTCCGTTCCGGTGATTTTTGTCAGACTGGGTTTCAGCGAGGGGTATCCTGAGATCAGTACAAAAAATAAAATTTTTTCAGCCGGGCATCTGAATTCTCGAAATGGAGCACTAACTGTTCATGATGGAGCGGCACAAATCCATGAGTCTGTTCACCCGGGAAAAAACGAACCCGTGATTACGAAATATCGGGTCAGTGCATTTGCCGGCAGCAATCTCGAAGTCATCCTGCGTTCGCAGCAGATTGATACGCTTATTCTCAGTGGAATTGCGACGAGCGGAGTTGTTCTGTCGACTTTACGGGAGGCGGCGGACAAAGACTTTGAAATTAAAGTGCTGTCCGACGCCTGCTTGGATCAAGATCCCGAGGTTCACCGGGTGCTGATCGAGAAAGTATTTCCGCGGCAGGCCGAAGTGCTGAGTGTCCGGGACTGGATCGGTACAATGAAATGAATATTGAGGGCCCGTTTCCGTTAACGGCTGAACAGAATTGGATATTAGGCTGCTGTCTCAATGCTGAAGCAGGCGGAATAGGGATTTAATCCTGCGCTGCTGACTCAATATTGAATAGGGTGAACTGGTTCTGATCTTGCGCTGCTGACTCAATATTGAATAGGGTGAACTGGTTCTGATCCTGCGCTGCCGACTCAATATTGAATAGGTTGAACAGAATTTGATACTGCCGGTACCGTTTCATGTTGAAATAGGGTGAAAAAAGAAGGAAGGCAAAAATTTGTCCAAGTTTCGCAATGAAGGTCGGTTTAATCAAAAATTGATTGCACCGATGATCCTGGGATCGATTCTAAATCCGATCAATTCTTCTATTATTTCAGTAGCCTTGATTCCTATCGGGAAAGCGTTCGGTGCACCGCCTTCGCAGACGGCGTGGCTTGTTTCCGCCTTATATCTGGCCACGGCGATCGGGCAGCCTGTCGTCGGAAAATTAATTGATATATACGGCCCGCGGCTTCTCTTTTTAATTGCAACGTCTTTAGTCGGCTTCTCAAGTTTCATTGCCATTTTCGCTCCTGACTTTTGGTGGCTGGTAGTGGCCAGAGTGCTGCTCGGTTTTGGAACCTGTTCCGGCTATCCGGCTTCCATGTATCTGATCCGCAGTGAAGCAGAACGGACCAGGGAAGGCAGTCCGACGAGCGTATTGACTTTGCTGGCGATTGCCAATCAGACGATTGCAGTTATTGGGCCTACATTAGGCGGTTTGCTCATACAGGTCGGGGGGTGGCAGAGCACATTTATCATTAATATCCCCTTGTCGCTGGCCTGTGTTCTTTTGGGCTGGTTCCGTTTTCCGAGAGTCTCATCGATTTCTATCAGGGAAAAGCGAAGGGGAACATCCATTGATTTTACCGGAATGGCCATCTTCGGGATCACGTTAATTTCCGCTTTGCTTTTCCTGATGGGCCCGGCTCTGGATAAGCTTTATCTGTTAGCCGTTGCAGCCGGCGCCGGCGCCGCTTTTGTCATCGTTGAGCTGAAAAGCAGGGATCCCTTTATCAATGTCCGCGTATTAAGCGGAAATAAGGCTTTGCTGTCGACTTACGCGCGCAGTCTGCTTGCTGCTACAGTCACTTACTGTTTCATTTATGGATTTACTCAATGGCTGGAAAAGGGGAGGGGCCTGTCCCCTGCTCATGCCGGCTTACTGCTGCTGCCGATGTTCCTAACGGCGATTATTATTTCCAGAATCACGGGAAAAAGCCCGGCAATACGTTTGAAACTGATAGTCGGCAGCCTGATCCAATTCATAACGATGGCACTGCTGTTCTTTGCCGGACCTGCGAGCAATTTGGTCTTTCTGGCCGGGATCATTCTGCTGCTCGGCATACCCCAGGGCCTGCTGAATCTGGCCAATCAAAATGCTGTCTATTTTCAGGCGGTTCCAAGCCAGATGGGAGCTTCATCCGGTTTATTAAGAACCTTTATGTATATGGGCGCTATGCTTGCTTCTGCGGCCAATGGTCTGTTCCTAAAATCCGAAGATATTACATTCGGGATGCACCAGCTTGCACTATTTTGTGTGGTCATTGGCATAATCTTGATCATCATCACCCTATTCGATCACTCATTAGGTAAAATCGGCATTAAAAAACAAGCGGAAAATAAAATCTGAGAGATAAACGGAGGCCTTCGTGACCCGGCAGTTTCTTGGATGGGCTGAAAGAAATTTTATGACCGTTGGCGCTGCGGCATCTGCCGGAGGGGCTGTTTTTCGCAGCTGCCCGAAAAAATACGGAAAAATCCACGCTGCTTCCTGATACAGAGACGGCGCGATGGATGGCTGTTCAGCGGCAGACACGTCTGCTGATGAGAGTGCTTGCTGCTTTGTATGGATTAAAGTTTACATAATGTATGTATGGGTAAACGGAATCATTGATATGCGAGCCGTGGAACGTAAAAGCGGGACAAGAGATGACTGAAAACGAATAAGCGAATGGAAAATAGAAGGAGAGCGAGAATAATGCCGGGACAATGAGAAGCTTTAAATAATTTTCCACTAAGTGTGAACACGTTAGTCAATATAGAGGGAATGCAGATAGCTCGATTCAATTGGCCTGACTTTTTGTCATGATTGTGACCCTCGGATTCTTGGGAAGATGTTTGATCAGCTAAAGGTTTGTCGTACTTCCATCCTCATAATCTTTCTTTTAGAATTTGGTCTGAGCAACTCTATCTTAACTGAAATGATGGGTTCCGGTTCATTTTCTATAAAAAAATGAAAGAGACAAGAGCAATGGAATCTCATTGTTTTTCTGGAAAAGGGGAGTTGGCTACCACTCCCCTTTTCCAGAAAAACAGAACTTCTAATCCTCTCTTTATATTCAGATAATCATCTTTACACAAGTAACGGACTTAATTGATGTGGGTATAAAAATGGTTGGAGAATATGATGTTGGTCCAACCATCTTGGAGAAGAAAATTGGCAGAGATGTTGACAATCTAAAATTTATCTCAAATGTAATAAACGCTTCTGAGAAAAAATTGATTATTTAAGATTTCCATTATCTATCTATTAATGAAAATTAATGAAAAAAGTTTGCTTATGATCTAAAAACATCTTTTTTTTTGAGATAATATTCAAATAAAACTTTTTGATAGCATTTAAGCTACCGCCTGCTAAGCAGATGGTAGCTTAATAGTTTCTTGAAAATCAGTGGGGTTCAGGATTTTATTATGCTTCCAATTCTTTCTTCAGTTTTTTTCCTGTTCTAAGCCTGGTTTAAGTGCCAATACGCTTGTGTGTTTCATGAAAAGGGACAGCACAAAGCCGATAATGGCGAGAACAAGCGTGAAGGTAAACCCGTATTTTACACCATTCGTCAGCATCTCTGCAGTGCTGTGCCCAATGGTAGCCCGGTAAACATTTTCTCCTGCTGCTAAAAATGTCGTGGTCAGCGCTATCGCAATGGCCCCGCAGATCTGCTGACCTGTATTCATGATCGCACTGCCGTCGGGAGACAATTCTTTAGGCAGTGCATTGAGTCCGTTTGTTTGCGAACAGGTAATAACAAGCGGCATGCCGATCATGAGCAGTATATTGGCACCGATAACATATACGTAGGAAGAGGAGACCCTAATATTCACGAACATAATCGCTGCGATGATATTGAGTGCAGCGCCGATTTTGACGAGCCATTTAGGCCCGTATAAATCATACAGCCTCCCCGAAATAACCGAGACAAGCCCGTTGACAATCCCCCCGGGCAATAATAAAAGGCCCGCAATGGCTGCACTTAATAGCTTCCCACCTTGCCAGTACATTGGCAGCAGTAACATCGCCGACATGATTATGCTAAAAGATGTGACCACTTCAACGATGCCAACTGTAAACATCGGAATTTTAAACCCCCTGATATTCAGCATGGGGTTTTCCATCTTTAATTGTTTTATTGAAAATAATATGATACTGATCACACCGATGGCCAGCAGGAAGAGAACAGCGGTGCTTGTCCATCCCAAGTCTCCTGCAAAACTGCAGCCCGCTACGATACCTCCAGAGCCTAGTGTCGATAAAAAAATGGATAACGGATCAATTTCCGGCCGGGTTACCGTATTGACATCTTTGCAAAATATAATGGAAACAACGAGGGCAAGGATAAGAAACGGGAGCATCAGCCAAAATATCCACTGCCAGCCTAAAGCATTTAAAATCAAGCCGGCAACGGTCGGTCCGATAGCTGGAGAAAACATTAAAATCAGTCCGACCATACCAAAAGCCGTGCCTCGTTTTTGCGGCGGATAAATGGCCATTACGGTATTAAAAAGCAGCGGAATTAAAATGCCGGTCGCGATTCCCTGGATTAATCGGCCTGTTAACAACATAGGAAAGCCTTGAGCCATTGCAGCTATAAAGGTTCCTGCGATAAACGCTGCTAAAGCGGAGAAAAGAAGCTGACGGGTGGTGAACCATCGAATCAGCAATCCTGAAACGGGTACCAAAATACCTACAATCAGTAAATATCCAGTG
This sequence comes from Sporolactobacillus sp. KGMB 08714, assembly GCF_036598985.1. Classification (NCBI taxonomy): domain Bacteria; kingdom Bacillati; phylum Bacillota; class Bacilli; order Caryophanales; family Sporolactobacillaceae; genus Sporolactobacillus; species Sporolactobacillus sp. KGMB 08714. The sequence continues at coordinate 116,745 of NZ_JAUUBW010000001.1, forward strand.
CTTAACCATTGAACGGTGGGTGCACTGACGTGCAAGGCTTTCATTAAGGGCGTTAAGGCAATATTGATCGCAGTTTCGCCAAACATACCGATAAAAGCGCTAATTAACAGGCCTAGTAAAATCGGCATTCGTTTGCTTTCATTTGTTTTCATTTTGTAAAATTTATCCTCCCCATCATAGTAGACCAGTCTATATATAAGGAGACAAATAATAAAAACACTCAAATGTTCTTAAAAATAACTTCAACTTTTTCTGTCAGCAAAGTAAAATAGGAAATATCCTGAAAGGTGATCGACAGAGTCACAGCTCCTTCAATCAAAATGTTAATTAAGCTGGCCGTCTGTTTGGCCCGCTCCTCTGTGTAACCTTTTTTCACTAAAAAATCTGCATTTATCGACATCAAGTCTCTGTGGGTTTTTTCGCATGCCGCTCTGATTTTTTCATTGCTTCCGGCACATTCGAATGCAATTAAGCCGATTCGGAATTCTGCTTTTTCTGTGTCCAATACTTTCGCGGCAACATGTTTCAGCTGTGCCCGGATGGCATCAATCGGATTATCATAGAAAGACATGATTTGCAAAATGTCCTGTCGCACTGAGTTTCCAACATTTTCAATAGCGGCGATTGCTATCTCTTCCTTTCCCTTAGGAAAGTAATAATATAAAGATCCCTTCGGAGCGCCGCTTTTCTCGATAATTTGATTAATGCCCGTTGCATGATAACCCTTAATCTGAAAGAGATTTTTAGCCGCATTGATAATTTTGTCCCGCGTATCCTGTTTTTTATCCATTCGTAACTCCTTTATATAGACCAATCTATATAGATATTAATATTTTTTCTGACACAAATCAATGATATTACATTTAATTTAAAAATATTTACTTGCGAAACACATTTGAATTTATTAGGTTTTGTTGAGATTTTATATGCTGTGTGTTTAAGTCAAGATATTATTCACAAAAAGTAAATTTACGATTTCTAACATCATTAGCAGAGACCGAAACAGCGATTCGCTGCATAGATGGCAGACGCTCCGGCAGACTAAGATTACCGTCCTTTTTGAGTAATACATTCGCTGAAACTGAGCGAAAAATCGATGACGGTAAACCTGCGGCCGACCGGAACGAAATAAACCGGCTGAGTCACTGCGTGCTGAACGGGTTATTCAGGGCCGCCTTAGGAGAGGTTTTTTATGCAGCAGGAACTATGTATCCTTATTCACGGATTCGCGGGGAACCCGCAGGAATTAGCGCCGCTCGCTCAGGCCCTGAAGCAGAAAGGCTATGAAGTGATCACGCCTTTGCTGCCCGGGCATCGTATGGACAGGAGACGGATGGAGAAAATCACGGCACCGGACTGGCTGCACGTGATTGAGGATATTGTTGAACACGCTATTGAGGAGAAGAAAGAGATTCATCTGATCGGTTTTTCCATGGGAGCGATGATCGCTTCGATTACGGCCTGCCGTTATCGGACAGCTACCCTGGTACTGCTCTCTCCGTCGCTATATGTGCTTTCTCCCGGCGTTCTGAAGATACGGCTGAAAAATTTTTGGCAATACATGAGAAAAAATCATGGATTGCCGCCCGTCCGGGTAATTCTCAGTAATCGCTCATTTGCCGGCTCAGTTCCCGTTCACAATCTGCTTCAGTTTCAGAAGATCGTCCGCCGTGCAAAGAGAATTTTCCGCCGTATTTCTGTTCCGGTTTGCATCATTCACGGGCGGATGGACGAAATCGTCGATCCGAAAAGTTCCGAATGGATTTTTCATACGGTGTTATCAACGGAAAAAGAGCTTCATTATCTTCCACATTCAAAACACCATATTTGTCATGACAGTGAAAGCGGCGCTGTCATTAAAACGGTCACCGCCTTTTTAGAAAAGCATCATCGACATCAATGAGTCGGGTAAACTGATTTTTTAACACTTTTTTATATAAAAGCATGGGGATGTACGATAAACATCACAGGAATAATCGCTTTTATTTATTATAATAGTTATTATCAGTACCTGTTGAAAGGGCCCTGATTAGAAAATGAACTTTATGACGGATCTGATGCTTGATCCCGAATACGTGTTTTTTCAAAAAAATGTTTTAAAAAAGAGGGTTTGTATAATGAAAAGGATTATATCACTGAATACGATGGACCTGAGAGAAAGTGCCAGACACGGCGGACGCGGCGAGTGTCAGACATCCTGCCAGTCGGCGTGCAAGACATCCTGCGGCGTTGCCAATCAGAAGTGTGCCGATCCGGCGCATCGATAAATAGCAGAGGAAGTGTACCGCCCGGCTGTTTTGCAGACGGGCGGCAATTTTTTGAACAAGGGAGTCCGATCGCCAGCTATGATACATCAATATAAGTTAAACGGATATAATATCGTGCTTGATACTTACAGCGGGGCTGTGCACGTTGTCGACGATCTTGCTTATGATATCATTGCACTTTATGAAGAACATTCGTCTGAAGAAATCGCGGATTTGATGGTGAAGAAGTACGCCGATCATACAGACATCGGCGCAGAGGACATATACGAAACGATCGCGGACATCGATAAACTGAAAAAGGACGGACGGCTCTTTTCGGAAGATACGTATCAGGATCTCTCATTCGATTTGAAAAAACGGAGGACGTATATTAAAGCTTTATGCCTGAATGTCGCACATACGTGCAATCTTTCCTGTGAATACTGCTTTGCGAGCCAGGGCAAATACCACGGTGCCCGGGCGGTCATGAGCTATGAAGTCGGCAAGAGGGCGATCGATTTTCTGCTGGAAAACTGCGGATTTCACCGCAACCTCGACGTTGATTTTTTCGGCGGAGAACCTCTGATGGACTGGAAAGTTGTCAAACAACTCGTCGCCTATGCGAGAAGCAAAGAAAAGGAGTATAAGAAAACTTTTCGCTTCACTCTGACAACCAACGGCATGCTGCTTAAAGATGAAGTCGTCGATTTTCTGAACAAGGAGATGCACAATGTCGTCCTGAGCCTGGACGGGCGAAAAGAGGTTCATGATCGGCTGCGTAAAACGGTAAACGGCAAGGGAAGCTATGATTATATCGTTCCGAAGTTCCAGAATTTCGTCAGGAAGCGGGGGGATAAAGAATACTATGTCCGCGGGACCCTTACCCACAACAATGTCGATTTCAGCAATGACATTTTTCATATGGCCGATCTCGGTTTCGACCGGCTCTCGATGGAACCGGTCATCTGCGATCCAAAGGAACCGTATGCACTGACCGAGGAGGATCTCCCTGAGATCTACAGACAGTATGAGATTCTCGCCAAGGAAATGCTCCGCCGTTCAGAAGAGGGCCATGGCTTTGTTTTTTACCATTACATGCTTGATCTGACGGAAGGGCCCTGTATCCATAAAAGAATCTCCGGATGCGGATCGGGCACCGAATATTTGGCGGTCACGCCATGGGGCGAGCTTTTCCCCTGCCACCAGTTTGTCGGCGATCAGGCATACAGTATGGGCAACATCTGGGACGGCATCACAAAACCGGAGCTGCAGAACCGATTTAAAGAGTGCAACTGCTACTCAAAGCCGGAATGCCGGGACTGCTGGGCGAAACTCTACTGCAGCGGCGGCTGTCCCGCCAATTCGCTGCATGCGACCGGCTCGCTCAACGGGAACTATAAATTCAGCTGCGACGTTTTTCGTAAAAGAATCGAATGCGCTGTGATGATTAAAGCGGCCGAATCGATCAGGGCGATGGACAACGATAAACAGACCGCCGTTGAATGAATGAAGCGTAAGATGAAAAAAGAGGCCGGGCAGCCATCGGAGAAAAATCGATGGATACCCGGCTTTTTCATGCAAGGCGGAAAAAGGTGAGGTTCTCAGACTTCTTCCAAAGCATCATCACGTTCGCGCTTTCATTGATTTATGTTGGATGGGAACTATACAGATGGGAACAGTACAAGGGTGGGGATCACTGGTTTTACAGAAATTTAAGCGAAGCCGGAACGTATGATTTACGAAAATATCTCTAAGTTATGAAGAGTATGGTAAAAAAATGTGGAAAGCGTCTTAAAACATCAGCTAAAAATGACGCAGGAATATTTTGGCCACCATAAATGATGTCTCCGCTTAATAATATCTAATTAAGCTATTCTTATAATAAGAGAAATCCTTCATTATTAAAGGGTACATGAAAAGAGTGAAGGATGCCGGGTATTCGTATGATGCCAAGTCATACCTTTTCTAGTTCCACCTATTTGTTTGTCTAACCAGTTAAACTGTTCTTTATCCGACAACTTCCAAAACGTTTGGGTGGATAAACAATCTTTGTTTCTCATAACTGTATTATTAAATTATGCTTCAAAGCCAATAACCATCCATTCATCTATAAAATCCCAAAAGTTAATGTTGTATTCAGGCTGATCTTCTGATGACCATAAGGTTGCGTTGCCTTGTTCGCAATTCTGATAATCAATGGCCACATATGTTCCCATCCCATTGCTAAAAAAGCCAAAAGATGTGTTCAGGTCAATCTCCATTGGGTCTTTTAAATCATCAATAATGCTCCAATCGAAATCATCGTCCCCTAAAAAGGCAACATTTTCCAAAGACACTAGGCCCATAGCCCCACTCGCATAATAATAAAACCCATTGTGGATGTTATCATAGAATAATCGTATTTTTGCAGGTATCCTGTCCCATGCTCCCCTTAGCGGTTCATTTTTAAAATCTTCGCAAGGACTCCTTCCTTCATAGTAAAGTATTTTTCCCTGACGATTTCTGATTGTGTATAAAATGGAATACCTTTTGTTTATTTCCATTAGTTCAATATTTTCTAGACAGTTATTTAAATAGGATATGGTGTTTCTTAATTCAGTACCTAAATATCTCTTCCAGATCCCTAATAGAATTTGAATTCTATGCTTAATTGTTCTTTCTCTGAATATTTCATACCAAGCTTTGGGAAGTGTATCTATTTGTCCGATCTCGTCAGTTGAAATCAAGCGTACATATCCGTCTTTTTTCATCGTGTACTTTTTCAAATAGTCTATTTTCCGTTGATCCATTATCTAATCTCCTTACCTGGCTTCCGGTCTTTTATACCCACTAAATCATCAATTTGCTTTTGCAATACTTTCTCCAACTCGTTCTCCTTTTTAATCATTTTATCTCTAAATGTGGGCTCTATTTCAATCTCACCTGGTTTTCCTTTCTTGTAGTGAGTCCACTCCTCATAACTTTTATCCTGCTTAGAGCCATTTGCTGCTCTACTTAATCCTATAAAGTTTTTAGGATTGTTTAAAACTTCAAGTTGTTGTTTCTCCGTTAGTCTATCAAATCCTTCCATTCTCGATATTTTATCCATAGATACAATATGGTCTGGTTCCAACTTCTTTGTAATTATCTTTCCTGGGAGAACAGGATCATCCATTGGTAATTCTACGTCTTCATTTACCTTATCTTGTAATTCCTGTGATGGGGTCTTTCCTCTTAATTTTTTATATTGCTCGTCAGAAATTCTCCTATCACCATATCGAGGTGAAGTTTCAATCTTATCTGTATTCGACACACTACTATCGATCTCCTTGGATGCCATCTGTCGGAATGTGCTTTTGACATCCTGAATCAGGCTCTCTCCGCTGCCGACTCCCGAAGCGCCAGCAAATTCCGGCTGCAGGCCACTTAGGGAAATCCGGACGCCCGTGTTAGCCGCGGCCTGTTTCACGCTGTCTAGCCCTGCACGGCTTACCTGTTTCAGCTGGATCAGCCGCCTTCCGGACGCCCGGCCCATCGTTTTCGTCAGACCGCCCAAGGTTGTCACGCCTTTTGCACCCATCCGGCCGATCGCGCTGAAAGCGCCGGCGGCCTTGAAAGCGGGGACTGCGTCCAGCACGCCGAAGACGCCCTCCGTGACCCGTTCCTCCGTGCTCAGCTTCCGTCCGGAGATCAGGCTCGTCCCGGTGGCCGCGTCGGCCAGCTGCATCGCCCCGTAGGCGGCACCCGCCGCAATCCCGGCCGGCGGGCAGGCAATCGTCAGGATAATAACCGCCGCCCCGATGCCGAGGTTCACCCAGAATTCTTTGTCCAATTGCTTGTCTTTGATCGACTGGTAGTCGAACCCGCGGCTGTACTGGATTCCTTCTCTGTACTGGTCGAAAGTCACGCCGCCGGCCTGTTTCCCAACCGCGGCCCGGTAGGCTTCGTATTCCTGTTTCAGCGAGGCGGTCATCAAGCTGCTGCTGTTAAAAAGATCGTCGAATGTGATCGACTGTTTCGTCACCGGCTCATAGGCGGCGACGGAGGCAAGCGGGCTGGTTGCCTGGTATTCCTTGACGTTCAGCGTGTTCCGTGTGTGGTACTGGCTGATCGAAATCTGCGACATCTCCGCGACAAAGGCGTCCATCTGTTTGTAAAAAGGATCGTCGATCTGGCGGCTGACCGCGTTGCCGGCCTCGCCGGTGAACGTGTCCAGTTTCTGGTAGTCATCGCCCAGTTTGTCGAGCGCCCCAGCCTGGCTTTTGTACGAAAACCAGAGGCACCGGTCTTCATCCAGATCATCGATCGCATTCTGGATCTGCTGAAGAGTCCGGTCCATCTGCCGCATGCGCTCCAGCGCGCCGCACCAGCCTGAAATTTGAGCGATCGCCCGGCCCATGTCGTCCCATGAACCGCTTTGGTAAGAAACATCCTCTCCCATGCTTCCGTCACTGCCCTTCATTGATTGCGGCGGCCAGCATCAGCCGGTGATTGTCCGTATTTACCGCCCCTTTATTTTGGGTACTTCATTCGTTCCGAAAAAATGGCTCTATTGTTTCGCAGAGACGATTTCACTTCGCCTGAAAAAAATCGAAACTCTGCCGAGGGCTTCGATTTCCGATTTCTCCTCACGCATTCATTTGTATTATAAAAAAGTGTGACAAAATATTGAACAGGGAAAAGTTCCTGAATTTTCATCTTTTTTCACGCTATTCAACCTTTATTCGACAGGTTCCGGCAGGAAATGGCAGGCCTTTTGACCCCTTGCTTTTTAAATGATCTGTCGGCATTTCCTGTCCATTGAACAGCGATACGCCTTTGCTAACGGGTCAGATGAATTTCCGCATACATTCATCAAAAAAAGCGAATCTATGGAACCGAAACGGCATCAAAACAGAGTTAGAAAATTATGATAGAGCTCTGGCCAATTTACAGCAGAACGGGATAAACTGGAAATACGATAACCCCGGTGATTTTCATCTGCTCTTCTTTGGGTTGAAATAGGGGATACCATAAAATTCCCACGTCAGGGGTATCCTTTTGTTGAATTTCTCATAGAGAATGTGTTCACTCTCCAGTACATGAGATTGGAAGAAAAACAAAAGCAGGGCGGTCTGAGTTCATTTCAGGACGCTGATTCGATGTCTTAGAGCAAACAGCACTTTTATCGGCGTTTACTTTACACTAAGATTTATTTTGAAAATCAAACTGATTCATTGGCTGCTATTTGGGATTGGCTTGTAATGGTGTATAATTTACGGAATTAGAAATTTCTGAACAAAATTAAAGGAGGGAAGGGTATTGTTTAAATGATAAAACTCCTTCAAAATCGAAATTTCTCACTGCTGTTTATTGGGCAGCTGATTTCTCAACTGGGAGACTTTGGTTTGACTATTGCCCTTCCTTTTTATGTTTACCAGCTTTCCGGATCTCCGCTGGCGACAGCGCTCACTTATGTTACGCGAGCGCTGCCCATGTTCTTTGTGGGTCCGATAGCAGGGGTATTTGTTGATCGGTGGAATTTGAAAAGAACGATGTGGATAGCGAATCTCAGCAGCGCTCTTGTCCTTCTGCCGGGTTTTTACGTGACATCGGTTCGCTGGATTTGGCTGCTTTGGTTAGGCAGCCTGCTGGAATCTTCCTGCAACCGCTTCTTTAATCCGGCCAAGCAGTCGTTTATTCCGCAATTAGTAAGAAAAGAAGAGTTGGTTGAAGCGAATGGTTTCAGTTCCATGATTGAATCGATTGCCCAGATTCTCGGACCGATACTGGCCGGCGGCCTGGCTGTATGGATCGGATTTCAGTCCATTCTTCTCATTGATATAGGTTCTTATCTCATTTCTGCGCTTTGCATTTTTTTTATTACCGGCTCTGTTAATAATCAAAGTAAAGTTGGCAACCGTCAGCATCACACTGTTTGGATGGAATTTAAGGACGGTCTGGCCGTCATGGTAAAGTTTCAAAAAATACGTGTGCTTTGTATAACAGTCATGATGTTTATGATTTCCCAAGGCATTATTGACGCATTAATTGTCGTTTCTATCTCTGTTGTTCTACATGGGAATCAGTCCGTTCTTGGTTATGCTGAAGCTTCACAAGGGGCAGGCATGGTTATTACCGGCTTGATGATGGGTTGGGTGAAACGTTACATCTCTTATGAAAACATGTTTGCGTGGGGGCTTTTAGGGGTGGGACTTTCATTTATGATCGGTTTCAATGCTGATCGGCTGTTTATTCTGCTTCCCGCTTTGCTGATCACCGGACTTTTTACGACGATGCAGATGGTAGGTTACAGAACGCTTTTGCAGGTAGAGACGCCGCCCGAAACGCGCGGGAGAATATTTGCATCGGTCACGTCACTTATGTCCATGTCGGCGATCCTGGCCTCATTTGTATCAGGTGCACTGGCTCAGGTTCTTCCGATTCATTTCTTTTTTAACCTGGCCAGTCTTGCGCTGATCAGCGCCGGGACTTTCGCTTCGGTCATGTTTCTTAAATTAAAAGGCCAAGACAGTCCTGTGAAAAAAGTTTAGCCCGCGATTGCACGTCCGATTTTATGTGCATAAAATCGTTCAGATCAACTTTTTACAGGTAAATGATTCGTTATATCTTTTCTTTCGCACATTAAGCGGTTTAAACAGACAATATCGTTGCAAACTAAAACATGAACCGCTCGATTTTAAAAGCGAAAGAAGAGGTGAAAGAATATGGATTCCCTCTGGTATTATTTTGATGGTCGGGAGACGCAGGGGCCTTTTTCGGAAGATGAGATGAAATTTCTGGAAAGAAAAGGGCAGATCGGCGGCAAAACGCTGGTCATCGCTCAGGGCATGAGCCGATGGCTGAGAATGTGCGAGACGCCGCTTCAATCATCGGAGCGGAACGTGCGCAGGACTTCCCGCCGGTCAAGGAGTCTGATCAGCCGCGCGACGGAACCGGTGAATGAGCTGATTGGCGAATGCGGTCCGGTTGATCTGAAGCTTCGCGATCTGTTTTCGCAGGTGTTCCGGCGCCATACGAAAGCAGAAAGCGAGCGGATTTTTATCGCCGGCACCGCTTTTACAACGCCAAAGGAAGCGGACATTTCTTCGGCATGGCCGAGGCCGTGGCTTTTTTCAAGGGTTTTCCTGATTTTTTTAGTGACTTATGCGATGCTTTGGGTCTGCCTGATTGATTTCGGCAATCCCTATGCGCTCCCCGGGCTCATGCTGATCGGTTCTTTCGCCGTTCCTTTTTCCCTGGTCTTTTTCTTTTTTGAAACAAACGCACTCCAAAACATCAGTATCTTTGATGTTGTCCGGATGTTCTTCCTTGGGGGTGTGGCCTCAATTATCGTGACGCTGGTTCTTTATACGGTTTTTCCGGTCTACCGGATCAGCATAACAAGCGCATTTGTCGTCGGTATGGTTGAAGAGTTGGGAAAACTGCTGATTGTCGCCGGATTTGTCAGTCAGCTGAATGTCAAATATATATTAAACGGTCTGCTGATCGGCGCGGTCATCGGCGCCGGATTTGCCTCGTTCGAATCCGCGGGCTACGCCTTCAGGGCCTTTCAGACGATGCACAATGAAACCTTTTTAAGTGTTATCGTCACGAGGGCCTGGACGGGTATTGGCACACATGCCGTCTGGACGGGTATTGCCGGCGCGGCGCTCGTTCTTGTGAAGCTGAACAGGCCTTTCACAATCGGCCTGCTGTTCAAAGCACGATTTCTCAAGCTGATGATCGTCCCCATTTTGCTCCATGCCTTTTGGGATATGCCGCTGCCCGGTATCGGCGACTCCATACTTAAGGTGATCGGCTTAATTGTGATCGGCTGGCTTTTCATTCTGGTCCTGATCAACAGCGGCCTGAAACAAGTGACCCGGCGCTCGATGAGGGGAGAGGAGGGTAAGAAAAACAGGGGAGCCGCTGAATAAATTTCTAAGATTGTCGAGAGTTTCATCATGATAGGGAGAAATGAGGAATGGCGTTCCGGCGATAGCCGGCATCGTTTCCTCCCGGCTTTTTCAGTGCCCCCGTTCTAAAAAGGGGCTTTTTTTCATTGTGCAGCCGGGCCGGATTGCGGAAATAGCATATTTTTTTTGCTTGACATGCCTAGAAGTGTTATGTATAGTTTAGATGCATAAGACTTCTAGGTATATCGGAGGGGTTTATGAATGTATCCAAGGATTTAATCGCTGCTTCCGCTGTCCCCTTAATTTTGGCCATATTGCGGCAAGGCGACAGTTACGGCTATTCCATTATCAAAAGGGTTAAAGAGCTGTCAGAAAATGAACTGGTCTGGTCGGAGGGGATGCTGTATCCCGTCCTGCACCGGCTCGAAGATCAAAATTTCATTCAATCGTACTGGAAGAGTTCGGAAACGGGGCGCCGGCGCAAATATTACACAATAAAAGACGGCGGGCTGAAAGAGCTGGAGCTGCAAAAAAAGCAGTGGAATATGGTTCACTCCGCACTCTCGAAAACTTGGCGGAAGCCCAATCAGGAATAAGGGAGGACTCGGTATGTTTGATCTGGAATGGAATATCCGTTCCTGGAGCGATTATCTGCGGGCGCGCGGGAATTTTAAAGAAACGGATATACTCGAATTGGAAAATCATCTGCGCGATGAGATCGATGATCTGATGAAGACCGGTCTCTCACAGGATGAATCTTTTTTGATCGGTGTTAAGCGTCTGGGAAACGTCAATACGATTTCTCAGGAATATTCAAAAGTAAATTCAGAAAACCTATGGAAACATTTATTTGCCGATCCGGATCACGCATACGGCGCGGGCGGGAATCGAAAAGATATTGTGTTAGTCATTATTTTTTCGTTACTGGCCGGTACACTGATCGAAATGCCCGGCTGGTTCGGCCTGAGACTGTTTGATCCGGTCTATCAGCTGTTTTATTTTAAAAATCTTGGATTGTTTCTTCTGCCGTTCATTGCGATTTTTTTCCTTATCAGACATTGGTCAGGCTGGAAAGTGGCTGCAGCCGTTCTCGGGATATTCTGTCTGTCCGCTCTGACAGTCAACCTCTATCCGTCCTATTATCCCCAAAATACGGAACTGCTGACCGGCATTCACCTTCCCATATTTTTATGGCTGATCACGGGTGCCGCTTATATGGGGGCAGCATGGAGACAAAGCGGAAGAAGAATGGATTTCATCCGTTTCACCGGCGAAGCGGTCGTTTACGGAACCTTAATTTTCTGCGGGGTTGTTGTTCTGGCCGTCTTCACCGAGATGATTTTCCAGGCGATTCAAATTGATCTTACTGGTTTCATTCAGCAGTATCTTGCTGTGTACGGGGGATGTGCAACGGCGATGATCACGGTGTATCTCGTCGAATATAAAAAAAGCATTGTCGAAAATTTTGCTCCGATTCTGGCAAAAATTTTCAGCCCTCTGTTTCTGATCATCATGATCGCTTTTCTGATCGTTATGGTCCTCTCAGGACAGAGTCCCTTTGTTGACAGAAATTTTCTCATCGGATTTGATCTCATGCTTGTGTTAGTGCTCGGACTGGTTCTCTATGTCATTTCGGCCCGGAACGTACACGATAATAACAGGCTGTTTGACTATTTGAATCTGGCTCTGATTCTCGTGGCTCTGATGATCGACGGCGTCGCGTTGTCGGCCATCCTTTTCCGATTGTCGGCGTTCGGCATCACACCGAATAAAATCGCGGCGCTCGGTGAAAATCTGACCTTGCTCGTGAATCTCGGAGGCCTTGCCTGGCTGTATCTTCGCTATTTTGCCAAAAAGATTGATTTTAGCCGGCTCGAAAAATGGCAAACCGCCTATCTGTATGTTTACGTTATTTGGATGGCTGTTGTCGCATTTGCCTTTCCGGTCATATTCCATTTCAGCTGATTTATGGAAGCCGCTTTTCGCCGGATCTCTGAATCCGGTTCAGTTTCCGCTGCCATACTTAAAAGGATCTTCCCGGATGTTCGGGGAAGATCCTTTTAAGTATGCCTGTACAGAATTTGCTAAATGCTTACGAAACAGGAATTTCGGGCGAGAGCAGTGTGTCATGCGGCTCCCGTTTAAACATTCTGTACGTGGATGTAAAGACGGTTCCGTTCCGCATGGGTAACAATTTTTGAAGAAACGTAAAGTCTTGCCTTACTACGGATTCCCCGGAAGATGGCAACAGGATGCCTGAAGATCTGCATCCGTAAAGATTTTTAGTTTGACGGTCTATTTTCATCGGTACCATTAGCTGTTCTTTCATGTTTTGCGCCGGAATCATCGAATGATCAAAATGTAACATGTCCGCCGGGGCCCTATGTAAAAATAACGTATTTTTCGCAATCCTTTAGAATAAAGTGTATATTGGTTAATGAAAATTCTTATTTACCAAAATGCAATAAATGTAATAAAATGTCGAAAATACCGATTCATATGGTATGGATGACTAAATTGACATCAAACATTTTTTTAAAATGCGTTGATGATCAAGTCGTTTGAGGTGAAAAATGACAACGAACCGAAAGATTGGCATCATAATCATCAGCAGTCTTATCCTTGTTATTGTTCTACTGTTCGCTGGCATCGGCATTTATCAGGCGACCCATTTCAATGCCCGGATTACCATCAACGGAACGAAAGTGGGCGGACTGACCGCCGATCAGGCGTTAAAGAAATTAAGAACCATGGATTTAAAAAACCAAGTGTACGTCGGCCAGACCTTGATATTCAATGGAAAGAGTACAAAATCGGAATTTTCGAATCAGGATCTTTCTAAGATCAAGAGTTTATTAGGAAAGCAGCGGACGTGGTGGCCTTCGTCTCAGACGGAAAATTATTCGGCGGTGCCCGGACGCACGGATCAATATCGGACCCGGACGCTGAAGAAAGAAGTCGAAGTGAAACTGAAATCATTGAATCAGCGTTTAAAGGCGCCCAAAGACGCCCAGGCCTATTTGGATCATGGCCGGATCGCCGTTTCGGGGAGCGAAGCGGGCAAACAATATGACATTGCTAAACTATTAAAGAATTATGACAGTCAGGAATACAGAAGCGAGATTCATTTGCAGCCCGTACTTTTGCAGCCTATTAAGGAAAACAGCCGGATCGTGAAGAATGAGAAGCAAAGACTGCAGAAGCTCCTTCAGCAAACGGTAAATTACCAGGTACAGAACAAGACTTATTCTTTAGCAGCGAACAAATTAATCCAGTACGCAACGGTGTCAAAAGATATGAAGATCACAATAAACCCGACCGGCATTCAGAATCAGATCGCAGCGATTAATCGCACCCAATCGACACTGGATAAGAGTTACATATTTAAGACGCATTCGGGTTCAGTCATTTCGGTCAAAGGACAGACTTACGGCTGGGCACTGGATGCCGGCCGGGAAACGGCGCTTATAGAGAATGCCTTTGAAAACGGAGAAAAATCGCTGAAAGCTGACAATGTTTACGGGATCGGTTATAATACTTTCGGCGTCGGCTATCATACGACGACGAATAACGGCATCGGCACGACCTATGCGGAGGTGTCGATCCGGGAACAGCGTATCTGGATTTATAAAAACGGTCAATTGGTGGTCACGACTCCGGTTGTGACCGGCAGGCACGATGTCCACCAGGATACGCCGACCGGCGTCTGGTACGTCATGTATAAGCAATCGCCGTCGACGCTTAAGGGCAGCGAGGCCGGTTCTGCCCATTACTCGGTCAAGGTTTCCTACTGGGCCCAGTTCACGGACGGCGGGGTGGGCTTCCATGACGCTTCATGGCGGAAAAACTGGGCAAACAGCGCCTATCTTACGGATGGGTCGGGCGGCTGCGTCAACACGCCTCCGGGCATAATGAAATCCGTATACGACAATCTAACGCAGAACGAGCCGGTTGTTGTTTATTAACACCGGATTCAGCGAAAAAAAACGTTCATCTGAGTTTATTCAGATGAACGTTTTTTGCGTGTATCCGGCACGGCGGCAGCGGGCATTGAACGTTGCGCGGACCGGTCTGGCAGGGAGACCGGCTGAACCATGAACGATGCGCCTTCTGCTCGATCCGATTCATAGAATGAGGAGCATTGCGGGAAATACTGCCGCCCGGCCTCTGACATAGCTGTTTGCTCCAACACGTGGCTGTCCGCAGGACTATTGCTGCACGCAATTTAACAGTTTAGGCGGTTTTCCGCCTGTGCGAATCGATTTTTCTCTGAAAATGATTAATTTTCGGAAGCAGGTTCGAGTCGCGCAGACTGCTTGATTTGACCCAGCTGCACGAATTGACGATCCCGCTGGTTCAGAGCTTCCTGCACTTCGTTGCCGCTGTAAGTAAATAAGCCTTCTCCTGTCTTGGTTCCGAGTTTGCCTTCGGCGACCAGTCTGTTAATGATTTCCGGAGCACCTTCACTTTTATCCAGTTCCGGAGCAATATTGTCAATAACATGTTTCCAAGTGTCCAGGCCGCCGAACTCGGCAGTCCGGATCGGTCCGACAAATGCCCAGCGGAATCCCGGGCCGTCAGTAATGGCTTTGTCTACATCTTCCGCACTCGCTATTCCTTTGTCGACAAGCGAAAATGCCTCCCGAACGAGAGCTGTCTGGAGTCTGTTCGCAATAAAGCCGTTGATCTCTTTCTTTAGCAGAATCGGAGATTTGCCGATCTGCTTTAACAGATTGATCACCTCGTCGGCCACTTCCGGATCCGTTTCGTCTTTTTTAACGATCTCAACGAGCGGAACTAAATGAGCGGGATTAAAAAAGTGGGTAATGATAAATCGCCCGTCGAAAGATGTTTTCTCCGTCAATTTGGAAATCGGGAAGGTAGATGTATTAGACGAAACGACGGCTTCAGGTTTCTTAATCTGTTCCAGGTTCTGATAAAGATTCCATTTCATATTGATATCTTCCGGGATGGCTTCAATGATCAAATCCGCATCGCTGACTGAATCCTTCTGATCAATGGAGTAAGAGATCCGCGATGCGGCTTCCTTTTTCTGATCGTTCGTCAGCTGGCCGGCCTCTACCATCAAGGACAGATTGTCCTCAATATTCTGTCTGGCTTTTTCCAGAAAAGCAGTTTTTATATCATTTATCGTCACAGAATAACCGCCGACGGCGAAAGATTGGGCTATTCCTCGTCCCATCACACCTGAACCAATTATTGCAATGTTTTGCATCATGTTTGTTCCCTCCGATCTGTTTTTTGCAAGCGCTTAACATTACGTCTATTATGTTAACACTATGTGTCTATTCTGTGAAACTTTTTGCTTTGGCCGAGAGAATGGCTGTCCCATCACGGAATCGGTTGCTCACAATAGCGAGAAGACGCATTCTTTAAAAGGAAAAATGCGGACATATTAAAAAAATAATGGTTTGTTTCCTGAAAAGACCGTTCCGTCATTTATCCACAGATTCAAAAACCTTTTCAAATATATTCCATATTGTTTTATAATGAAGTAGAGAATGAAGGGTCTGCCGGAGAGGGCTTTGGCAAGTTGTCCGTTCGTCGCGGAAAACGTTACAGCTGCTGTTCAAAAGACGATCGCCTCATAAATGTCACCGTTCGTACTTTTCCAGCATTTTTTTAATGTCAGGCAAAGAACTTTTTTACTATGGGAATAGCGATGCGTTGCTTTTTTAAAAAGTGCCGATTTCTCCAAATTTCAGAGTCAGCGAATCGTCTATAATAAATTTAATCAATAGGGGAATGTTTCGACTGCGTCATTTGAGCCTATCATGACAATAAAAAGGAGACGACGTGCAATGGAAAATTATGAAGCCGTGCTTAAATTTTTCGAGAGCGCCGATACACCGGCGAATGCAGGAAAGGTTGCGGAAGCCACAGGGATTGATAAAAAAGAAGTCAATAAAGTGATGACGAAACTGAAAAAAGAGGAAAAGATCGTTTCACCGAAACGTTGCTACTGGGAAATAAAAAAATAATATTCATCTCATGAACGGAGAAGAGGCGGCGTTTGAAAACGCTGCCTCTTCTCTTAGGTCAGTTCACCTCTATCGGAGATTGACCCAGGTTGTTGATTAACTGAAGGAATCTAAAGCCGGGATCGTCCGTTGTCTCTGCCCGGCGTTTTTCCTATCCTGTGATTAAATCGGTTAAATCTTTATGAATCCGATAGAGAGAATCAAACATTGACGGATAATTATCCTGAAGCATTTTGATATGGCTGTCGGCAGCCTGATCCGTTTGTTGATGAAACATTTCGGTCAGCCCGGCCGCTTTTTCGTAAAACTGCGGCAGGTAATGTGCTTTGCAGTGTTCGCTGTAAATTCCGATGATGTCTGCCAGATGCGGATCGAGCAGTTCCTGCAGTTTATCTCTCATCAGGCTTTTGCCGCCTTTTTCAAAGAACTGTTTTGGGTTTTTATAAAATTTAAAAACAGCGGTGAGCGGAGCAGTGCCCATGTCTTTCAGGTGTTCGGAAAAAACCGGGCTGCTGAAGGCCGGTTCGCTCGCGGCAATGCCTGCATTTCCGATCAGGCCGGCGCTCACCCGCTCACACTGCTCATAAATCCCCGACCATTCCTTTTTCAGCAGCGCTTCGATGCGTAAAAAGGAGGCCCGGCATTCCTGATCGAGATCAAACGACAGAAATTCGATGCAATTTTTCAATCCTTCATTGAGAAAAGTTTTATTCGCACCGGCCGGTTCAAAAAACTGCGAAAATTCATCGATGTATCTCTGAATCAGACGCTTTTTCACGTAAAAAAACCATTCGTCAATATGCTGATTGATTTCCGGCGTTCTGTCCCTGATCGGTATCTCTCTTAATGATTGGCCGACAGTCCGCTTCATCTGCATGAGTTCACGGATCCGTTCATTTTTTGCCGCCCCTTCCAGCCGCATGTCGCCCAGCAGGCGGGCGATTCTCTCAGCCGACTGCTGAATGACCTTCAATCCTGATTGAGCGACTTGCATCATCAGCTTCTGATCGGCAAAAGCCTTCCAGTCATCGAGAAATACCGTCATGCCGGATGCTGCATGGCTCCGTTTTGAGCCTTCGCTCTTTTGTTCCTGCAGGGCCAGCTCGCTTGATACACCGTACAGCCTTGGATAGCGGATGCCAAACATCTGCAGGCGTCCTTTCACATAGGCGGTCACATCTTTCTCTTCCCGGTCGGTCCGGGCAAGGTCGATCGCGTTGATGATAAAAAACATTTTATCCAGTGAAAATGTACCTTTCACTCGGCCAAGCTGAATCAGAAATTCCTGGTCCGAACGTGAAAAAGCATGATTAAAATAGGTCAGGAAAAGGATGGCGTCGGCATTTTTAATGTAATGAAAAGCAACTTCTGTGTGCCGGGCATGAATGGAGCTTGCCCCGGGCGTGTCGACCAGAATATTGCCCCGCCTTGTGAACGGACAATCATAATACATGGTCACACGTTCGATCAGACAGGCGATTGTTTCGTCGGCGACCATCCGCCGGGATTCGGAAAGCGTCGTTTCATAAACTCCGCCCCATTTTTTTCCAAAATGTTCGATAGCATCGGAAAGCGTATGAAGCAGCGCGGCATGCGGATATTCTGCGGTGCTCGGATGACCGCTTTCTATAATGGGGAGAAGGGTTTTCAAATCGGAGGGCACAGTGATCTGCCTGTCGAAAACAGTCAGCGACTGATTGATTTCGTCCAATAAGGTCTGTTCGCTTTTTATCTGCACGACGGCCGAACCGTTCGGATGGCCGGCTGTC
Source organism: Sporolactobacillus sp. KGMB 08714 (assembly GCF_036598985.1). Classification (NCBI taxonomy): domain Bacteria; kingdom Bacillati; phylum Bacillota; class Bacilli; order Caryophanales; family Sporolactobacillaceae; genus Sporolactobacillus; species Sporolactobacillus sp. KGMB 08714. Next base: position 134,639 of record NZ_JAUUBW010000001.1, read on the forward strand.
GGTTTTCTGATTTCATTGATTACGGCCGTTGTCGGATTCGGCGAAACGGGCAAGATCGCTTCGCCAAACAGTGCGTTGGCAAAGGACGATTTTCCGGCACTGAAAGCCCCGAACAGAGCGATGGTGAATGTCTGCTGTTTTAATCGCCCGGCAGACCGGACTAAATCGTCCGCGGCTTCACGGAACCCGTCGAGCGGCTGCAGCATAGCAGCCGCCTGTGTCAGCCGCCGATACCATTCGGTTCCCGAAAATCCGGTTTCCTGATTGTCCTGTTCATTGCTGATTCCGTCCTTGACAGCCTGATCGGTATGTTTATTGTTTTCGCGTTCATTGCCGGTTTTGTTTTCAGGTTTTTCCGCCTGCGCGCCTGCTGCCGGAATCCGATATTTTTGCCGGTAGTCGCCAAGGGTCAGCTCCTGATGACGGCTCTCATTCTTTGCAATCTCCTGTGCAAGATACTGAATCGCTTCAGCCGGATCGGAAGACGGACGTTCATCGGAAAAGACAGCAGCCAGCTGCCGGCAGGCGGATTGCAGTTCACGCTTTTTTGACAGGACCGCCTGCATCATTTGCAGCTTTTCCTCTTTTTCCGCAATCAGCCGTTTAAGGGGAGCCGTTTTCTCCCGGCTGCGCTCACGTATCAGAGGTTCCAGATCGCGGATGACAGCCATCGCTTTTTTCCTCATTTTTTGTTTGGTCAGGTCAGCTACTTTATCCGCAAAATGAAGGAGATAGGCGCTGTTTGTTTCCACGCCCGCAGAGAGCGGATCAGTCATGCTTCGCTGCAGATCGTCTTTCGACAGCCCGGAAAAAGGACCGATATCCGTCGCGCTGATCATATCCATGTCTCTGCCGATTCGGACCAGCGTATCCTTGACCGCCCACTCCAATGTCTGTTCCTGTTTCTGAAAGCGTTCAAGGAAAAAATTATGCCGCCGTTCACGTTCTTTTTCAATTTTCTTCCGATTTGTAAAGAGCCCTGTTTTAAATTGGCGGTCGAGAGAAGCAAGATAAAACTGGGCGGCCTCGCGTACATCAAAAGGCATTAAAATGGCCGATTGAATGGCTCTTGAAAGCTTTTCTTCTGCAGAAGGCAGCCAGGAGCGTTCCTGTTCGGCCAGACGCGCGGTTTCGGATTGCAGGCCTGTTATATCGGCGCTTAATTGCTGCGGAGCGTCTTCATCAGGAGGCGCATCGATCGATTTTTGTTTTAAAAATTGACTGAACTGCTGATCGAGAAAATGGCGGTGCTGCTCCGTCAATGTCCGTAATCCCTGCAGAATCGTTTCCTGCCCGGCAGCGGTTTTCACTCCGTTCCTCATCGTTTCATTAAGAAACTTTAGAAAACTGTTTAAGTCATTCTCCGGCAGATCTTCTCTGATGAGGGACAGATAAAATATTTTTTCGGGATGAAGCTGCCAGCCGTATAAAGCGTTTTCAATTTGAGCCTTAAAAGAGGCGAATGTTCCTTCCTGATCACGATGCTTGTCGATCTGATTGACAATAAGATAATAGGGTTTCCCAAGCTGCGCCAATGTTCTCATAAAATTAAAGTTAAAATTGGAGAGCACGTGATTATAGTCGGTCACATAAAAGACGGCATCGACAAGATGAAGCGCCTCGTTTGTTGCCCGGCGGTGCCGTTCATCGGTTGAATCGACTCCCGGCGTGTCCAGCCATTCAACCCCCTGCGGAAGGCCGTGATCCACCTGTATGTCAATCCTCTTGATCGAGTCCGAATCTCTCAATAAGTCATGAAGTTTCTCCAGCGGATAGTGCTCCGGCAGAATGACTGTTTCGCCGGCATGCGTTTCGATCCGGACCGAGGGCGCGCCCGAAGTGATCCGGACCAGATTGCCGCTCGTCGGGATCGGACTGGACGGCAAAAGCCGGCTGTTCATGATCCTGTTAAGCAGGCTCGATTTTCCCGCCGAAAAGTGGCCGCAAAAGGCCAGCGATACGTTTGAATCAATTGTTAATTTTTTATACCAGTCCCGCAATTTATCCGCGTTCTGATGATCGGCGTGCTCCTTGAATACTTGGTACAGCAGGGCCATCTTTATCATCCATTGAGCCGGTTTTTCTGTCTTCAGCTCGGCCATGATGATCACCATCCTATTCCAGTGCAAAATACCTTTGTAAATGGATTATAAGTCAATGAACCCTAAATTTGTCAAACATTTTACAAATTGCCGAAGAAAATGTGTCTTTTATGTTTTATTTTATAAAATTGCTCCATTCATTTCAACGATTATCGCTTCCGGCAGATGTGAATGGAAAATTTTTGACGCGGTGCCTATAAGACCATTCGAAAAGCTCAGACAGGGAACTTGTCACGAGAATTCATTCATTCTGATGATTTTTGGCCGCTCAAATGATATGATCGGATTGTAGAATTTTCGAGTGAATCGATGCGGCAGAGCAGAACGAAGATCGTTTCGCTGTTTGCCGGCGTCACCTGTTTGCCCGGAAAAATCAGGCCGTTGATGGGCCGTGAGTGAGGTGCGCGATGAGTAAATATTGGAATGAACGAGTACATAAGCTGGAGCCCTATGTTCCGGGCGAACAGCCCAAGGATAAACGCTATATAAAACTGAATACGAATGAAAATCCATACCCGCCCTCGCCGGGAGTGCTTGCGGCGATAAAAGCGGCGGTTGATGACAGCCTGCGCCTGTATCCGGATCCCGAAGCGGCTGATTTGAGAGCGGCGCTGGCGGAACGTTTCGGCTTATCCAGTGAAAATATATTTATCGGCAATGGATCGGACGAAGTGCTCGCTTTCAGTTTTATGACTTTCTTCTCGCCCGACCGCCCGGTCATGTTTGCCGATATTACTTACAGCTTTTATAAAGTGTATGCCAATCTTTGCCTGCTGCAGGCAGACGTGATTCCGCTGGACGATTCCTTTAAAATGCCCGTTGCGGCTTTTTGCGAACCGAGCGGCGGCGTGATTATTCCGAATCCGAATGCGCCGACTGCGCAGGGGATTTCCATTGAATCGATCCGGAAAATTATCGAAGCGGATCCCGACCGCGTCGTGATCATTGACGAGGCTTATGTCAATTTCGGCGGAGAGTCCGTCGTTCCGCTCGTCAAGGAATATCCCAATTTATTGGTCGTTCAGACTCTTTCCAAGTTCGGGGCGCTTGCGGGCCTGCGCGTCGGTTTTGCTTTCGGCGCTCCCGAACTGATTCAAGGGCTCAATCGGCTGAAAAATTCGATCAATTCTTATACGATTGACCGTCTGGCGTTGGCAGGTGCAAAGGCGGCCGTAGAAGATGCCGAGTATTACAAGCGCACGGCGGAACATATCATCCGGACACGGGAGCATACGATAGAGAAGCTGTCCGAAATGGGCTTCAAAGTGATTCCTTCCGAGGCCAATTTTATTTTTATAACGCATCCGCAGTATGACGCCGAGGCTTTATTCCATCAACTGCGGGAAAAAGGCATTCTTGTCCGCTATTTCCACCAGCCGCGGATCTCGAATTATTTGCGTGTCAGCATCGGTTCCGATGAAGAAATGGAGGCATTCATTCAGGCGGTGGCGGATCTTGTAAAAGCCTGAATCCCGTTCCGGTAAATGCCTTAGATAATAGGAGTGTCTGAATTCCGCCGATCGAAATCGGGAAGCTGGGAAACAAAATGGAAAATGATTCGGCTGCCCAATTATGGGCGGACTATCGGAAAATAAATCCGGATATACCTGAGAGCTGTGAAGCCTGGGCTTTCGGCGATTCAAGGCAGACGGCCGATCATCTTGCCGGCTTGGTCTTAAACGGTACAAAGACAGCGACGGCATCCAATTACAAATTATATCGTCTGGAAAATGCTCCATTGCCGCTTGCCGGCCTGTACAACATCATTTTGGACGGAGAAGAAAAGGCTGTGGCTATTGTCAGGACAACAGATGTGAGCGTCGTTCCATTCGATGAAGTGACTGAAGAACACGCTTATCTCGAAGGCGAAGGAAACCGCACGTTAACGTATTGGCGCCAGGTTCACCGAGCCTTCTTCAAAAAGGAATTGGAAGGGGTCGGGCAGACATTCAACGACAAAATTCCGGTCGTCTGCGAGACCTTTCAGGTTGTTTATAAGCGCGGGCAGGCGGACAGTCGCCAGTAAAGCGCAAAAAACCGCCAGCAGCTGTCAGCAGTAAATGGCAGAAAATCATCAGTAAGGTCCGGAAATCAATAAGCGTGAATAATCTGAACTCAGATAGCAGAATCAACGGCAAGCGGCGGGAATAACGCGAATGGTTGTCCCATTTAGGAAAAAAATGTACCGCCGGGCAGAGGGAGTCGGGATGAAAATACAAACGGATGGCCGATTTTTATACGCCGGTGTGATCTGGACCGTTATTTTTGCCGGGATAAGCTTTTATTGGGCATCGGGGGGAATGATCGGCGCCAGGTCGCTTGGCGGCTCCATTTATAGACTGGCATTGCATCCGACCCCGGGTTTTACAGCAATGATTTGGACAACGGGAGTCATAAAATTGTTCGGGGCTCTCCTGCTTATGCTGCTGCTGATTAAATGGCGGAATCCTGCCATTCGGAAAGTTCTTTATTTAATAACCAGGTTTTCCGGGCTGCTGCTGTTTTTATACGGTCTGCTCAATTTTACAACAATATCTTTAAGTGCTGCCGGCTTCTTAAACTTTGCACTAGGAGAATATGCTACTTTCTGGAGGTTGGCTTTTTGGGAACCGCTTTGGATGATCGGCGGGATTTTCTACTTTTTTGCTGTTAAGAAAAAAAGTAATCGATCCTTAGAAGCAGCTGATTAAATCATCACTATAAAATGGAAACTTCAAATTTAAAAAAATCACATGACAGATGCATCGGACCAATCGATTCTATTTTTATACAAGAAACGTGAGATTATTTTCCGTTAAAAAAAGTTGCGGTCACTTTTTCCATGCCAGGGAGAGGCGCCTGATTCCTTCTCCGATTTCATCGCCGTTTAAACCGGCAAAGCCAAGCAGGATCTGCGGATGTTCCGGTTTGAGTCCGGCAGCATAGTAAATGGATGTGGGATATACTTTTACGCCTTCCTGCAGGGCCGTCAGATGATGATCGACTTTTCCTGGGACTGTCAGTCTCTCGAAAGACGGAGAGCGTGTCTGCGATCGCTAAACTTTCGCGACGACCGATAAACTGGGTGCGACGGCCAATAAAACCAGTGACGACCGAAAAACAGCATCTAACGACCGATAAACCTGGCGCGACGACCGATAAATTCCCGGCAACGACCGATAAACCGGATCTAACGACCGATAAACGGCCTGCTGCGGTCGATAAAAGCCACGGCCGAGCTCTCTATGCTGGCTGATATTTGTGAGATACATAAAAACCGGCAATATCAGTAAAAAAACTGCCTGCTTTCCTGCAGAACATGTTGTTGTCCGCAAAAAATCTGCCCGGCACAACCTATCACCGTTCGCAAAAAATATTGCCGCCCTCCAAAATAGGTTGTCCGTCCGTGCACAAATATCTTTTACAGCAATAAAATTGCATTGAGGCACTTTTGGCCCCTGTTATTTTCAGTCAGTCGGACGTCGCTGTCTTGCAGAGGGCCGTTTCCGCGATTTAGTCAAAGCAGGATCCCGCATCTGCGGGCTGTAGCGCTGCCAATTTACGGCCCGGCATCTTTTGCCGGTTTTTCAATGGATCGATCGCTGTCATTGCTGCCGGATCTTTTGACTCCGCGGATTCAAAGCATTGCCTTCTATAATCCGTGTATCTATTTTATAATGAAGGAAAAGAAACCTTAATGACCGCGGCGCGGCAAGAGATATCTTTTTTCGAGATTTTCCAGAAGTGACCCGGCCGGGGAAACGGGCGTGCAGGAATCCGGATCGGACGGACGTTCGATAATTTCCTGCTTTTCGGTTGAATCTGTAGTATAATAACTTTAATTTTATAAAGAGGGTGGGAAGTATGGATGACAAACTGAAGGTTGGAATTCTTGGGGGAACGGGCTTTGTCGGACAGAGATTCATCACCCTGCTCGAAAACCATCCTTTTTTTGAAGTGGCGGCCATAGCGGCAAGTCCCCGGTCCGCCGGCAGGACATATGAAGAAGCGGTTAAGAATCGATGGAAGCTGAATATCCCCATACCGGATTCCGTGAAGACTATTCGGGTGAAAGATGTTCATGAAGTCGATGAAATCAGCAAAGAAGTGGATTTTGTCTTTTGTGCGGTTGATATGCCTAAGGCTGAAATAAGGGAACTGGAGGAACAGTATGCGAAAGCGGAAGTTCCCGTAATCTCGAATAATTCTGCCCATCGGCTGACTCCGGATGTCCCGATGGTGATTCCGGAAATCAACAGCGATCATTTGAGAATCATTGAAAGTCAGAAAAAACGTCTGGGCACAAAATACGGTTTTATCGCCGTGAAACCGAACTGCTCGATTCAGAGCTATGTCCCGCCGCTGCACGCATTGAAAGAGTTTGAACCGACCGATGTGATTGTCAGCACTTATCAGGCCATTTCCGGTGCCGGAAAAACGTTCAAAGACTGGCCGGAAATGAATGACAATGTCATTCCTTTTATAAGCGGGGAAGAAGAGAAGAGTGAAAAGGAACCGATGAAGATATGGGGAAGAATTGAGGGCGACGGCATTGTGAATGCCTCTTCTCCAAGAATCAGCACTCAATGTATCCGCGTTCCGGTCTCAGACGGCCATCTGGCGACGGTTTTTGTCACTTTTAAACATAAACCGACAAAAGAACAGATTCTTGAGCGGTGGGCGTCATACAGCGGAAAACCGCAGGAATTGAAGCTGCCGACTGCCCCCCGGCAGTTCCTGAAATACATGACCGAAGACGATCGGCCCCAGACAAATCTGGACAGAGATTTTGAAAACGGCATGGGAATCACGATCGGCAGACTGCGCGAAGACACAATCTTTGACTATAAATTCGTCTGTCTGTCTCACAATACGCTGAGAGGAGCGGCTGGCGGCGGGCTGCTCACGGCGGAACTGCTGAAGAGCGAAGGCTATCTTATTTCCAGAGAAATAAAGAAAGCCGGACTGTCGACCAGTCTCTGAGGCCTAATTAATAAGAGCTGTTCAAAAAGGAAGGCAATTCGGGCCTTCCTTTTTGATATGACTGAATCGATCCGGAGTAAGGGTCGGAGAACGGCAGCAGAGAGAAATAGAAATGGAATTTAGTATCATTGCCGGGCGGGTATTGGGAATCTATTGATAAATCAAAGTCAGTTTAAGCCGGGATGTTATCTCAAAAGGTTTTGTTTGAATGACGGTCACGCGGTTATGACGGAGAAAACGGGGGTTGCTGTGCGCCGGTCTTCCTTTTTTGCTGCCGAAAAAAGGGAAGGGCAGCGAACGACAGAGGCTTTTTGTACTTCTGCTGTTTAAGGACACAGCGGAACACCTTTCAAAGAGATCCCGGAGGTCGGGAAGGAAGCATTTTAATAAAATGGATCCATCAAAAATTAGTTTGGCTTTTTACTCAGATGAATACAGCGAGGCTGTCCGACGGTATGTCATAAAAGAGCTGCATTTTACCGGTTCTCCTCAAGAGGCCGTTGAAACATGTAAAAGGGAATCCGATCGGTATGCGATTCTGGTTTTAGACGGGGAAACGGTTGTCGGTTTTTTTGTTCTGCATGGCCGGGCAGGTGCGAAAAAATACACAAATAATCGCAAAGCGCTTCTTCTCCGCACCTTTTCGATTGACAGCCGTTTTCAGGGAAAAGGATATGGAAGACGGACGATCGCTCTGCTTGATGTATTTGTAAAAGAGCATTTCCCTAATACAGATGAGGTTGTACTGGGCGTGAATCATGCGAATGTTGCGGCTCAGAAGCTTTATCTGCATCACGGGTTTGCTGACACCGGCCGAAGGGTCACGGGCATTCACGGAGAACAACTGGTATTATCCAAAAGGCTTGGTCGGAAGTAGAAACTACGCTGAAGAAGATAATGCACACGAATACGTACAGGGACTATGCGGTCTAAAGGAAAAGAAGCAATATCGGGAGCCGGCAGAGGGATTGGTAAGGTTATTGCCCTATATGATGAGAACGGAGCAGTTATTGTTTGTACAGCCTGAACCGAACAGAGTGAATTCTCAGGCAGTAAACGGCACCCAAATAGTTTGTAATCCCAGCCATATGTAAGTGCTCGTTAAGATAAATTTTTCACAAAATAAAAAAAGTGCAAGGATTTGGCTGAATTTAATGGATAATTGGCGAAAGGTGAAGTTAGTGTCTGATCCAGGCACCACTCAAAAAATCGTCGCGAGGAGAGATATCGATGACCGCGGAACAGTTGAAAAAACAACGTCAGACCTACAATAAAAAATTAATCGAAGCAGATTCTTTTTTTAAAGAATTTAGTACTTTGGATGAAAAAGCTTACGCTGAAGGAGCAATAAGTAAAAAGAACAAAGAGTTAATGGGCCTAGCGATTTCGGTGGCTACCCGCTGTAATGAGTGTATTCTTTATCATCTGGAAACTTCGATGAACGCCGAAGCCACTTTTGATGAGATCATGGAAGCAATAAAAATTGGTGTTATTGGCGGAGGTTCGATTACTTACCCAAATGCGAGATTTGCGTTGAAAATAATTGAAAAATTGATGAAAGAGAAATAACTTTGAGAAAATCAGGAACGTCCAATTTCGATGCAAGATCCGGAAACTCGAAGAAGTATTGTTAGATACAGGGCCTGCCGGAACAATTTTTAATGCGCATAGAGTTGAAAGGTTAGGAGTACCCCTGAAGCGGATGCTGTCGTGGACACAGTAAGAGGGGTTGAGTATGTTTATACTAAGATTTTTGCTGCGGTTTGTTTTGAAGGGGTCTGCCTGAAAAAATTTCAGGCAGAAGTTGGGAGTATAGATTATGGAATGAACATTGACGGGATTTTGAGATTTGACTTTATCCAGCACATACAATTTATTATAGATAACAAGGCTATGCGTGCGTATTCTTTAAAAAAATGATAGGTTCCAAAACAGAAAACTGCCACATAATTATGAGGTGATTTCTTTTATGAAAAAAATGAATGAGTCTCTTAATTTTTGCGGGAGATCTTGCGATAAAATCTGAAAAATATAAGAACCGAAGGACAATTTCGGCATATTCGCGTATGACGCTTATTGGTATAATAAATACAAAGGAATTTAACAGAGTCATCGGAAAGAGACTGCTTTTTTGCTGTCGCCTGTGACATTCATTGGTATTGCAAATCAATGTGTCGTTTTAATTTTCAAATGGCGATTCGAGGCAGTTCATTGAGAGTACAGGACATCATAAGAAGGTCATTTTCATGATTAAACTGATTATTTTTGACTACGACGGTGTGATCGTCGATTCTTTGTCTGCCGTCTATGATATTTATCTGACAATCGGAAAGAAACTCAATGTAGTGATGCCAGCTACAATCGATGCGTTTAAAAAAATATATACGGATGATTTTCGGGAATGCTACAGACATCTTGGTATCGTCGATGAGAATCAAAACAGGGCTGTCAAAATTTTCAAAGAAGAATTGGAGAAAAAAACACCGCAACTTTTTCAGGGGATTAGGGAAGTCTTATCCTGGGCGAGTCATGACTACCGCTTAGTTCTTGTTTCTTCGAATTACACCCATGAAGTGACAAAGAATCTGGAAAACGAAGGTATAAGGAAATATTTTGCGCTGGTTGAGGGAAACAGCGCCATTGATAAGTCTGAAAAATTCAGTCATGTTTTAAAAACATTTGATGTGGCTCCGGATGAGGCGATTGTCATAGGCGATCGAACGGCTGATCTGCTTTCTGCGCAGGACACACATATCCAAAATGTCATCTTAGTGGATTATGGATACGGCTACGACCGGACGAAATTTCACAATCAAATGACGGTGAACCAGCCTCTCGATCTAATAAACTTAATCAAAGCGATGGATGCTAAGTGAATCTTATCGAGCAGTGGCCATGTTTGCTTGCTCGTATTGATTTGGCCATATATTTGATCTGTTTTATACTTCCGGGTATGATCAAAAAAACAAACCGGGAAAAGATGGCAGTGACGGAGGGAGGCGCCTCTTGTGAAGCTAATTCCGGAATCCCCCTTTTTGAAGGACTATTTACAGGAAACGGACATTATTGACTGTTCCCATCCTTCAATTATTAATGCAGGAAGAAAATTATTCGGACAGGGACAATCTGATCTGGAGAAATCAAAGACAGCTTTTGAATTTGTCCGCGACTGCATCCACCATTCCTGGGATATACAGCATACGCGTGTCACCTGCATGGCATCGGATGTTCTTAAATGGAAAGAGGGAATCTGTTATGCAAAGTCTCGTTTGTTGGCTGCATGACTAAGATCTCAAGGCATACCGGCGGGTTTTTGCTATCAGAGACTGATGCTTTTTGATACTCCTGAAAAGGGATATTGTCTTCACGCTCTAAATGCCATTTTCATCAGGCAATTGCACAAATGGATTCGTCTGGACGCTCGGGAAAATAAAAAAGGAATTGACGCACAATTTTCGACGGACCGTGAGATTCTTGCTTTTTCAGTTCACGACCGTTTAGGAGAGAAAGACTATCCGGTCATTTACAGCCATCCTCATCCCAACACGGTCAATGCGTTATTGAAAAATGATGATGCTCTGAATATGTATCTTCATCATTTGCCTAGTGACATTTGATGAACATGAAAAAGAAGAGATTAACGATACGTGATCTTTTTTATAGAAGAGATAGTTATAGGGTATAGGATTCTGCGGCGCGGGAGCCTGTGGCCGCGCACATCTCTTTTGCACTTTTTCTTAGCAAGCCGGATGAGGGAGAGAGGGATGGAAAGCGAAATACGCCGCCGTTTCGAAGGGAGGGCGGCGACGTATCTTCCGGCAGACGTACCCGTCAGTAGGGAAATACCTAATCGGAGCTATCAGGTTCGTATAACCATCTTCATACTGCTTTACGTTTATAGACCAGCATGGCGAAAACGTAGGCAACAACAAGAATGCCCAAACACCAGGCGAGCGCAGTCCAGATGTCGTTGCCGACAGGCTGCCGGGCAAGCAGGGAACGTATTGCATTGACGATTGCGGTGACCGGCTGGTTTTCGGCGAAGGCGCAGATCGGTCCGGGCATGGACGAGGTGGGCACAAACGCCGAACTGATGAACGGCAGGAAGATAAGCGGATAGGAAAAGGCGCTCGCACCGTCCACCGATTTTGCGGTCAGTCCGGGAATCACGGCGATCCAGGTCAGGGCCAGCGTAACCAGTGCGAGGATACCTGCCACGGCCAGCCATGGTAATATCCCCGCCGACGAACGAAAGCCCATAATCAAAGCTACAAGAATGATGATGATAACCGAAAGGGCGTTTGAGACCAGCGAAGTCAGCACATGCCCCCACAGCACGGAGGAACGCGCGATCGGCATCGAGTAGAAGCGTTCGAAAATGCCCCGCTGTTTATCCATGACCAGGCGGACAGCCGTGTAGGATATGCCGGTGGCAATCGCAATCAGCAGGATGCCGGGCAGCAGGTAATTCACGTAATTATCCGTGCCGGTTTTTATCGCTCCGCCGAACACATAGACAAACAGCAGCATCATTGCGATCGGCATAATGGCAACCGTGATGATGGTGTCCATACTGCGGAAAATATGGCGCATGGAACGGCCAAGCATCACGCTCGTATCGCTGAAAAAATGTCTGTTCATCGTTATTTTTCCTCCTTCTTGCCGACGATTGCGAGGAAGATTTCTTCGAGCGTCGGCTGTTTTTCCACATATTCCACCTTTGCGGGCGGAAACAGCTTTTTCAGCTCTTCAAGCGTGCCGCTCACGATAATTCGTCCCTCATGCAGAATCGCAATTCGATCCGCAAGCTGCTCGGCTTCCTCCAGATACTGCGTGGTCAGGAACACGGTCGTGCCGCTGTCGGCAAGCTCTTTTACCGTCTTCCAGACCTCGATGCGCGCCTCAGGGTCAAGCCCGGTGGTCGGTTCGTCAAGAAAAATAAGCCTCGGTTTTCCGATCAGGCTCATGGCGATATCGAGCTTGCGGCGCATACCGCCCGAATAGGTGGAAACCCTGCGGTCGGCGGCCTCGGCCAGGCCGAAGCGTTTCAGTAAATCATCGGCGATCTGCCGCGGATTTTGGAGGTGGCGCAGCCTGGCGATCATGATCAGATTTTCCCGCCCGGTCAATATTTCGTCTACGGCGGCGAATTGCCCGGTCAGGCTGATCGATTGGCGCACATCGTCGGGCTTTGCTGCAACGTCGAAGCCGTTTACGGCGGCGGTTCCGCCGTCCTGTTTAAGCAGCGTGGTAAGGATCTTAACAATCGTCGTCTTGCCGGCGCCGTTGGAGCCGAGCAGGGCGAAAACCTCACCTCGCTTCACGTCAAATTCGACGCCCTTCAGGACTTCCGTGTCCTTGAAAGATTTCTTCAGGCCTTTCACTTCAATGGCTTTTTCCATCGCGAGATCCTCCTTCCTTATCCGTAACCTTTTTCATGGCCTTGTTCACTTCATGGTTAACAGATTCCTGATAGATGTCAGCGTAAGTTTTTGAATCTTTGATTAGATCGTCGCAGAAAGCTGCTACGTCCCTGCCTGTCACCTCGAGCACGCCTTTCCCCAGGGCCGCGCCTTCTTCAAAAAGATCGACAATCCCCGACAGCAAACCTATCCCGTCGGTTAGTTCAACAGGGCCGACCTTAAAAAGATATTTTTGAATCTCTTTATAAACAATCTGATAATCTTGCGGGAGCGCTTTGACGCGCGCCATGTGCGCCCGCCATTCTTTTTTGCCTTCGATGATATCCTGTATGCTCATTTTGTCCTCCTATTTGCCTAATTTTTTAGCGATATTATTATTGAGTTGCTCGCGCCACTTATCGCGAAAAGACTTGGCTCCTTCTTCGCCGGCCAGCGCTGAACAGAAGCCTTTGATATCGTCGCCCAATACTTCCCGGGCACTTTGACCGTCCGCTGCCGCCTCTTCGAGCAGGCCAAGCACACCGTCAAGAATCGGCATGAGGTTGCGGCCGGTGAAATCTGAGTGCGGCCAAAGATTGGCCTTGATTTTTTCCCATGCCGCTTGATAATCTGCCGGCAGTTTTTTGGCTCGCGATTCAAAAGTTTTCAATTCTTTAGTCATGTCGCTGCCTGTGACTTTTTCCCAAAAATTCATTGCTTTTCCTCCTTTAACTCATTAATTTTTGATGATACGAACTCCCATTTTTTCCAGAACTTCCGCAGTTCCTCGTGCCCCGCGTCGTTAAGCACGAAAAACTTTCGCGGCGGCCCTTTGTCGGAGGGCTTTTTGGTGACCTCTACCAGCTTGCTTCTTTCCAGCCGAACCAGGATGGTGTACACCGTTCCCTCCACAACATCCGTGAAGCCGAGGGCGTTCAGCCGCCGCGTGATTTCGTAGCCGTAGGTTTCTTTGCGGCTTATAATTTCCAGGACGCAGCCTTCAAGCACGCCTTTAAGCATTTCCGTTAGGTTTTTCAGCACAATCGCCCCACTATTCCGTATGACTTATATTCTGTATCACTTACTACAGCTATATAGTAATACGCAATAGATGGCTTGTCAATGGCGGTTGTTCTAATAATGAATCTCCTCTAAAACGCAAAAGGCATACCGGCAAGCAGGGCTACAGCTGCCTATCTTTATTCGAGTGCAAAATAATCCGATTGTTTCCGCCAATAAAAATGAGTGCACGTTCTGGATGGCTCAGTTTCGCATAACCTTCGCTTATCGTAAGATAAAGGTTTGACCTCAATAGGAAATTTCTGTCCGGCCGGGGGCTGGTTATTTTCTGAAATGACAGGTGGTCGATCCGAGACGCCGAAAACGGCCGATAGGACCGCAAATCCAGCCGGAAGGGACCAAAATCTTCCGGGCCTAAATGACAGTAACTTTTGATAGATCGGCTTTTGCACCTTTGAGCGCAGCATAGGTCAGCTTATCCATCATCGCACCGTCAAAGCAGATAGTTTTAATGGCGCGGTAATACTTTTTGGAAAAAGTAATCGGTGCAAGGAAGGATACATTTTTGAACGTCGCCCCTCTAAACATCGCTTCGTTCAGCGCCGCTTTGTCGAACTTGACGCCGATAAATGTCTGCCCGTCGAGGCACAGGCCCCGCAGGTCGGAATATTTGAAGTCTACGCCGTCAAAGGTACAGTTTTCAAATAGGGCTTTTCTGAGATCGGTCATTGTCAGTTTGACGTCGGTCAGTTTTACGTCTGCAAATTTGGCCCCGTTCAGATCCGACGTGCTGATATTGGTGCGGACAAGAATCGATTGCCGGAAACTGGTATCTCTGAGATCGCTGGCGTATAGCGTGCAGTCAGTCAGGTTCGCACCATCGAAATTGGCTTCGCGCAAAGCGCTGGCGGCGAACGAGCTGCCGGTTAAATCTGCACCCGAAAAGTCGGAGCCGCGCAAAGCGCTCCCTTTAAATTTTCCTTTATGTGCGGTAACGCCGGCAAAATCGCTTTTCTGCAGATCGCTCGCGTTGAAGTTTATCAGCGCCTGCCGCTCCAGCGAGCGAGAAGAGTTGGCAACTTCCTGTACCGTTTGCTCAATATCGCCGATGCTGTCGACCGTCATCTGGAAAGCCGTTTCATCGTCCTTGCCCTCGTCCCTGAGCTCGCGGAACCGCTCCTGCAGATCGGTGAGCAGGTCAGCCTTCAATTCGGCAACACTTTTTACTCCATCATAAGGCGCGAAAACGTCATTCAAATAATCCGTTAACTTTTCATTCATAACATCCGATCTCCTCACAATAAGTTGTCAAGTACGCGCTTGGCGTATTCCCAGTTCCTTTTGTTCTCCGAATAAACGGCTTTCCCTTTTTCGGTGATCTTATAGTACTTTCTTCTGCCTCCTTGTGTCTGGTCGCCCCAGTAAGAAACGATACATCCGTCGCTTTCCAGCCGTTTCAGGCTGGAATACATGGTCGCCTCCTTCAGCTCGTATTCGCCATTAGAATTTTGCCGGATCAATTTTGTGATTTGATAGCCATATTGGTCTTCGTCTATCAACAGTTTCAAAATCATTGTATCTGTATGCCCTCTGAGTAAATCGGAGGAGAGTTTTTTATTCATCGTATGCCCCCTCGTCAAATATAATATAGGTCATATTACTATGACTGTCAATATAATATGATCGTCGCTATACCATGATTATCATTAATTTAGAGGAAAATGGATTCTAAGGTAAAAATCTCAGGCAGAAATCGGAGAATGAATGATGAAATAGAGACAGACGAAACTTCAGAATTGGATTTTATCCGGCATTTATTACCAGATAACAAAGCCGCCTTATGTGAGTGGGGTCACCCTATTAATCTCTATGATTTCAAAACCAGTGGAAGGGGGCTGCCTTGTTTCAATGATGAGGGGAACGAAATACTGAGACGGGATCGAACCGGCGGGCCGATTCGGAGCAGCTGGAAAAATAGACTTGATTCTTTTCAAAATGGCTGTGATTAATGCGCATACAATTAAAAAAAGCCATTTACTTTTGAATCGACAGCAAATGGTTAAAAAAAAATTAAATAGGTATCCCTTATCGATCGGTGCATTCGGTTTATCGGCCATGGCACTCCGCTTATTGACCAGTCCCCTCGGCTTATCGGTCATCGCAGATGATTTATCGGTCGACATGGGCAGTTTATCGGTCATTGTACGTGATTTATCGGTCGACAAAGGCAGTTTATCGGTCATTGTACGTGATTTATCGGTCGACAAAGGCAGTTTATCGGTCATCGCAGGCGATTTATCGATCGCCGCCGGGAGTTCATCAGTCGGTGCCCCCGGTTTATCGATTGCCGCGGGAATTCATCAGTCGGTGCCCCCGGTTTATCGATTGCCGCGGGAATTCATCAGTCGGTGCCCCCGGTTCATCAGCCGTCGCAGTAAGCTGATCAGTCGTTAGGCGCCGTTTATCGGTCGTCACGTCCGTTCTATCGATCGTTGCGGCAGTTTATTGATTGCGGAAGGAAACGCTTTTCATCTTTCGAGATTGACGATCGCAGAAAAAGTAAATCATCGTCTGATGACATAGCAGGAAAATGGGCTAAAGAGATACTGATAAAAACTTATTTTATATGAGTCCTCTTTCTTGAAAAATTTTCTTGGCTGCGGCTGCCGCATTTAACGCTCTGGGGAAACCGGCATAGGGGACACAGTGAATAAAAATTTCAGCAATTTCCTTGGGCGTCACGCCGACATTTAGTGCACCGTTGATGTGGACGCGCAGCTGATTTTCTGCACCGCCGATTGATGCGAGGCTGCTTAATGTGATTCGCTCGCGCTGTTTCAAGTCCAAAACAGGGCGAGTATAGATGTCTCCAAAGGCAAATTCAATGATGAACCTTCCCAAATCAGGAGCGACGTCTTTCAAAGATTGAACGACCTCGGTTCCTGCACCGCCGTCCACTTCGGACAATTTTTCCAATCCGGCTTCATAACGATTTTTCTCCATGTTTTTTATCCTCCTTTTTTTTGCTACAATCTAAGCGTAAGGGCTGGAGTATACTCTATGTCAAATCAAAATTTACGGGGAGGCATTCGGATGGATTTTTCAATCGGCGACTTTGCAAAATTAACCGGACTAAGCATTTATACGCTTCGCTATTATGAAAAGGAAAAATTAATTTTCCCCGGCAGAGATGAACATAATCAAAGACGCTATACGGAGAAGGACAAAGCCTGGATTGAATTTATACTCAGGCTGAAAGAAACGGCCATGCCTTTAAAAGACATACAAAAGTATGCGAAGCTGAGATATGAAGGCGACCAAACGATGGAAGAAAGACTGGAAATGCTCCGCCTGCACCGGCTGTCGATACTCGAAAAGAAAAAAGCGTTAGAAAATAATCTCAGCCACTTGGATAAGAAAATTGAAATCTACAGGAGAGCCATTCTTTCCGCAATGAAATAATCTTTATTCTGCATTCACATTTTTAATGAGTTCCAGGGGACCCGTTTTATCATGTTTTTAAAACGGCTTTACTTGCCGCTTACTGCTCCGGTTTGAGCCGGATGGAGAGTCTGCCGCCCGGGACCGAGAAGAAAGATAAAGAACAGCGTCAGGAGGGACAGGATTCCGCAACTGAACCAGGCAAGCGGAAACAGATGGCGGCTCTGAACAAAATCGAAGAAAGGGCCGCCGATGAGATTGCCCGCTGCTGCTCCGATTGCCCAGCCGAGATCGACAAATCCGTAGCAGGTGCTGAGCCGGTTTTCGGGGGCCCGTTCGGAAACCAGACTGTCGATTGTCGGAAGGGTCAATACCTCGCTCGTACTGAAGAGCAAAACAAAAAGAAATATGGACACTAAATGAGGAATCAGGCCAAGGATGAAGTAAGCGGCGCTCATCGAAAGAAACCCGAAGCATAGAATGAACCGGCCGGAAAATTTCTGGAAAAATAATTTTGCAATGGCGTATTGAAGAGAAATCACAAATAATCCGTTTATCGTGAATAAAAATCCGGTCAGAGAAGGCCTTTGAAAAAAATCGTTCATGTATAGGGGAATGGCCAGATTGAACTGGCTGTACACGAACCAGAAAATCGCGTTCACGAGTGCCAGAATCATCATGACGTAATGATGAAAAACATAATGGAACAGGTCTGCGGCAGGAATTTTCTGTTCGGCATGGATGTCATCGGGACCGGCAAACAAAATGAAAAGCAGAAAAATCAAATGAGCCAGAGCCGTCAGCATAAATATCCAAAAAACAGAGTAGCGGTAAAGCAATCCGCCCAGTATCGGGCCGATTGACGAGCCGATATTGATCACTGTATTGCGCAGAGCAAAGACTGCCTGTTTTGAGTCCCCGGCCAACTTGACAATAGTCGCCATTAAACCTGGAGCGAATAAGGCACCGCCTAGGCCAACGCATGCCGAGGCCAGAAAAATCGATGAAATATGACCGGCGGAGCTATAAAGAATGTAACCGATCAGCCGCACTGACAGACCGATGATCAGTAATCTTCTTTCCCCGAACCGATCGCTCAGTATGCCCCCAAAAAAAGTCAGTCCGCGCTGGCAAAGTACATTGACCGTCAGGACAAGTCCGATCGTGCCCGCTGATAGCTTCAGGCTGCTCAGATACAGGCTCAAAAAAGGCAGGATCATGAATGAACCAGTGTTGGTAAGCAGCAAGCCGAATAAGATAAGGGCAAGTCGCGGATGTATACTCTTAAACAGTTTCATATCATCAAGTTCCTTTCTTAATCATGGATTTTGCCCCTTTTCAGAAAGCAACTTCATCTTAATCAATTGACTTCTATTTGATAAACGAATAGTTTTAATAGTATTAATGAAAAAAATAAATAGAAAGAAGGCCGGCCATGGATCAGGAACAACTGGAAACGTTCCTGACGCTCGCGGAAACGTCCAGCTTCACCAAGACCTCGGAAATACTGAATGTTGTCCAGTCAACCATCACCGCACGAATCAAGACCTTGGAAAATCAATTGAACAGGAAATTATTTGATCGAGGTACGCGCTATGTTCGATTGACGCCCGACGGCCGTCTATTTCTCTCTCATGCCGGGAAAATAGTCAGTCGAATGAGGCAGGCTGAGGCGGATCTGCGGATCAGGGGGAAGGTTGACTATCGGATCGTGATCGGCGGACTGAATACGATCTGGGACAGTTCAATCTATTATTTAATAGAAAAGCTGTGCGCAAAGGGTACAATATCGGTCCGGACGGTCACCGACCACTCGTCGCATCTAATCAACCGTCTTCAGGAAGGGTCCATTGATGCCGCGTTTGTCTTCATTCCGCCGCGTTCTTCCTTATTTGAAAAAAACCTTTTCCGACGGGAGCGGATTCTCCTGATCGGCAGCAGTAAAAGTTATCAGGCAGTTCAGTCTCTCTCACGGGAAGAAGTGTTTCGGAACGGCAGGCTGCTGTACCAGAATTGGGGCATTGCCTATGACGAGTGGTTTAAAAGCGAATTCGGAGCAGATGCCGCAGCGGGTGTCCGGGTTGACTATTCCGGCCTGGCTTTAAGATTAATCTCGAATCTTGATTATCTTGGATTTTTGCCGGAAAGTGTCGCCCGGGAAGGGGTGAAAAAAGGTATACTGAAATCTATAGAATATTCTTCCAAAACAGCGCCTCCGGATATGACGGTTTACTTGACCTATCTGAAAAGCAGGGAAAGGGAATACCGCCTTGCATCGTTTTTGGCATTTGTACGAGAAAATGCCCGACGATGAAACTTAGGATTCGCCCATTTCAGGTCAGGCTCACCTCAATAATCGCATTTTTGCTATTAGATTTATCGTGAAGGAGGGGCACGCGCATGTATCCAACTTCTGAAAGACTGCTCTTTCGCCCGTATGATAATCACGACTTGATGTTCTTGCATTCATTGCTCTCCGATCCTGAAGAAGTCCGCTTTATCGGTAATGGAAGAACTCGTGACGAAGAGGGGGCCCAACGATTTCTGGACTGGATTTACGCTGCGTACAAAGTAGATCCGCGTTTGGGGCTCATGGTGCTGACCAGAAAAAAGGATCACGTAAAAATCGGGCACGCCGGTCTCGTGCCTCAGACAGTTGATGGAACAAGAGAAATCGAAATCGGCTATTGGGTCGCCAGAAGTTATTGGAATAATGGCTACGCGACCGAAGCGGCTCGTGCGCTGTTTCATTATGGACAAACGAATTGCGGCATCAAAAGATTCATTGCACTAATTCAGAGCGGAAATACGATTTCTCAAAAAGTTGCTGAAAAAATCGGCATGAAATGTGAAAAAAAAATCACACTTACGGGGAAAAAAGTCAAGGTTTATTCAATCGAAACTGAGCCGGGATAATCTGTATGCGTTCACAAGTTGGCGGCACACACGCTGCTGACAGCTATTTCAGGATGCCGGGGGCGGGGGGAAGAATAATGCTGGAAAATAAGGCTGATATTCTATCTTTTATAGAAAATGATCGGGAAATAATAAAAATATTGACTTTAGTACGTGATTTAGATCTTCCGGATAGTTGGTTATGTGCAGGTTTTCTACGTTCAAGAATCTGGGATTACCAGGCTCAATTACTTCATCGTACGCCTGTTCATGACATTGACGTCATCTATTTTAACGACCGGTTTATTGATGACTCATATGAACAAAAAGCGCAGTCTCAATTGAAAGCTAAGGAGCCTGGATATCACTGGGAGGTGAAAAACGAAGCACGTATGCATGTACATAACCCTGATACTGCTCCTTATGCATCTTCAACCGATGCCATTTCTAAATTTCCCGAAACGGCTACAGCAATTGGCGCACGACTGGATGCGCATAATCAAGTCATTTTGACAGTTCCTCACGGAGTCAGTGATTTATTGAGTATGACTGTTCGACCGACACCTTTTACTCGGGAAAAGAAAAAAAGGATGATGATTTATAACGAAAGGATGAAACAAAAAAATTGGCAAAATAGTTGGCCTTTACTAAAAATAATAGCTCGATTGCCCGGTCTGCATGAATTGGCAGAGAAAGATCGTAAGCTAAAATAAAGAGGGCCTTTTTAAATACCGGATTTGGAGAAAATGGGCCAGCAATAAATTCCACACCTAGCGCAAAAAAATTTCTAATGATGTGAAAAGAGGCACAGGTAGTTTTGGCCCCAAATAATAGCTTATTGCGTCGAAATGCGAATTATCGAAAACTATGGCTGGCGGGCAGCGGCAGTATACTGGGAGATTGGTTTAACCAGGTTGCGCTCAGTCAGGTGACGTTATCTCTGACACATTCTCCGTCGGCCATGGGCATGGTTCTTTTATGCCGGTCGCTGCCTTCCGTTGCGCTGGGTCCCTTTGTGAGTCCGTTTATTGATCGTTATCCGAAAAAGCCGCTCATGCTGATCAGTGATCTGATCCGGGCCGCAGTCGTGCTGCTTTTCCCCCTGGCTGTTTTTGACCACGAGACTTCTTTTTTGTATGCCGGAGCTATTCTTTTGGGATTGTCCGGAATTATGTTCGTACCGGCGCAGCAGGCAGCCTTTCCTCTTATTGTTTCAAATAAAGATTTAGCATCCGCCAATGCTTTGAGCTCGGGGACGTATGGCTTCATGAGTATTCTTGGAGCAGCGGGCGGCGGCATCGTTTCTTCTTTGGTGAGCCCTGTTGTCGGTTTTCTGATTAATTCTCTGTCCTATATTTGGTCTGCTTTCTATATTTTTCAGATTCATATGCCGAAAAATACAGGCGGAAATAAGAGAGCGGAACCTTATTTTAACGCTTTAAAAGAGGGCTTCAGGGAGGCCTCCGGGAATAAAGCAGTCAAAGCGATCCTATTGATCGGCATCAGCTGGGGTTTTGCCGGCGGAGGATATGCCATCCTGATACCGATCCTCGGAGAAATGGTTTATAAAATGGGCGGATTCGGTATTGGTATGCTGTATGCCATAGACGGCCTTGGGGTTCTGCTGGGAGCTTTGTTTGTCCAAAGGTTTGTCGGAAGCAACGATAAACGGGCAAACTGGTTGTACGGGGCTGCCTATTTGACACAGGCTCTGTTCTTTGCGCTGCTCGCGCAGTCGGCCGTTTTTATTGCCGGAGCCTTTATGCTGCTTCTGATGCGCATCAGCTCGGGGATTATCATCCCACTGGACAGTTATCTGATGCAGGTTCATACAAAAGCAGAAGTCCGAGGGAGGATCTTTTCATTGCACACTTCCACTTATTCAGGTGTCATGCAGCTTTCTTATGCCGGCTTGGGTTATCTTTACGAAACGGCCGGCATTCCCATCATGGGTCTGATAATCGGCCTGGTTTCTTTTCTCTGCGGACTGTCCTGGCTGCTTCAGCTGAAAACGTTTACGAAGCCCGATTCAATCAGTCATCATTTGTAATAAAAAATTGTACCTGATAATGGGCGGTATCTAGCCGTTATCTCATTGCCATTTCTCAATTTTCTGTTTGGAACATAACGGAATTTTTATAAAAAACGGATTCTCAACCGATAAAGTACACGGATCC
Source organism: Sporolactobacillus sp. KGMB 08714 (assembly GCF_036598985.1). Taxonomy (NCBI): domain Bacteria; kingdom Bacillati; phylum Bacillota; class Bacilli; order Caryophanales; family Sporolactobacillaceae; genus Sporolactobacillus; species Sporolactobacillus sp. KGMB 08714. The sequence continues at coordinate 156,638 of NZ_JAUUBW010000001.1, forward strand.
GGATCAGAAAAGAATAATAGATGATGAACGAGTCGCAGAATCGGTACAAAACCGGGCTTAACCATCGCCGTCTGCGTGAAATAGGGCATCAACCGAAAAAAAGCTGTTTACGAGAAAGTGTTGCTGCTTAACCGAACAGATTGCTTGCACGTATCTCTTAATTAATACGACTGATCGGATCATGCCTTCTGTCAGATCTCAATAGGGCTAACAAACCAGTGGAAACAGGCGGATTTGGCTGACAATCAAGCTTCGTTTAACTATTATTTCATCAGACAGAAGCTGTGATTTACTGAATTGTGAGAAGCGCCGGTCGACAGCCGGCCCAGTAACGACGAAAAAATCGCGCACGACCGATAAATCGTGAGCGATGACCGAAAAACTGCCTGCGCCGACCGAAAAACTGCCTGCGATGACCGAAAAACTGCCTGCGCCAACCAAAAAACGGCAAGTTACGGCCGATAAACCCCTGGCAACGACCGATAGACTGCAGTGAGCGAGAAAAACCGAGAAGCGGCCTGAACAAGCCGGTTTCTATGTGTTCACCGGAACATGCAGCTGAACAATCGCCAATAAAGTGCAAAGAATCAACAGTAGTTGCTGTAGAATTAATAAGCGCGAATAATCGGAACGAAGGATAGCTATTTAAGTAATTAATCAAAGCACAAATCGGGTCTTTAATCGGTACAGACGGTTTCGGCGCAGCGGCATGATCCTGATTATTCGTTAAAAAGTTCAGAACATGTTTCCCGATGGATACGCAATGTCTTATAATCGATTTTTGCCCTTCGCTCGGAAAATCTTTTATACGAGTATCCCCTTAACTCATTGTCCTGCTGTGGCCTGCCGTCAATTGATGATCGACTCTTCCTAAAACCATCTCTTGAAAGACGGAGAACGTTTCCACGATCCATAAACTTCTGCAATCGTCGAAAATCGGGCGCCGGCTGATAGGTTCCGTGTGACGACCGAAAAACGGCTAATGGATAATAACTGGACTGAAATCCGATCCATACAGCCAGGCCGTCGGCTAGTATCGGTCCGAGAATCCTTGTCCCGAAAAATTCGCTAATCGGCCTGAAACAGCGAGTTATCGCCCCGTCAGGAGTTTATCACTCCGAAAAAAGAATGAATCGTCCTAAAACAGTGAACGATCGCCCCAAAATGGTCTCGATTCGCCCTATTCTGGCAGAGTATCGCCCCATCAGGAGTTTATCACCCCGAAAAAAGAATGAATCGCCCTAAAACAGTGAACGATCACCCCAAAATGGTCTCGATTCGCCCTATTCTGGCAGAGTATCGCCCCGTCAAGGGTAAACAGCAATTAGTTAAATGAATCGGGGACAACTGTTTGTTCCGATTATTCGCGCTTATTTATTCCACGTCTACTGTCGATTTTTCGGCCGCTACTGTTGATTTTAAGCACTTTACTGTCGATATTCTGCGCTTTACAGATATGATAGGCGGCGCTTTACTGCTGATATCCGTCGTCTTCGGCTATTTTCGTTTCCAATTCATAAAAATACGCGGCGGGCCGAAGAAAGAGATCGTGTGTTTCCGACAGGTAACGCCTATTCGCACCGGGTAGCCCTCTTTTTTAGCGGAATAAATCGCTGTTCGCATGAACATTCGGAAGCCATAGACGACCGCTCTTGCCAACTCGTTTTTCGGAAGCATCAATGACACTTTCACGCAGCGGCCTGGCTGGATACATGAGTTAAGAGGATACCAATTATCTTTCAATAACATGCCGTTCTCCCTTATAAAATATAAAAACAGGAACGCTCCCAATTGAATCGGCAAAGCGTTCCTGCTGTCTGTTTTTTTTCAGTTTATATTTTCAGATGAATCGGCGGATTTTCCAGCGCTGACCGGGTTCCGTTCAGACAGCCTTTGACAGAGTCTGAAAGTCTTCGTCACTGAGTTTAATTCCGGCGGCGGCAATGTTTTCTTTTACGTGGGCAACTGAAGACGTTCCCGGAATCGGCAGAATGACCGGCGAACGTTTCAGCAGCCAGGCCAGGGCGATCTGTGCCGGTTTCGCGTCGTATTTTCTGGCGATCTGATCGAGCGCTCCGCCTTCCTTGGCGAGCGCTCCCGTTGCCAGAGGGAACCAGGGGATGAATCCGATCTGGTGCTTTTCGCAGTAGTTCAGTACGAATTCCGAATCGCGTTTGGCCAGATTGTACAAATTTTGGACGGAAACGATCGGCGTAATCTCGTTGGCGGCCTGCAGTTCTCCGACGCTGACCTGGCTCAGTCCGATATGGCGGATTTTTCCTTCCAGTTTCATCAGCGCCAGTTCACCGATCTGGTCGGCAAGCGGCACCTTCGGATCGATCCGGTGCAGCTGAAGCAGATCAATGTGATCCAGTCCGAGCGTGCGCAGATTCAATTCAACCTGCTGACGAAGATACTCCGGCCGGCCGACGGGGATCCATCTGCCCGGTCCCTGACGTGTATGTCCGACTTTTGTGGCGATCACAAGGCCGTTCGGATAGGGATAGAGAGCCTTTTTGATCAATTCATTGGAGACAAACGGACCGTAAGCATCCGCCGTATCAATAAAATTGACGCCGAGTTCCGCGGCGGTCCGCAGGACACGGACGGCTTCCTCCGGATTACTCGATTCCCCCCAAACGCCGGGGCCCGGCAGCTGCATCGTCCCGTACCCTAGACGATTGACCGGCAAATCGCCGCCGATTGTAAAAGTACCTGATAAGGCTGCTGTAACGGTTGATTCAGACATTCGCTTTCCTCCCTGAACATGTTTTTTTAGAAAGTCGTCTTTATTCTTGCCCGCAACCTTCTGCTTTTGGTTTAACACAGTCGTCTTTTCGGATTCAAAAGAAATGCTCGGATTAACATAATTGTCACAAAAAAGGCCGCCGATAAAGACATATATCGGTTGCCGATGGCCGGGTTCTGCCGCATCCTGTACAGTCCCCCATTATGAGCTGTGGCGATATACCTATTCTAAAATGCAGCATCTTGACAATAATGGACGGGGCACGCAAATGCCATTGTCCGTTGTCCCGGGCATTGTGTGCCGTTCACAGAACCTTCGCGATCTTAGACAACTGACGGCAGCAGGTTGATTCTGTTTCGGGACGTATTAAAGGGCCGGACAGTCAAAGTAATGAGACGTTCGGACCCGCAGGATGTGATCGGGCCCTTCTCATTATCTGATCCATTTGCGGATGCTGAAATTGTCCTCAAGCATGACCCAGTTTTGCCGGAAAGAGTAACCCAAAGCCCAATAACTGATCCCGCGGAGGTGATAGCGTTTGACCAGGTCGAACTTAGCCTGCGTGCTCCGCGGATCTTCAAACCAGACTTCGTGAAGGCGGTTCTGTCCGTCGACATAGCGGAAAAACGGGGCCTGAGCGGCGGAATCGTACTGAATCGCAGCGCCGTATCTTACCGCCAGTTCCACGGCTTCCTTCGGACTGAAGGTTCTTGCCACCTGGCCCTGTACATGCGGAAGAACCCAGTCCCGGGCGTAAATCTGGAATCCTAAAAAAATTTTATTTGCCGGCATTACCGATAAGGCGTATTCCACAACTCTTCTCATCTGATAAAGGGGTGAGATTGCCTGCGGCGGCCCAAGCCGGTAGCCCCATTCATAGGTCATCAGTACGACAAAATCGGCGATCCTGCCGTGTGCCTCGTAATCGTGCGCTTCGTACAACAATCCGGCCTGCGCAGCGCTTGTTTTTGGCGCTAAAGCGGTGGATACAAAATAGCCTAATGGATGGAGGCGATTTACAGCCTGCTGAAGAAACTGATTGTACTGCTCACGGTCGGCAGGGAGGACATTTTCAAAATCAATATTTAATCCGCGATATCCTTTTTCACGCATGATCCGAATTACGTCCGACAACAGATTTTCGCGATAGGCCGGCGTACTCAGGACAACATGCGCCAAATTGGTGCCCGTTGCTGTTGCGGTAAAATTGGTAATCGACATCATAGGAACGGCTTTTTCAGCGAATGCAGCGGAAATGATCGCCTGATCGTCTATCGGATCGAGTGTTCCGTTTTCGGTGATACGGTAGGCAAATGGGGCCAAATAAGTGAGCAGACGGCCGACCTCTTGAATCGATCGAACGGCCTCACCGCTCGTCTGATACGTATAGGCATTGACTTCAACGTCGGGTTTGCGCCCCTCATGACCTGTTTCCGGAACGGGAATAATCAGTGCCTGGCCGACCACCAAACGATTCGGATCAGACAAATCATTGATATCCGCCAGCGTATTTACCGATACATGATAGCGCTGTGCAAGCTGCCATAGAAACTCTCCGCTTTGGACCACATGAATCATCAATGAAAATCTCCCCTAAAGTGTTCTCACTCGTACTGTATGAAAATGCGGGAAGAATTGTGCGTTTCCCCAGTAAAGCCCGGATCATTCCGGATCGGCAGGAGACACGGATAAAAAATGTCAGAAAAGGAAGAAACTGCTATCTTTCAAACACCTGTATTCACCCTGCGGCAAAGAGTAAACGGAGAATCCTGACGATCGGCCTGTTCCCCTTAATTCCCATCGGCGGTCTGCAATTTGTATTTAAACAATGAAAAAGGATCAGATTCGGCCCGGAAGGGGAAATTATTTTTAACATGTCTTGCCAAAGAGGCGGCGGTATGGTTTAATAGAAAACGTAAATCGTAATTATTACGATTTATAGAGGAGTGAAAATACAGTGGCTAAGAAGTCAAAAATAGTTAAGGAATTGAAACGTGAAGCTTTGGTCGCCGAATATGCCGATCGGCGCCGTGAACTGAAAGCGGAGGGAAATTATGCCGCGCTGGCAGGACTCCCCCGCGATTCATCGCCGACGCGGCTTCATCATCGCTGCCGGCTGACCGGAAGGCCGCACGGCTATATGAGAAAATTCGGGATGTCCCGGATTGCTTTCAGAGAATACGCGCATAAAGGACAGATACCCGGGATCAAGAAAGCAAGCTGGTAAATGAAGAGAGACGGCCTGTAAAAAGCGCGGAGAGATTGTCGAGCGGACGGGCCGGGTGTTCCCGACAGAGAGAAGGGGGGAAGAAACCCGTCAGGATTTCCATGACTCTGCCGGAACATCATATTTACATATTAATTGACTATCATAGGCATTTATTTAAGAGATTTAAAGTGATCGGGAGATCTTTTTAAGCGCCTTAAACGCCGGGTTGTGAATGTGAAGGGTATTTAAAAAAAAACAGAAGCGCTCAATCTTTGCTTTATAAAACGTAATCATGACGATTAAAAACGGATCAAGCGATCAGGAGGAGCAACGGAAACATGAAGCGTCATCATTTTATCCATCAATTTTTTATTTTATTCGGAGTCCTCATCATATCGGCAGGAGTGCTGTCAGGATGCGGAAAAGCGTCATCCAATAACAGCGCTTCGTCAAAAATCAATGTTGTCGCTGCGGAAGACTTCTACGGGGAGGTTGCCCGGGCTGTCGGCGGCAGCCGCGTCAATGTCACTTCGATCATTAACAAACCAAGCGTTGATCCGCACGAATTTGAACCGACGACGGGAACGGCTCAGTCCGTCGACCAGGCTAAGCTGATCATCTATAACGGCATCGGCTATGACAGCTGGATGGATAAACTCGTTTCGGCCGGTCAGACGAATAAAAAGGTGCTTCGTGTCGGAGAAGATCTGATGAACAGGAAAGCCGGAGACAATGAACATTTGTGGTATAATCCGGAGACGATGCCGGCACTTGCCCGGCAAATTGCCGCCGAACTGGCGAAGCTTGATCCGTCTCATGCCAAAGACTACCAAAAGAATGCCGCTGCCTATATTGCGAAAATCAAGCCGGTGAAAAAGCTGGTTGACAAGCTTTCTAAACAGGCGGCCAACCAGACGGCAGATGTCTCTGAACCGGTATTCGACTATATGCTGCAGGCGCTAAAGTATAAAGTCGGCAATAGAGGCTTTGAACTGGCGGTTGAGAATGGAAATGATCCTGCGCCGAGGGATATTGCCGCTTTGCAGAACGATATCACCCATCATCGGATCAAATTCTTTGTTGACAACATTCAGGCAAGCGACCCGACTGTCAACAGGATCGTAGCGCTTGCAAATAAAAACAACGTGCCGGTCGTTAAAGTGACGGAGACGCTGCCTACAGGGCAAAGCTACACGTCCTGGATGCTCGGCGAATTAAAGCAGATTGAAAGGATACAGAGCAATCAATGATATTTTCCTCAGGAGCCGGCCGGGCATACAGGCTAAACATGATTGAACGGATTGAAATCTGTATTAGAAGGTTTCCCATGGCGGGCGGAAATTTCGGAAGGATCATCGGCACGGCCTGAACGGAGAAAATATCGGATCATCCGCCTTTTGAGGCGGATCCTGGTGAGAGGTCTGCGATTATCGGACCGGGCCGCGCTGCCGATGAATAGTGAACCTCAGTCTATCCGATCCCGAGAAACTCTTATTTGCGAAATTCATCGATTGGAGCCCTCAGTCAGAACAGGGCTCTTTTTTTAAAAAATCCAATTTTGGCGAAATGAAGGCCGGAACGGCAGATATTGCCGAAACAGGGTGTCGGCCCCCTTTCGGCGCTTGCTCCGAAAAAAGAATCCTGCCGCGGAAACGGACGAAAATAAGCGATCCAATATTGAAACTGTTCATCCGGTCCCGGCCTGAAAACTTGCTTTATCCTGATTGCCGATAGATATAACGGGAATATCTGCCAATCATTATTTTACGGGACAGTGACCCGCATTAATTGAATGATAAACGCCGGGGCTTTCGCCCTGTCTTTCGTTTGAGAAGAGGAATATGCTTTTAATACCGGGAAGGGGGGAAGGCATGGAAGCGAAAAATGAAACGCTGAAACTTACCGCGCTGTTTTCAGTCGTTCTTGGAAAGGTTATGGTGGCATCGGGCCTGACTCCTTCGCTTGGTTTAACGCCTAAGGCTCAGCAGTCGCTGTTTTTTTATGGGAGCCTTGTGCAAATTAACGGAGATGCGCTGGATGCGGAGTTCCTGCGCGGAGGAACCCCCGACAAAATGGGGACGCAGCTTCAGGCATTTGGCTATGTGTTAGTCATTTACGCTTTCATCGTTTTGCAGGATCCATATAAAAGATTAAAACTATTTCAGGTCAATAATATAAATCAGATACTGGCAGGGATCATTATTCTGTCGGATAAAAATGTGTGGAAAAAGAACTCCCTTGTTATTGGAAATATGATCATTATTCTGGGTAATTTTATCATGGCTTTAGGCAGAAACAGCCGGCTAAAAAGTGTTGCGCCGCTGTCTTACATCGATCCGCTCGAAACTAAGGGCGGATGGGCACAGGCTGCAGGGGCAGCTGTCATCTTTCTTGGCGAAGCTGAGAAGAGCATCGGGAATAAAAAGGGCTATGCAGCTGAGAAAGACAAGAACATCAAAAATGAAAAAGAAAAGAAAAAAACCAGACGGTTCCGCAAAGTCTCAGCGGTTCCGGGCAGATGAAATGTTCCCTGAGAAATGGGAGCACAAATGTAAACGGCAGTCCTTCCGATCAGAGTGCCGCCGACCCGAACAAGGACATGACGAGAACAGAGAATGGACAATCCGGGCAGCGAATCTGTGCAGGGGGAGTACCTTGAAGCGCCTGTCCCTGCCGAGGTTAATATATGGAGCGGGCTTGGAGAAAAATGTCGGTCAATAAAGTTGACGAAAGATGTTCTTTTGATTAATATACCCTTGTGGGTATAAAAGAGGCCGGCAGATGGACGATCTGCTGCCGATGAAGAATCGTCTGAAACGGATCGGCGGACAAATTCAGGAAATTTTACGAATGACGAATCAGGAGGCGGATTGCAGGCATAGTGTGATGTCAAATGACAGCTGTGGATCGTGTACCTGGACGGACTGCCGGAAAGAATCTCGACTAAATCGTCGGCGTCAGACTTTTTCATAGACTTTTATATACCCTATAGGGTATAATAACGCTAATGGCCTGTATGCGCTGAAAATAGAACAAAGCGAGGAAGATAGGATGTATGGAACAATCACTCCCGAAGAAGTTGAACGGTTAATCAACGGGAAAAAGGATGTCAGTATTATCGATGTCCGGGAACCGATCGAGTACGCCGGCGGGCACATTCCCGGAGCAAAGAATATTTCAGTCAATATCATTCAATTCCGCATGGACGAAATTGACAAAACGAGAGAGCACATTATTGTTTGCCAGTCCGGAAGCAGAAGCGGAGTGGCATCGGCTATTCTGGCCGCTAACGGATTCAAGGTGAAAAATATGAGCGGCGGCATGATGAACTGGACAGGAAGTATGGAATGAGGAGGGGATGCAGATGAAATTTGTGATTGTGGGCGGAGTCGCCGGCGGCATGTCCGCGGCCACGCGTTTGCGCCGGTTGAACGAAGATGCCGAAATCATCGTCCTGGAAAAAGGGCCTTATGTCTCTTTTGCAAACTGCGGACTCCCCTATTATATCGGGGGAGTGATTCAGAATCGCTCAGCGCTGCTTGTTCAGACAGCGGAAAAACTTTATGATCGGTTCCGTTTAGACGTCCGTATCGAAAGCGAAGTGTTGAAGATTGATCGTCAGCATCAAAAAGTCACAGTTAATCATCAGGATTACCTTTATGATGAGAGTTATGACAAGCTGATTCTTTCGACGGGCGCGAAACCGGTGGTACCCCCTATGAAGGGGGCCGGAGAAGCGGACAACCTGTACACATTGAGAGATGTTCCGGATGCCGAGTGGATTGTCCAAATGATCGAGACAAATAAAACCGGGCGTGCGGTCATTGTCGGTGCCGGTTTTATCGGCCTGGAGATGGCGGAAAATCTTTATCGCCGCGGTTTAAAAGTGACTGTAATCGAGCGGGCCGGCCAAATCCTTCCGCCGCTGGACATTGAGATGGCTGCTGCTATTGAGCGGGAGCTCGTTTCCCGCCATATCCGATTGTTCAAAGGCAGGACCGTTACCGGATTCGAGGACCGCGGAGCGACAGTTGTCATGGATGACGGCCGCAGGCTGGAGACGGATCTGACGATTTTATCCGTAGGTGTCCGTCCCGAATCCGTCCTTGCCGCCGATGCCGGCCTTGAGCTTGGCACGCGGCAGGCAATCGTGGTCAATGATCGGCTGCAGACCAGCGATCCGAATATCTACGCGATTGGCGACGCTATTTCGGTCAGGCATTTCGTCAGCGGAACTGCGGCGGTCATCCCGCTCGCCTCGCCGGCCAATCGGCAGGGACGGATGGTTGCCGATATACTTAGCGGAATCGAAAGGCATTACGCCGGAACGCTCGGCACGTCGATTGTCCGCGTGTTTGATCAGGCTGCCGCCGTGACCGGTCTGAATGAAAAACAGCTGCAAGGCTCCGGAATCGCTTATGAAACGGTTCATACCAGTCCTTATGATCACGCAACCTATTATCCCGGAAGCCAGTCGATGCAATTAAAATTATTATTTGAATCCCCGGCCGGCCGCTTGCTCGGCGCCCAGGCCGTTGGCGAACAGGGGGTCGATAAGACGATCGATGTGCTCTCAACCGCAATTAAGGCGAAGATGACGGTCTATGACCTCACCGAACTGGAGCTCGCCTACGCGCCGCCGTTCAATTCGGCCAAATCGCCTGTCAATATGCTCGGCTACGTCTCACAGAATATACTGGAACATAAAGTCGATGCCATTCAGTGGAACAAAGTCGATCAGAGAATCCGTGAAGGCAGTCTGCTTATCGATGTACGGACGAAAAGCGAATATGAACAGGGAACGATTCCCGGAGCGGCGAACATTCCGCTGGACAGTTTACGTGAGCGAATAGATGAACTGCCCAGGCACAAAGAGATCATTGTTGCTTGCCGGGTGGGGCTGCGCGGCTATCTTGCGGCCCGTATCCTTTCCCAGAAGGGTTATAAAGTCAAAAATCTGGATGGCGGATATAAACTTTATTCGACAGTTTTTTCTGCTAAAAACAAAAAAGAAAAGAATTAAAAAGATGTCTGCACCTGCCGGATCGGAAAGGGGTGCGGATGTTTTTTTACAGCGGTCCGCGCCCAGAATTGTCACAGGTATTGGGCATGGGCATATGGTGTAAGTGAAACAACGGGGCAAATCCCCAAGGAGGCTGGAAATACATGAATGAAATACCTTCTTATTATGAGCCGGGCCGGGACTATGGAGAGATCGATCCAACCTATTATTCCGACGACTTGGACTTCCCTCAGGAACGGCAAATGACTGCACCGCCCGCATCCTATCCCGGGCAGCCCTATCCGCCCATGCCTTACCCTGTGCAGCCCTACCCGGCACATTCCTACCCGCCGGCACATCCTTATCAAACTGCTTATCCGGCACATCCCTACCCGCCGCGGCCTTATCCGCCGCGCCCGCCGTATCCACCGGGACGTCCGCCTTACTGGTACGGTTCCGGCACCGCTGCACCGTCCCCTATGCCGCGTTTCTTCTGAAGGCTGAAAAAGATCTTTAACTTTTTGTCTGCACGTAAAAAGGGGCTTGAATAAATCGGAGCGAATGTCAATCTCGATTTTCGTTTCGATTTTTTTATTGCCTTTTGCGAGTTTTCAATCCAAAGGATGACGGGGTTTTATAAAATGCAAACACGTCATGTAGGAAAGCTAAATCATTCTTTATAAATTGAATCGCGGGGAGTATAGTTTAAGTAATCTTAAAGGTACGGCGGAGTGAAAGCATGAACCGGCTGAAAATCATTTCTTTAATTTTTCTGATCCTTTTAAGTGTGGGAACCGCAGCGGCGGACGTTCACGTCGCTTATGCACGGGCCGGTGGCGGCGGAGCGGGAAGCGTCGGCGGCGGAACAGGCGGGGGAGGGGTATCGGATCAAGGTGAAAATACGGGTGGAGGAACGCCGCCTTCCGGACCCGGACGTTTTATGAACGCCGGAAGTGTTCCCGCATCCCCCGATCGATTTTCTGATTTTTCTCCTTTTCTTTGGGGTCTCTCTGTTTGGCGGGAAAGGAGCGTTTAAAGGATTGTTCTTCTACCGCATTAAAAATCCGACACGGAGAGACATCACATTCTGGAAGGATAAGAGCCTGCGCAATCGGATCACGGCATGTTATGCCGCGATTCAAAAGGCCTGGTCCAGACAGGATCCGGATGCAGCCAAAAGCTACATGTCGGAAGCGATGCTTAAAGAGCACAGGCGGCTGATTGATGAGATGATTGAAAGAAATGAACGCAACGTGGTCGCTCTTGTGGATGTTGTCGCTATCCGCGCCGTCTATGTTTCAGCGGGCAAAGATGATCTTCGGGTAGTGATTACAGGGAAAATGATTGATTACCGGATCAATACGGCTACCAAAAAGCTGCTTGCCGGCAGCCGGTTTCGCCGCGATACGGCGACAGAAGGCTGGCGGTTTATAAGGCGTGACGGCGTATGGGTCGCCGACCGGATCAACGGAGAAATTATTTAATATGAGTATCCCTTTCGCTCATTTTCCCGCTGTGCCGTCAGATGATGATCGACTTTTTCTGAAACCGTCAATCTCTCCAAAGACGGAGAGCGTTTCCACGATCCATAAACTCCCGCGCTGACCGATCAACGGCTTCAAACGACCGATAAAACGGATGTAACGACCGATCAACGGCGCTTACCGACCGATGGGCGCTCTGCTTAGCTCATAAACTCCCGGCCATGATCGATAGATCCCGCGCCGACCGATCAACGGCTTCTAATGACCGATAAAACTCTACACCGACCGATAAACTCCCGGCCATGATCGATAGATCCGGCGCGCCGACCGATCAACGGCTTCAAACGACCGATAAAACGGACACACCGACCGATAAACTCCCGGCCATGATCGATAGATCCGGCACCATGACCGATCAACGGCGCTTACCGACCGATAGGCCCCCTCCATGGCCGATAAACTCCCGGGCATGATCGATAAAACGGACACACCAGCGGGTCCAACTCCGGCCGCGGCTGATCCATTAATCAGGGACGGTCTTTCTGGTCTGATTATTCTTCAGACAGGCCATTCAGAAGACAGATCCGCCGTTGGTATCGAAAGGATAAAAAACACCTGCCGGATTTGCGGGTGTTTTTTGGCGAGTCTGGCCTTCGGATGTCGGAAAATATCATGGATACTGCAGCGAAAGATCGGGAGGACGTTTATTCTTCTTCTTTTTCAACAATAACGGCTGTTCCAAAAGCCAGAACTTCGCTCATGCTTTGTCCGATTTCGCTCGAATCGAACCGCATCATCACAACGGCGTTTGCTCCCGTGGCTTCGGCATTGGCAATAAGGCGGTCGATCGCCTGCTGACGGGCGTCTTCGAGCATGGCCGTATATTCATGAATTTCACCGCCGATCAGGCTCCGTAAACCGGCCATGATGTTGCCGACCAGGCTGCGGCTCCTGACAATCAGCCCAAATACCTCTCCTTTTACCTCTTTGACTCTATAGCCGTGAATGTTTTCCGTTGTCACAACGATCATGTAGTCGTCCTCCCACTTTGATTAGATTTCATACTCCCCTAACCAGATTATCATTTATGCATCAATTTCAATAGCCCTGTCCTCTGTTTTTATGGATCATTTTTTGAATCTTGATGGATATCGATGAAGAACAGTAATCGTTAAGAAAGATTTGAGTGAGAAACTGGTGAAAGTCTGCATCACCTTTATGATGGAAACGGCTAGTCGAATGATGCAAGAATAATGGAGACGCGGATAGGTTCCGCAGCATTGCCGTTATCGAGCTAAATAGAGATGAAGTCCTTATATTCAGCCTGCTGATAAAACAATCTGCCGGAGCGTCATGACTGTCGGTACGTTTATCGAATAGGGGCCTTTTTCTCCTTTTGGATCTCTTTATTTGCATTTTATTAGTGCGGCTGTATAATATGTATGCAATATATTGCATACAAGGAGGTAAGAGAAATGCCTATTCCTCAGAATTTTTCTTCACCGATCCGGATGCTGGCAAAAGACAGAGCATTCAATCAATTGCAAAGATGGATCATTGATGGAACGCTTGAACCGGGTGAACAAATATACGATTCGGAAATTTCGAAGGCGCTGGGTATCAGCCGAACACCGATCCGAGAGGCTCTGCAGCTTTTAGAAGTACAGGGTTTTATTGAGATGCAGCCGGGAAAAGAAACGCGGGTGACGGAGATCAAAAAAGAAGATGTCCTGAAAATCTATCCGCCTCTGGCTTCTCTGCACGCTTTGGCTGCCGAAGAAGCGGCCAAAATCGTGACTGCGGAACAAATTGAAACATTGAAAGAAATGGCTGACGAATATGGACAGCTTATCGATCGTCAGGAACAGTTTAAAGCGATGGAAAGCGATGAACAGTTTCATAATTACATCGTCGAGCTCGCTGGCAATCCCTACATTACCGACTTCTCCTCGATACTGCAGTTGCACATCCGGCGGTTTAAATATGTTTTTCTAAAGAGAGATTTCGTGATTGTGAAAGAGTCTCTGAAAGAGCATCGAGCTTTAATTCAGGCATTCGAAGAGCATCAGGCTGAAAAAGCGGCGTCGCTAATGAGACAGAACTGGCTGAGGCCGATGAAAGAAGTTTACAGCTTTCTTGTCGGAGAAAAGAGATGATGAACAGAGAGAATCACCGACTCGCAGATCTTTCTTTACTTTTTGTAGCCGTTGTATGGGGCTCCAGTTATCTTGCAACAAAAATTGTACTGGCGGATGTTGCGGTATTCACTTTTCTGTTTCTCCGATTTCTGCTTACGTCACTCGTGATGGTCGCCCTGACCTGGAGAAAATTAGTGAAAGCGACGAAGCAAACATGGCTGTCCGGCATTATTTTCGGCTTGTTTCTTTCAGGCATCTTCATATCCGAAACATGGGGTATTCATTTTACTTCGGCAGCCAACGCCGGTTTTTTAATTAGTCTATTCGTCGTATTTACCCCGCTGATCGAATCGGCCGTGTTCAGAACAAGGCTCCGCGCCGGTATCTTCGGTACAGTGCTGCTCTCGGTTTTCGGGACGTTCCTGCTAACGATGAAGGGCGGATATCAATTCAATACCGGCGATGCCCTGATTCTGATTGCCGCGTTATTGCGCGCTATTCAAATGTCGGTGACACAAAAATTGACGGAGGGCAGGGTTATGGATTCCGGCGCGCTGACAACCATACAATTGGGAGTCGTAGCCGTGATAATGGGCATTTTCTCTCTGCCTTCGGGGCGCTTGCCCGATTCGGCCGTCTTATCGTTGCCGTTCTGGCTGTTAACCGCTTATCTCGCCTTTTTTTGTACGCTGCTTGCCTTTTATATTCAGCTCATCATGATCCGGCGGACTTCTTCCACGCGAGTCGGTCTTTTGACGGGGACGGAGCCGCTGTTCTCAGCTCTTTTTTCTGTGTGGCTGGGCGGTGAGCGCCTTTCCCCGCAGGAGTGGTTGGGCGGGCTTCTGATTGTTGCCGCCACCTATTTCGGCCGGCACATGGAGGCAAAGAACCGCATGGGAAAGACGACAGCCGCTGCTGTAAAAGACGTATAAAACAGCGGATTTGCCGGCAGCCGGCAGAGAAATGGAGCGTTCATGCGGATGTTAAGCCGAAAAAGCGCTGGCCTTTCGAACAAAAAGAGACCACGTCAAAAAAAGCGGCTGATAAAGTGAGGATCCGCAAAGAGGGGACGGCCTTTTTTCTTCAAAGTAAAAAAAGCGTCCCACTATCAATCGATAATGGGACCATCTTATCAGATCGGGTATGGCTTAGTTGTTCTGCGCAGCAAACACTTTGCCCAGTTCGGACAAAAGCTCGGGCATGTCCATTTTGCCCATGACGACTTCGACGAATCTTAGGGATTCAGGATGGACAATTATATCTTTAAGCGCGTCTTCGAGTTCGCCTTCAGTGGCTGCCTTATAGCTTTTCACAAATTCGCTGCTTCCGATAACGGCAGGAATCTCTGCGTATTTCCACATCTGGATGTCGTTATAGGCCGCGTCCGGACCGTGAATGGATCTTTCGACCGTATATCCGTCATTATTAATGACAAAAATGATCGGATGAATCTGCTGACGAATCATGGTTGAAATCTCCTGGAATGTCAGCTGAAAGGCGCCGTCGCCGATCAGCAGAATGTTGCGTCTTGTCCGGTCGGCAAGCTGCGTGCCCAGTAAGGCAGGCAGCGTATAGCCGATCGATCCCCACAGCGGCTGGCCGATAAAGGTGACGTTTTCTTTCAGCGGAACCGTTTCCGAACCGAAAAAAGACGTTCCCTGGTCGGCGATGACGACGTCGTTTTTCTGAATAAAAAGCTGCACCATTTCCCAGAACCGTTTCTGAACAAGCGGCTGATCGGCTGCGACATAAAATGGCGAGCGGCCCGTTTTCTCCTGTTCGGCTGCAGGCGTTATCGCCAATGTGTTTTTATTCCGTGCGGCGAGAGAATCCGCCAAACGGTTCAGCGTTTCTCTGATCTCAATATTCTGGAAGCGCTGATCCTGGTAAGCCACGTCATCCGGATTCACGTGAATCACGGTGTCATCGCTGAAACCTTGCGAGAATCCGCCCGTAATCGAATCGGTCAGCCGAACGCCGATGCTAAGGAGGCAATCCGATTCATCGACGCACTTTCTTACATAAGGCGTGCTCGTTTTTCCGCTGTAAACGCCGATGAACTGCGGATGTTCTTCATTAAAGACGCCCTTTCCCATGCTCAGAGTGGCCACCGGCAGTCCTGTCTTTTCAGCGAAATGCCTGAGCTCTTCCTCGACATGATAGCGGTATACTTGAAAGTCTGCCAGGATTACAGGCGATTTGGCCTGTTCGATGACCGGGACGAGCGACTCCAGCATTTGCTGAAGGTGCTGCGGATCGGTCCTGCTCTCATCCTGCAGCAGCGGTTCGGCGGGGGGCGCGGCCGGCTGTGAATGAATATCGACGGGAACGTTAATATAGACCGGACGTTTTTCGGCCCAGCATGCTTTTAAAACACGGTCGATTTCCTGCGGTGCGTCTTCCGCCGTTAACGTCGTCTGTGCGACGGTGACTTCCTGGTACATCCGTGAAAAATGATTGAATTGGCCGTCGCCGAGCGTATGGTGAACGATTCGTCCTTCGCGGGCGACCTTGCTTGAAGGGGAGCCTGTAATCTTAACGACGGGCACCTGTTCCGCATAAGAACCGGCAATCCCGTTTACGGCGCTCAGTTCGCCGACGCCGAATGTCGTCACGAGTGCCGCGATTCCGTGTATCCGTGCATAGCCGTCTGCGGCGTAAGCCGCATTCAGCTCATTGCAATTGCCGATCCATTTGACGGCGGGATGTTCGATGATTTCATCGAGAAAAGATAAATTATAATCGCCCGGCACGCCGAAAATGTCGCGAATGCCGAGTTCCGCCAGCCGGTCAATGAGATATCGTCCGATTGTATAATTGCCGCTCATCTTTTGTCTTCGCCTCGCTTTATAAAATTTTCGTTTGGAACAAAACAGGTCTCAGGCAGAAAAAAATCTGGTTTTATAGGTCAACATCATTGACCTATAAAACCAGTGTAAGGCAAAAATACATTTAGGTCAACATACTTGACCTAATAGGACGCCTGATTTTTTCAATTCATGCAAAATGATAAGGAAGAAGGCGCAACTTTATGGTATACTACTATTCCGAAGTGAAAGGAGTCTAAACATTTTGAATGATGAACAGCAGAAACTAAATGAAGTATTAATGCTATTTTATTTTGCTTACCGGACATTTACTGAAAAACCGGATCAAATGATCGCGAAGTACGGAATTCAAAGGGTGCATCACCGTATTCTGTTTTTTATCGCCCGTATCCCGGGTATTACGGTGAACGAGCTGTTTACCGTTTTGGAAGTGTCAAAACAGGCGGTCAATGTACCTTTGAGGCAGCTGTACGAGAAAGGATTTATTGAGTCGGAGCAGGCAAAATTCGATAAGCGATATAAGCAGCTGTTTCTGACCGAGAAAGGGTACCGGCTGGAACAGGGACTGAGCCGGGTGCAAA
Organism: Sporolactobacillus sp. KGMB 08714; assembly: GCF_036598985.1. Lineage (NCBI taxonomy): Bacteria > Bacillati > Bacillota > Bacilli > Caryophanales > Sporolactobacillaceae > Sporolactobacillus > Sporolactobacillus sp. KGMB 08714. The sequence continues at coordinate 173,629 of NZ_JAUUBW010000001.1, forward strand.
AGGAACAAATGAAAGAAATTTTTTCATCATTAGGGGGAGACCACCAGAAGGCCTGGATGGACGTGATGAAGGAGCTGGCTGAAGTGCGGCCGGGACGCAGGCAGCTGGAGGCCCTGTTCAGAGAAAAGCAGACAATTGACAGAATCAGGCAATAATCCGATTTAATGGCTGTTCACGGTATGATGTTAAAGAGCGGAAAGGTCGTGAAGCGATGAAAAAGGGAAGAATCTTTCCTGTTCTCTTCCTGTTAATTCTGCTGCTTGTAAGCGGATGCAGCGGTTCCGGGGAAAATAAAACATTCCGGATCAATCAGGTGGCTATTCATGCCGCTGTGCGGCCGGATGGTTCAATGCAGGTGAAGGAACTTTACGATTACACGTTTCACGGCTCTTTCAATGGAACGACCCGTTCGATAAATTCCGATATCACGGGCTTTAAAGCGTATCTGATTTCAAAGAACGGGGATTTTTTTCAACCCGACGAATCAAATCTTTTAAAAACGTCCTTAGAAGACCATACATATAAAATTTACACAAGGTCGGTGAATGAAACAAAGAAGATCCTGTATGTTTATACTGTAAAAAATGTGGTCAGCAAGTCCCGTGATGCCGCCTTTATCAATTACAGTTTCTTTGATCATGACAACCGGACGGATTTACAGCACTTATCCATTCATTATCAGTTTCCCGGAACGCTGAACAATCAGGTAAATGCATATTTATACGATTATTCCGGTCAGGCCGTTCTGACAAAGCAGCAAAACTATTATGCCTACACGATAAACCGTCTCCCGGCTGGAGAATCGACGGAGACGCATTTTCTTCTTCCGTCTGCCTATTTTCCCCAGAAGTCGACCGATCATGACATCGATCGGTACATGGCATTAAAGAAAAATGAAGACGCCTTTCAGCAGAGGCTGGTCCACCGAAAGGGCTATGTGGCCGCCGCTAAGAGGCTTTTAAACGATTTAACATGGATCCTCTTTCTTGTTTCGGCCGTATGGCTGCTGATCCGACGTCTGCGACGGCCGGCCGGCCCTTCTGACATTGATCTGCATTTTTTAGAAAAAATGGATCCGCTCTACGCTCATTATCTGGATCATCGATTACGCTTCTCAAATGACGCAATCATTGCGGGGCTGCTGTCTCTTGTGCGGAAAAATATTGCCGATATGGCTGTCGTTCCGATTCATGAAAAGTACAAAAAAGACAAAGATTTTCCTGAGAAAACTATAAGGTTCACGCGAAAACAGCAAACGGTAAAACTGACAAAAGCTGAAAACTATTTAATAAATTGGCTGTTCACCTCGAAGTATGATGGCAAGGCCGGATTTACCCTTGATCAGATTTACGGGCCGACCGGGAAGGAAAAGAAGTCCGGGAAGGTGCTCGCAATCTATCAAAAAAAAGCTGAACGGTTTAAAAGCAAGCTCACGGTCTGGAAGGACCTTCTGAAGAAGGAAGCACCTTTCTCCAGAGATCTGTTTCAGCCGAAGATGAAATTTTTTCCGCTTATTGCCCTTATTTTTACAGGAGGTATTTTCGTCTTTGCCAATTGTTTATGGCGGATCGATGCGACACAGTCAAAGACGGTGACCGGCCTGAACATGGTCCTTGCCGGCCTGTTGATTGCTGCGTTTGTTATTTATTTCATTTCTCCAAGGTGGAAGGCAGGATTTTATGTTTTCTTTGCCGCTGCTTTTTTTGAACTGATGAGCCTTCATGATCCGGATCTCAAAGTTGCTGCTTCTTTATTTATCCTTGCCGCTTCAATTTTATTTGGCTTCTTCCCAAGTAAAAAATGGCGCCCGGATAAAGCCGCGGAACGGCGGATGCTTAAGAAATGGAAAGAAGACATATCACGGCCGCATACGGAGCCATCCGTCACTCAAGCTCAATTGGACCATCTGTTCGCGCTTTCTGTTTCGTTAAATGTCGGCCAATCATTTATTTATGGATATAAAAATCTGATGAAACCAAGTATGACGGCTCCCTGGATGGAGCAGGCAGATGTAACAGCCGCAAGCTTTTACCCGAGCTGTTTTCTTTACTATTTTGCAGCGACGGACCCGGCGGCGTCAGGAGATACGGGGAGCGGTACATCTTTTGGCGGCGGACCGTCTTCCGGAGGAGGCGGTGCCGGAGCCTTCTGAATAGATCGCATCTAAAAATGGAATGACTATTTCAATTGAGCAAAATTACGGGAGGGAGAACAAGTATGAAGATTCTGCTGATGACGTTAAAAAAAAGAATAGAAAGATTTTCCGATCTGGCGGCGATACCGGAATCATGGGAACTCGTCTTTGCGGATTTTGAAACCGATACGCGGAAGCTGTTGACAATCGGCGGCGATGCCGATGTGATTTTTGCCGATGCGATGCAGCCAGTCCGAAAGAAATTAATTGATGCGATGCCTCATTTAAAAATGATCCAGTCAGAGGGCGTCGGTTATGATTGGATCGACATCCGCGCTGCAAAGGAAAAGGGCGTCTTTGTCTGCAATAATGCCGCAGCAAACAGCAAGGCCGTCGCGGAACAGGCCGTTCTGCTCATGCTGGCGGTGCTGCGCCGAACGGTGGAGGGCGACAGAATGGTGCGGGAGGCGCGCCAGATCGAGGCCAAAAGCAACTGGAGCCTGGAAGGAATCCGAGAGCTTTGGAACTGCCATGTCGGCATTATCGGCATGGGCGCCATTGGACAGGAAACGGCCGGGCGGCTCAAAGGCTTTGAGGCAAAAGTCAGCTACTACAGCAGGCACCGGCTTCCGGAAGAGCGGGAGCGTGAGCTGCGGGCCGACTATTTGCCGCTCAATGAACTTCTAAGCACATGCGATATTATCAGCCTTCACTTGCCTTCGAATGCCGAGACGAAAAATTTTATTAATTTGAACCGCCTTCGCCTGATGAAAAAATCCTCTGTCCTGATCAATACGGCGCGGGGAGAAGTGGTCGATCAGGACGACCTGATTATCGCTCTGAAAGAAGGGCTGATTGCCGGAGCAGGGCTGGATACGATTTCACCGGAACCTGTCCGGCCGGATAACGCACTTCTGCATCTGCCGGAAGAGATTTCCGAGAGAATCACATTTTCGCCTCATATCGGCGGAGTGACGGAACAGGCCTTTAAAAAGATGCACACGTTTGCCTGGACGAATATCAGGCGTGTGGATGAAGGCAAAAGGCCGGAAAATATCGTTAACGGATTGTAATTTCAAGCGGGAAAAATGTCCGGCGGCACGGTTTCGAACCTGCCTCCGGCACGAAACAGGCGGCGCGCAGCGACGTGCTGCCGGACTTGCCTGCCCGGGCTGCCGGGCGGCATGAATATGGGCCGGACGGATGTAAATCGCTGAATACGGTATCACGCTTCAGGAAATCTGCCCGCTTCGGCAGGCGCCGCTTGCAACGGCTTATGCCGCCGCATTCTGCCGGACGCATCTGGCATTTCCCGGCTCGCAAGGCTTATATCCGGACTGGGGAGAGCCGGTTCGGGAGGCCCAATCATCCGAAATGGGCGGCCGCTTCGGCTCCTTTAAAAAAATAATCTAATAATAAACAGGGCACCTTGTGCCGGGTGCCCTTGATACAGGAGGAATGCTGAGTGCCGAGGGACAGATCAGATGTCATTAATACACGAAAGCAGTGCCGACAATGATCAACAGAATGAACAGCACAACGATCAGAGCGAATCCGCTGCCTGTGCTGTATCCACCATCATATCCCAAGAGAAGCACCTCCTTGTCAGGGAATAATTTAATATATGAATGGACAGGCGGTCGGCGAAAGGTACAAATTGATGAGTGAAAAAACCTATTTGTGAGAAGCGCAGTTTCAGCAAATATTCTCAATCAAATGTCGGCCGCCATTTTGAAAAAATGAAGCAGATTGAGCAGCGCGGACGGTAGAAATTCAGGATGCACCAGATCGGCGGTGCATCCTGAATTGAATAAAAAAACGGGATGACTTCATTCAGGATGATACGGCCGCGAAAATTTCAATGTCGTTCGCTGTGATGAAAAGAAGTAAAAACAGCAGCGCTTCGATGCCGCGATAAAAGGGGGAGGATCAGAAATTTGCAGAACCTTCATATCTTATCATTAAGCCGCGGAATCAGGAGTTTAAGTAACGGGCAATGAATCGAATCGACCGGATTAGGATAGAGCGTTGCACCGCTTTATGATGGCGCCTCTGGATACATGTCCGTGCAGCGCCTTACTCATGTATAAAAATCCCTTCATTTGAGTAACGATAAATTATCCCTGCAATTGGAGATGAGATGTATTGAAAATAAAAATATTTTCAGACCACGAACCCAGTAAAGTAGAAAAAGCAGTGAACAACTTCTTAAGTAAACATGCGCCGATTAAAAAGATCGCTTTCAGCACTTCATTAAAAGATATGGATGAAATGGTAAATGGAAATGATGAGAAATTGTTTTATTCCGTGATGATTGTTTATGATGACTGATCGTGCAGCACCTTTACAGGTGCTTTTATTTTTTTCAAAGAAGCAGAACCGATCTTGATTGCAGGATCTGTAGGTATGGAATCAGAATGATAGGATCGTTACAAATAAAGATATGTACTCGGAAAGGCACGGATCAGCAGCCTTTCGCTAAGATAAGCAGTTCAAAAAATGATTGTTTACTCAGCAGCTATAGCTATTTTATGGCTGACGTACAGATTTGCTGAAAAAAAAACCTTTTCTGGTTTATAATTAAATTAGAAAAATGCACAGGCATGCCAGTCGCGCCGAATCGAGCAGTCGCACAAAATCAGGCTAAAGTCGCACCGAAATGCTGAAAAGCCGCACCGAATCTGAGCGGTCGCACCAAATCAGGAGAGAGTCGCACCGAAATGCTGAAAAACCGCACCGAACCGGGCTAAAGTCGCACCGAAATGCTGAAAAACCGCACCGAACCGGGAAAAAGCCGCACCGAATCCGGCAGAACTTGCACCGAATCTGAGCGGTCGCACCAAATCAGGAGAAAGTCGCACCGAAATGCTGAAAAGCCGCACCGAACTGGGAGAAAGTTGCACCGAATCCGGCAGAACTCGCACCAAATCTGAGCGGTCGCACCAAATCAGGCTAAAGTCGCGCCAAAATGCTGAAAAACCGCACCGAACCGGGAGAAAGCCGCACCGAATCCGGCTCTAGATGCACCGAAACGTCAAAATATCGCTCCGAATCACCGAATTAAACAGCTGAGTCCAAATTCATGTTGGCCTGCGTTGAGTCGGCATGACAAAAAAAGTTCATCCGGTTTATTTAAAGCCAGATACTGCTGCGCACTATCATCCGTTCTCGGTAAGGGATTTTTTAAATAAAGATGTTATCCACTTTAGGAGAAACTTCATTATAAAAGGGGAAGCCCCGTTTATAAAAAAGGGAGGAATCAATCATGATCGGACTGGATCCGTCCGCCTTATCCGAACGGGACAACTATAAGTTTTTAACGGGCAGCATTATTCCGAGACCGGTCGCTTTTGTGACCACGAAATCGCCGGAAGGGGTGCTGAACGCCGCCCCTTTCAGCTTTTTTAATATTGTGACCGACGAACCGCCGATGGTTGCGGTTTCCGTTCAGCGTGTAAATGGGAACATGAAAGATACAGCGAGAAATGCGATCGCAATGAAAGCATTTGTTGTGCATATATCCGATGAACGCTATATCGCTCAAATCAATCAGACGGCCCGATCCTTGCCGCCGGATGAAAGTGAAGTCAGCATTACCGGGTTAACTCCCGTCGAGAGTACCAAGATAGGCGTTCAAGGGGTAAAAGAAGCAAGTATTCGTCTGGAATGTGTCCTTGAAAGGGCCGTCGCGCTCGGTGGAACGGCCCCTCATCCTTCGTGTGACTTATTAATCGGCCGTGTCGTTTTTTACCATATCAGAGATGATTTATATAAAAACGGAAGGATTGATCCTCAAGGTTTAAAGCCTGTCGGCCGGCTGGCGGGAAGTTCCTATACAAAACTGGGGGAAATCTTTGAATTAACCCGGCCTGTGTAAAAAAAGCCTCTGATCCGGATGCGATGGATCATTGAACCGTCAATGCCCGGACTGCTTGAGCCCGTAAAGTGTATTCCAGCCGTTTTGACTTATCATTTATCAAAATCCGAATGCTGAATGGTCCATGTATTTTTGTACCTTTTTTGTGGAAAAGGTTGACACAATTAGATTTGTGGCATAGTATAAATCATGGATATAAGATATATTAAACTTAATCTTAATTAATAATTATTTTCAAAAGACAACTGCATATCCTTGTTAGGTGAGGCTACTGTAAAGATACACGCTACTGCCCAAAAATGTCGAGAGACGCCAATGGGTCAGCAGGTATTACCGGACTAAGGTTTTACTTAATGTAGCTGACTACACGCGCAGAAATGCGGGTGCTTATGCTCAAAGCTTTACAGTGCTAAAACTCAACGAGTGGGGAGGATTCGGTTTTTCCGATGCTTTTAGATGATTTGAAAATCTCTTCACTTTGTTGTGGAGAGATTTTTTGATATTAAGGAGGTGATTGGCATGGATGATGTTCCCGGTAGTAGTCATTATAAGCTGTCTTTGAAACAATCTTATACTGGTGGTGCCATGGCCAATTACCATCCCTTGTTCTGCTGACAAAAAGTTCGGATTGGTAATGGCGATAGATGAGTAACGAGGTGAACAATTATGGAAGCGGAGATGAAAAATGGTACTCATGTAGCGGAAGACAAACTGACTAAAGCACGGGTCGTCAAAAGTCCGGCAGCAGGACGGCTGCTTACCTTTCTAATGGTATTCGGACCGGGACTTATCGTGATGGAAGCGGATAATGATGCCGGAGCGGTGTCTACCTATACCCAGGCAGGTGCACAGTACGGCACAAGATTGCTTTGGGTACTGCTCATTCTTCTTCCGGTGACGTATTTTTGCCAGGAAATGGTGGTCAGACTGGGGATCGCGACGGGCGAAGGACATGCGGCGATGATATATAAACGTTTCGGAAAATGGTGGGGAAGGTTTTCATTGTTTGATCTGGAACTGGTTAACTTTCTGACACTGATTACCGAATTTGCGGCGATATCGCTGGCGTTAAGCAAAATGGGCATTTCCCCCTATCTGTCTGTTCCTGTCTCAGCGATCGGCCTGATTTTTCTGGTTGTTTCAGGCGGATATCTGAGATGGGAGCGGGTAACGATCGTTCTTTGCCTGCTGGATGCCGTCTGGCTTCTGCTGGCTTTTATGTCGCATCCCGCTTTCGGCCGTGTGGCCCATGATCTGGTGGTTCCCGGCGTGCCGGGCGGAGGGATGACAGGCAATCTGGTCTTTATGATTATTGCGATTATCGGGACGACGGTGGCGCCCTGGCAATTATTTTTTCAGCAGAGCTGCATCGCGGATAAGAAACTGCGGTTTAAGGATCTGCCGTTCGAACGGCTCGATACGCTGATCGGAGCCGTGTTCACGGTGATCATTGCCGGCAGCATGATGCTAATAGGAAATGTACTTTTTCAAAAGGGCATCGGTTATCGGGATCCGGCGCAGATGGCCGGCGTTCTCGGACCTGTGCTCGGAAGCTTCGGAAAGAACGCCGTCCTTTTGCTGATGTGCAATGCGGCCGTTCTCGGAACAATGGCTATCTCTCTGTCAAGTTCATGGGCTTACGGCGAAGTCGTCGGATGGGAACACACGCTGCGCAAAAAGTTTAGAGAAGCACCGCAGTTTTATTGCTTCTTTGTCGGGGCCATTGCTTCTGCAGCCGGCATCGTCTTAATTCCCAATGCACCCTTGCAGCTGATTATTGTCGGCGTTCAGGTGCTGGCCGGTTTGATGCTTCCGTCGGCGATCGTATTCTTGCAGCTGCTTTTAAATGATAAGGAGCTGCTCGGGGAAAGATTTTCGAACAAGCCGTGGAACAATGCGATCAACTGGGTGATTATTACGATTTTATTCATTCTTTCGGCAATCCTGGCGGTACAGGTTATGCTGCCCGGCCTGTTTTCTTAAATGAATAGGTAATAGAGTAAGGAGGTTATTAAAATGAAAATGATGAATCAGGCAATGCATAATACAGAAATGGGAAACGGCTATAAGAAGGAATTTTATGTCGTACACCCTTTATTTGATAAACCGGAAAAAAAGTTGAATCCTGACAATCTTGGAAAAATGAAAATGACGAGAAGTGTTAAGTTTTCACTGGTGACACTGCGCTTTTATCTGATCGCCATGGTCATTCTGGCATTTTATCGCATTCTTGAAATGTCCGGAGCATTCCATTGATCTTTTTCCGGGTTTGGAAACGCTGTGGAGTCCGGAGTGAAAGATAACTTATACGCTAAAAATCAGACGAAGAAAGGACCGTCCCGCAGTCGGAAATATCGACCGGCGGGGCGGTTTGTTTTTTCCGAGGATCATGTCCCCGCTCAGTTCGGCTGATTCTTATACAGAAAGTCATAGAAAATGCAGGCGGGCGGCGGGAGAATAAAAAAAGAGAGCAGGCGGATTCCGTGGACCATCATTGGCGATGACGCGAGCGGAACCGTCTGATTTTGTCTGCATTGCCGCAGGTTCTCATATTGCACCAGCGGCGGCTATGATTTTTTGTTTCGTCGATAAACAGCCAGGTGCAGGAAGGGTTGGCGCACTCTCTGACGCGAAATGGAACGGCGGAAGCCAGTAGGTCGGCGGCGGAACGGGCCGGGGGAGCGATTATCGAGTCGAGACGGACAGGCTCTTCCCATCCCCACATGAAGCCGGACGGTGTTGAAATAATGCGCGACTGGCAGAGACCGCGAGCAAGTTCGTTATTGATCACTGCAAGATCAGGGGCGGCCGGCTTTTTCTGGACGGCAACGGCTGAAAAGATCCGATATATCGATTCCCTCAGATTTCTGGCCCGATCCAATACCCTGTTTGACACAATTTTATGTTCTTTCGATTTTTTTTCCAGATAAACAGCCTGCTCTGCGCTTAATAATCCCGCCTGCTGTCCCCAATTCAGCAGATCCCGATAGCTGTTAAGATGCTCCGAAACGTTTGTCTGACCGCGTGCGCCGCTGATGGTGTTGGCGAAGTCCAGGCAGATGGCACCGGCAATATATTCAAAGATTTTTTCAGCCATGATTATTGATTACCTCCTATTGCGTGAAACCGTTAGAATCTAAATTGACAGGTTGCAGATCTTCTTCGTATAATGAAACCATTAAAACATATTTTAGAGGGTTACAAGGAACGAGTCAAGGAGGAGTAATCATGCCGGTAGAGCCTTTTCAAATCCATATCGCTCAGTCCGTGCTTAATGATTTGCGGACACGACTGGAACAGACGAGATGGCCTGACGCTGCGGAAGAGGCAGGTTGGAATTACGGGACCAACAGGGAATACCTGCAGGAAATCCTCTCATACTGGAGCCGGGAATTTGACTGGCGCAAACAGGAAAAATATCTGAATGGATTTTCGCAATTTCGTGCTGATGTCGGCGGGCTGGCGATTCATTTTATCCGCGAGCGCGGCCGCGGGCCCCGGCCCATGCCTCTGATTCTCACCCATGGGTGGCCGAGTTCTTTTTTCGAAATGACAAAAATCATTCCTCTTCTGACTGATCCGGTCTCATTCGGAGGCGATGCAGCAGATGCTTTTGATGTCGTGGTTCCGTCGCTTCCCGGATGCGGATTTTCACAGCGTCCCATTCGTCGGAAAATGACACTGAAAGCGATATCGGACATCTGGGCAGAACTGATGATCAATGCATTGGGGTATCAGCGGTTCGGAGCCCATGGGGGAGACATCGGCGCCGGCGTCGCTACCAGCCTCGGGCGCAGCCATTCCGAGTATCTAACAGGAATTCACATTCTGGCTGTCGGCAGTCCGTTTCTTGGCCGGGGCGCTGCGCCGCTGACACCGGCGGAGCTTGCCTATCAATCCAAAGTCCGTTCCTGGGAACAGGAAGAGGGAGCCTACGAGCACCAGCAGTCGACTCGGCCGCAGACGCTTGCTTACGGTCTCAATGATTCACCCGCCGGCCTCGCAGCCTGGATTCTTGAAAAATTCAGATCCTGGAGTGATTGCGGCAGCGATATAGAACGAAGGTTCAGCAAGGATGAATTGTTAACCAATTTAACGATCTATTGGGTGACCGAAACCATTAATTCTTCCATTCGCTTATATTACGACCACCGGTATTATGAAAAATCCGCATCACTATTTCAGCGTGTTGGGGTGCCGACCGGAGTCACTTTGACAGTGGAATCCGTAAATCAGGCACCGCGCGAATGGGCGGAACGCACGTATAACGTGCAGCGCTGGACCGCATTGCCGAGAGGCGGCCATTTTGCTGCTTTTGAAGAACCTGAATTGCTTGCCGAAGAGATTCGTGCCTTTTTTCGTCCGCTGCGGGACCGGATATAGATTTAAATTTGTGACTATAAGACCCAGAGCAAGTTGCCGGAACAGCTGCGGAAGCATCTGAAGCAGTTCCATCCTCCGACTATGAGTCCCAAGAGGCAGCCTCGATGCTAAGCACACAATTGCCGATATACCTTGGTGGAGATTGATAAACCGCCGGTGACAGCTGATAACCTATCTGGCACTACCGATGATCCACCTACAACGGCCGATAACCTGCCTGTGAGACCGATAACACGCAGTCAGCGACCGATAACCCGCCTGCGCCGACCGATAACGTGCAGTCAGCGACCGATAAATCGCCTGCGCTGACCGATAAAATAGCCGTAATGACCGATAAAAGTGCTGCTGACCGATAAGCTGTCTGTGCCGACCGATAACGCGCAGTCAGCGACCGATAACCCGCCTGCGTCGACCGATAAAATAGCCGTAATGACCGATAAATTTGCTGCTGGTCGATAACCCGCCTTTGTCGACCGATAACGGACTGTCAACGACCGATAAACCGTCTGCGCCGACCGATAAAATAGCCGTAATGACCGATAAATTTGCTGCTGCGATAAGCTGTCTGTGCCGACTGATAACGTGCAGCCAACGACCGATAACCCGCCTGCGCCGACCGATATAGGAACCGGATTTCGGTTCTTTTTTAGTTGGCACACTACGTATTTAATAAATTCAAAATTGATCCGGCCTCTATCAATCTTCGCTTGCGATCACTGGGCCGAGCGATTGCCGATTCTCCTGCCGGTGCTCCAACATCCGATTCTGCCCGTCTAATCATCAAGGATTTTACATAGAGTAGTAGCAGATGCCTTTCGGGAGGGAGAATCATGAATAACTTGCCTGTCCTTGCTGACCGCCTTGCAAAACTATTTCTCATTTACAGTCTTTTCATCGCTGCTATCGTCATTGGCATCCCTTCAGCTATTGTCCTCTTTCATTCTGATTCGGCCGACCCGGGGAAAAATATCGTCGACACGTCTTTAGAAAAAAATGTTGCCAATCCGGCGAAATCGGAAAGCACGGCCAAGCGTACGACAAAAAGCAGTCCAACACCGGCTCCTTTACATACCCTGTCTTTTGGTTGGGTGACGGGTAATTATAGTAACTTAGCGAATTATAACAATCTTCAAATCGTGTCTCCGCTGTTTGCGTCGATTGGGGCTTCAAGTCCTCTGAAGGTAGAAACAGCATCGCCTCTTATTTCAAAGATGCATGGCGAAGGGAAAAAAGTGTGGGGACGTGTAACGATGGAAGCACAGACCAGCGCGGCAACCCGTCAGTTTTTAGAAAATCCGGGCAGGATCAATCAGACCGCTCAGGAGATCGGAAGCAATGCGGTAAAAAGCCGTATGGACGGGATAAACGTGGATATTGAAAATATCGGTGCAAATGATAGAAAAGCTTTCATGAGTTTTATCGTCGCTCTTTCAAATGCGTTAAAACCGAATCATATTCTATTATCGGTTGATCTGCAGCCGGAAACAGGGGGAGTGCAAAATATATCGTCTTTTAATCAAGTGCTGAATCAATATAGTGATTATGTTGTTTTCATGGGCTATGACGAACACTGGGCAACTGATCCGACACCCGGCCCTGTGACATCTCTGCAATGGCTGAAAAATAACGTGCAGCAATTCATAAAAACAGGTATATCCGCTCAAAAATTATTATTGGGTTTGCCTTCCTATACAAGAGTTTGGCAGGTCGATGCAAACGGAGCAACGATTCAGAGCCAGGCCGTCTCCAGTGAAGATTTCAATAACCTGATGTTAAAAGAACATCACAGCGGGCAATGGAATTCAACTACAGGAACTTCCTATGTTTCTTATTCGGTGGGGGGAAAACAGTATAAGGCCTGGCTTATGAATGACCAATCGCTTCAATCCTATTTACAGCTGATCCAGGATTATCATTTAGCAGGATATGGATTCTGGAATTTAAATTTAATGTCTGCAAATAATTGGAATAAACTTCCTAATCCGGGCTGATTTTTGCATCTTAACATTATGATCGGCCTGCCGAGAAAATCTGAGATACAGATTCCGAGCGTACCAGACCGTAACTCAATAAGGACGATCACAAAAAGGGCGGGCTGTTTTTTTTACCCGGCCTCAGAAACTCTGTTTCACAGGCCTTTTTTCGGCAGCGACCTTTTTAACCATTGTCAGGGTATTCCATGTAGCCTGTCCGGCAGCGCGCTGCCGCCTTTTTCTATCACTGAGAAAAATCGGTGAAATTTTTTCCGGTGATTCAATGATTTTCGCCTCTCCGGGATGTCGGAGGTATTTTCATCGTGGCTCTCTGATGCTCAGCCTGATATTTGAGCATCGATAATTTATTGCTCCAGAATTGCTTGAAATAAGAGAGCCATTCTTGCACTTCCGCAAACGATTCCGGCCTGAGCCGGTAATATTTTTTTCTTCCGATCTTTTCACCGCGCACCAGATGCGCTTCAGAGAGAATGCGGAGATGCTTGGCGATAGCCGTGCGGCTCATCGCGAAACGGCCGGTGATTGCGGATATCGGCAATTCTTCTTCGGCCAGCAGGCGCAGGATTTTTCTGCGTGTCGGATCGGCAATCGCTTGAAAGACATCGTGTTCCTGCTTCGCCGTGGCCATCACGTTTCCGCGATCTTTCTGAGCTGTTTGCAGATTCCGTTCCAGCCGCCGGCCATCGTTTGACGAACCGCGTCGTTTCTGCGGCCGGCTTTCGGAACGATGTCCTCGGGATTTTTCCAGCCGTCGTGAATCAGTGTAAAGGCTGTTCTGTCCCCCTCGCTTTTCAGAATAAACGAAACAATCCAGCCGTCTTCATCCCAGGTGAAAGAAAGACGATGCGGCGGATCGAGTTCAATGACTTTGCACGGCGAGGACCCGTAGGGCGTTCGCAAATGAAAAAGATGCCCCGCTTTCGTTTCAAAATCATTGGGCATGAACCAGGATTCAATCCCCTTCGATGTGGATACAAAATCCCATACTTTTTGAATGGGGGCATTGATCAAAACAGTTTGTTCGATTGCCGGTAGGGCAGTCTGATTCTTGTCGGTCATTATTTTCTCCCTTTCATTTTCAAATAAAACCTTTTGGTTTCACTTAATAATATAACACCAAAAGGTTTCACGTCAATGTTCGGGCGGAAGGTTCCGCGGCTGTTTTTTATTCTGAATGCATGATCATGAGTGTTTTGTTTGGTAAAGGCATCAAATAGCTTAGACTCGTTTGAAAATTTGTATTTATGAAGTGATCCTTATTTTTTTAAAAAGAACAATCGGTGCAAATCGTTTTGCAGCCGATTTTTTATAAAATTTTTTGCCGGTCTTAATGCGATGATTTTGCCCGGTCATCGTTTGATCGATCGCTATCCATTTATTAAAAAATTCTAATGTTCAGGTGATCCTGTTTCTCAAAAGACACGGACAGAGGACGTTCGTACATTGCGATTATAATGACTGCTGCAAACGATCGAGGAAGCGATAGAATTCGGCGTCATGTGGCCCTGTATCGGTTGCAGAATACGGTCGGCATCGCCGCGGCAAAGAAATGCCGAATCACGCTGCTGCAGAAATCCGAATCCGGCTGGTTCCTGAAGGTCTGTGAAGAGCAGTGCCGGGGATCGGAATTTAAGCCGAATCCGCCGAATTCAATCTATAGAAGAAAAAATATTTTTCTAAACGGATAGCAAAAAAAAGAAAAGAGTGAGTCAATGAATAAACCATTGCTGGCCGATGCGCTTCATCAGCAGAGCGTTTTTTCTAAAGTTCCTGAGATTACGGCCTATTTTTGGATCACCAAGCTGCTGACAACCGGAATGGGGGAGGTGTTCTCCGATTATCTGGTTAAACAGATCAATCCGGTGATTGCCGTTATTCTCGGCGGATTGGGCCTTGCAGCCGCGATCATTCTTCAATTCCGGGTGAGACGCTATATTGCCTGGATTTACTGGCTGGTTGTCGTCATGGTCAGCATATTCGGAACGATGGCCGCAGACGTTGTCCACGTCGTGCTCGGCGTCCCCTATCTGATATCGACCCTGTTTTTTGCAGCGGCACTGGCCGCCGTCTTCCTGATCTGGTACGCAGCCGAGAAGACGCTGTCGATACACAGCATTTATACTTTTCGCCGCGAACTGTTTTACTGGGCTGCCGTATTGGGAACATTTGCGCTCGGTACGGCTTCCGGAGACATGACGGCGATGACCCTGCATCTCGGTTACTTCTCTTCCGGAATATTGTTTGCCGTCCTTCTTATTTTGCCGGCTATCGGCTATCGGCTGTTCGGTCTCCATCCAATTTTCGCTTTCTGGTTTGCTTACGTTATGACACGTCCGGTAGGCGCTTCTTTTTCCGATTGGCTTTCCAAGTCGCACAACCTCGGCGGAATCGGTTTTGGAGAGGGCGGAGTCAGCCTTGTTTTAACGATGATTATTGTCGTCCTCGTCGGATATTTGCAGATCGCGCGGCCGGATGTAAAAAGCAAAACACCGGCATCGGCCGTACGCTGATCCTGTCGGATTGAAAACCTGCAACATTATAAATAAAAGATAAAAGCAAACTGCCTGTTCCCTTATCTTAGATAGGGAGCGGGCAATTTTTTCCCGTTTTCGGCCACTATTCATATCTGCGGGTCGCATGCATGGCGTTTTACGAGAAAATATCACTAAGCAATTATTAGTTCGCAGAAAAAATATTTGCCTTTCAGCCATGATACTGTCCGCTGTAAGGCTGTCTTCAGCGGGTTTTCGGTTGTCGGCAGCCCGTTATCGGTCGCTGCGGGCAGTTTATCGGTTGTCGGCAGCTCCGTTATCGGTCGCTGCGGGCAATTTATCGGTCATAGGCAGCCCGTTATCGGTCGCTGCGGGCAGTTTATCGGTCATAGGCAGCCCGTTATCGGTCGCCGCGGGCAATTTATCGGTCTTCGGCCACTATCGATCATTAGCAGAATGGTCGGTCGTCGCAGAGACAGCTATCGGTCTTATCATTTGGAAGGCGGGGCTGGCTGTTCAAGTGCCGGCCGGTTCGTAGATGCTCTTTATCTAGAAAGTTCTGATCCTCTCAGGCGTCTTCGTGATATAATAAATAACCGGAGTTTTTCATTTGATTCGTGAATAAAACTTGTCGTTTCTCAACTGTTTCGCAAGTATATTTTTAAAATTGTTTTTCAAAAACGAAAAAATAATGAAGGGTTTTCCATGAGCGTTCAAAAGAAATCCAGCCATCCGCTATTTAAAAGTCTGAAGAGGGTTGTCCGATTATTTTTTCGCCGACGAACGCTTATCGGAGCTGAGAATGTGCGCCGGGATCTGCCGGCCGTTTTTGTATGTAATCATCTTGGCTCTTATGCGCCGATCATGATGGAACTTTTCTTTCCTTATCCGTTCAGGCCCTGGGTCACTTATCACATTGTTACAAAAGGAAAATGTGCGGATTATCTTGAAGCCCATTTTGCGCAGACAGAGCTGAAGCTGCGCCGCCCGTTCAGCAGATGGGCGGCGGTGATCATCGCTCCTCTTTGTATACATATAGTCCGAGCTACTGGGGCGATTCCGGTCTACGGAGGGTCGCTTCGCATAACGCGGACGCTTGAAGAGAGCTTAGACGCAATTAAAAAAGGAGAAAATCTGGTTATTTTCCCGGAAAATGAGGAAAAGCCGTTTTCGCCGGTTATCGATGATTTCGATGTCGGATTTATTCATCTGGGCAAACTCAGCTATCAGAAAACGGGAAATCGGCTTCCGTTTTATCCCGTTTTTATAAATAAACAGAAAAGATCGATTTCGATCGGATGCCCGATTATTTATTCTCCCGCCCGATCTTTTCACGTGGAAAGACAGCGCATCAAAGCGTATCTGCAGGAATCGATCAGCAAAATGGCGAGCGGCCGCTGAATCTGAAAGGAAAGGGATCCGTGCCGTCTGCTCCGGGTGCTGCGGATAGGAACGCCATCTGCAGAGGTTCTGCGTCTTCGTTCTCTGCCGTTTGTTCCGGGTGCTGCAGATAAAGAGGCCGTGGTCTTTTAAAAGCCATTTTCGAGGGCCGGTTTCTGAATAAAAAAATTCCTATTCGAGGTTATGTGCAAATGAAAGCCGATTATATGGAAAGATTCGGCATTTTGCTCGATTATTACGGACCGCAGCACTGGTGGCCCGCCGGATCGATTTTTGAAATGCTGATCGGGGCGATTCTGACGCAAAATACAAATTGGAAAAATGTTGCGATCAGTTTGAAAAAGCTGGCGCCTTTTCTGACTCCCGAAAAGATGGAGCGGCTGGAAATCGATGAATTGGCCGGACTGATTCGATCATCCGGCTTCTACAGGTTGAAAGCGCAGAGAATCCGTTCTTTCCTGAACTGGTACAGACGCTATGATTATGATCCCGGAAAGGCGGGAGCGGAGGACGGCTGCGAGCTTCGTAAGGAATTGCTCGATGTGAAGGGAATCGGCGAAGAGACGGCCGATGCCATGCTTGTCTATGCGTTCGGCAAGCCGTTTTTTATTGCGGATGCCTATGCTCGCCGCCTGTTCACAAGGCTCGGAGACCGGGTACCGAAAACATACGGCGCGCTCCGGGCACAGGTGGAAAAAGATCTTCCTGACGACCTGACCGTGTATCAGGAATTCCATGCCCTGATTGTCGCCCACGCCAAAACGCATTGCAGGGCTGTACCCAGCTGTGAGCATTGCCCGCTCGCCGCTCAATGTGAAAGCCGGGGCGCGCTTAAGTAGGGATTCACGAATATTCGAGTATGTCCTGCATGCATCAACGCCGATTTTGATGCTTGCTCCGCACAGCCGTTAAAAAGGCAATGCCTAATCATCGGCTTTTTTTATACAGACATGCGGGCTCTTCATGGCTCTTTTTGACGATTCAGGCAGCCCGATCATCCCGTGCCCGGGACTGAAGCGGCCGCAGTAGATCATGCCGGGTGATTCCGATGAAACCAGGCAATGAAAGCGGCATTGTAAAAAGGGTGCCGAACATGCCGAAAAGATTGACTGAGCGGCTCCATCATTTGCCGCAGACAATCCGCAGCGGATTTAAGCCGATTTGCAGCCATGCTTACAGGCCGGCGATGGATGCCGGAATTGAAGCGGGGGGCGGATCAATGCCTCAAAAAAAAAAGAAACCGGAGAAATACCGATTTCCTTTCCCGGATAGACCGAAGCGATATCCGGATCATTGACGAAGGGTCCTGCCTGCTGCCTTTTTCATCGCCTGCTGCTTCTGTTTCATCTGCTGCTGCATTTTTTTGGCCTGGGCGGTGCTGAGCACCAGACGGTTTTTCGGAAGATAGAAAACGTTCTGCGTAGATACGAGCACATCGTTGTTTCCGCTTAAAGCGAACAGATTCCGATAAAACGCATTCGCATAGACGCGCTTCGTCTTCCTGACGGAGAGATAGGGCGACTGATCCGTTGTCCGGATCTGACTCTGATCGGTGATGGCGGTGTGCTTCATTTTTGTTTTGTTTGTTTCGCTGATATTATAAATATACAGTTTATCTTTTCCGACATCCTGGTGGAGAAGGAGAAACGGGACGGCGGACGGCTGTCCGGCTGTCTGCGGAACGGTTGAATAAATTTTTACTTTCTGTGATTGGACAACGTTTTTCATGCCAAAGTGCTGATAATCATTCAGTACGATCAGGCATTCACTTCCGATCAGAACAATCAGCGACAGGGCCACCAAAAAACCGTTGATCCATTTATGTTTTGAAAACCATTTGTCGCCGCTCATAAGAACAAAAATCACAAAAAGAACGGCGCCGATGATGAGGGTGAACAGAATCAATATTTTCACTTCCTGAGTGTTGAGATTAAGAATCGATGAACGGCAGCGGGCGGTCAGCCGGCCTGCTGCAGATCATGTTTTTCCCGTTCCTTCTCTTTTCCTTTTATGAAGAAGGTCAGAAACAGGGTGGCCAGGCAGAAGCAGACGGCGACCCAAAATGCTGCCGTCATTCCGTGCAGGCCGGCATCAATCGTTTTTTGTCCGTAAGCGGCCGGATCGGTTGAGAGCATGCTTTTTGCCGGCATCGTGTTTTTAGTCACATTAGTCAGAACGCTGACCAGAATCGCTGTACCAATGGAACCGGCCACGGTGCGGATCGTATTATTGACGGCTGTGCCATGACTCATGAGATTATTGGGGAGGGCATTCATTCCCGCAGTCGTTACCGGCATCATGATCATGGATATGCCGAGGAAGCGGATGGCATAGAAGACAATGATCGATACAAAAGATGTGTTTTCGGTAAAGAAAGCAAACGGTATCGTACCGAGCGTCAGCAAAGATACTCCGGCGATCGCCAGTTTGCGGGCCCCGATTCGGTCGAAAATCATGCCGGTCACAGGACTCATCAGTCCCATGACAATGGCTCCGGGAAGCAGCATGAGGCCGGAATGAAGAGCGCTCTGACCGCGCAGATTCTGAATATAAAGCGGGAGAACGAGCTCGGCTCCGATCATTGCCATCATGACAATACTGCTGATTGCCACCGATAAACTGAAGATCGGCGAGCGGAACACTCTTAATTCCAGCATGGGTTCTTTCATCCTCAGCTGGCGCCAGGCAAACAGAATGACAAAGATAACGCCTATAATCAGCCACCAGATCACTTCGGGACTCGACCAGCCGTCATTGCCGACGCTGCTGAATCCGTACAGAAGGCCGCCGAATCCGATCGTCGAAAGGACAACCGAGAGAAAATCGATGCTCGGATTGGTTAAAGGGACCACCTTTCTCATCGCCATAAAGGCGAGAAGGATGACGAGGATTGTAATCGGAATAATCATGTAAAAAAGGACGCGCCAGCTGAAGCTGTCGACAATCCAGCCGGACAGTGTCGGCCCGATCGCCGGAGCAAAAGCGATGACCAGCCCGGCCATTCCCATAGCAACGCCGCGTTTTTCCCTTGGGAAAATCAACAGAAAAATAGTCTGCATCAGCGGCATCATGATCCCGGCGCCGGCTGCCTGAACGATCCGTCCTGTCAGCAGGATAGAGAAATTAGGAGCAAACGCCGCCATGATGGTCCCGATCAGAAAGACGGTCATTGAGATAATATAAAGCGTCTTTGAACTGATTTTATTAATCATCAGAGCCGTTACGGGAATCATGATCCCGTTCATCAGCAGGAAAGCCGTCGTCAGCCACTGGCCTGTCGAAGCGGTGATGTGAAAATCCGACATGATTTTTGGAAGCGCCGTGGACAGCAGCGTCTGATTGAGAATCGTGCAGAAGGCGCCTACCAGTAAGACGATAATAAGAAAAGTGCGATTATAGGCCTTGCCGTCAAGATCAACAGGCCGTGTTTTTTCGGTCAATGATTCATTCTCCTTTATTAAATAATTTTTCATGGGATAAAAGCATCATAATAAGATGAGGCGCTCATTGTTTCAGCATTTCGGCTCCTCACTTTTAAGATGTCTGTTTTCTTCGGTTTCATGATCTTTTAAATAACTTTCAATAAGAACCAGGTCCTCTCTTAAGTTCAGCAGCTGTTCTTCGGAGAGCGCCCTGAGCGGCTCGTTTCTGATCTCATCCGCTATCAGGCCGAGTTCCTGAACAAGTTTCCGGCCCTTTTCGGTAAATATAATATTCTGCGATCGGCGATCCTGAGGATTTTGTTTTCGCTCGATGAGCCGGTTTTTTTCGAGCCGATCGATAATGCCCGTCATGGTTGAGCGGGAAATACCTGTCAGGGCTGAAAGATCCGCCGGGGAAATCGTCCTTTTTTCTTTGTGTGCTCTTTCGTAAAGCACCTTCATCACAAAATACTGCGGCAGTGTCAGACCTCGTTGAGCCAGCCGTCTGTTTAATTTTAACTTACCTCTTTTGGCAACTTTGAAGATTAATTCTACGACCTCCTGCCTGAGATCCATACAGACCACATCCTTAGAAAATATGATATCTATGGAAATAATATCAATTAATATAGTTATTGTAATAACTATATCAGCAAAAATCAAGTAACAGGATTCCACTCGTTTCGAATTATTTTCCGATCGAAGCCTGTATACTAAGGGTTTTGGCCAATCAGCACCTTTTGTTTTCTGCTTTTTCAAGAAAATATTTTTCTGAAAGGACTTAAACTTCCGGATGAAGAACTCTTCATTTAACGGTATTATGCCGTTCTCGGCAGCCCGGGACGTTTCATAATAAAGTCCTGTTTCACTAATCGTTCGTCGCTGCCACCTAAATATCAAACAGAGGGATGAGACGATGTGGCAGCAAAATGAAATCAGCAAACGATTGAAAATTAATTATCCTATTATTCAGGCCGGGATGGCCGGCGGTCCGACAACCCCTCAGCTCGTTTCCGCCGTTTCTAATGCAGGCGGACTGGGTACGCTGGGTGCCGGCTATATGACGCCGGAGCAGACACGGTCCGCTATCGAAGAAATCAGGCGGCTGACCGGGCATTCTTTTGGAGTTAACCTTTTTGTACCCGAGGCCTTCGAATGGGACGAAGGGAAAGTCGAAGCATCAAACCGGCTCTTAAGACCTGTGCGTGAAAAATTGAATCTGGACAATCCTTCCGTTTCCTCTAAGCCGTCGTCAGAAACATTTTTGAAGCAGATCGAAATTATTGTGCAGACAGGCGTCCCGGCCTGTACATTCACATTCGGCATTCCGGACAAGCGCGTAATCGATCGATTAAAGGATCGCCATATTGCGGTGATCGGTACGGCCACGACGGTAGAAGAGGCAATCCTGAATGAAACGGCCGGAATGGATATGGTGGTTGTTCAGGGAAGCGAAGCAGGCGGGCATCGCGGGAGTTTTGCCGTTCCTTATGAACAGGGAATGATCGGAACGATGGCGCTGGTTCCTCAGGCTGCCGATCAGGTTCATATTCCTGTGATCGCGGCGGGCGGAATCATGGACGGACGCGGAGTTCTGGCCGCGCTGGTTCTGGGCGCGGAGGCGGTTCAGATGGGGACGGCGTTTGTCACATGCGAGGAAAGCGGAGCTGATGAACGCCATAAAGAGATGATCTTAAAAAGCGCTGAGAATGAAACCGCGATCACATCGGCCTTCAGCGGCAAACCGGCCAGAGGCATCCGCAACGCTTTTATTGATTTAATGGAAGGAAAAGAAAAACTGCTGCCTGATTATCCGGTTCAGAATGCATTGACAAAAGATATCCGGGCGGCGGCAGGCAAGGTTAATCGGCCGGAATGGATGTCGATGTGGTCCGGCCAGGGCCCGCGGCTAAGCAGGAGAATGCCGGCGGGCGCTAAAGTCAGAGAAATTGTATCGGAAGTCGAACACCATCTTGAAATGATGATGAAATAATTGAAGGGCATTAGAGAAGCAACATTTTTCCATAAAACGACGGTTGATTAGATTCCCGACCGGATGCTGATGCTGCATATAAAAGTTCCCTCCACTTTGATCCAGATACCGGAACCTTCATTCATTCATTCCGGCTCCGGATCTGCTCTGTCGAGGGAACTTTGGGTTCTCATGGGACCGTTCACATCACGATTGATCGTCCTTTCAAGGTCTTATTTGCCGCTTTCATCAGTGAGGAAAATCAGAGATCCTTCTTTGCATAAATTTTCAGCGAGATAAGCATGGAGACAACCGCAAAGACCATTCCGATGAAAATGGGAAGCCATGCCTGAATGCCCGTCGGCAGGGGCAGCGGGACTGTAAAATGGAGATTCAGCGATTGGAACCATTTAATGACCGGAGAGATAGTAAAAGGTACAAAGAAAATAATAACAAGAAAAATCAATTTGGCTTTATCAAAGCCGATTTTGATTTGAACAGGTATCAGCACCGCGAACAGCAGGCTGAGTGCCATGAAAGTGATGGCGACTGCCTGAACGGTTAACCGGCCCAGGACCGTCGGCGCGATAAGCGAGATGATCATCTGGATGGCGACCATCGCTATAAAAACGATAAAGAGAAAAAGATATTTTGCTTCGATAAAGGTATTCCGCGTGTACGGTGTTGCACAGAGCAGGGCGGCTCCTTTATATTGATCCTCAAGCTTTGCGATCTGAAGATAAAGGACCAGTTCCGTCACAATGGCGACCAGAAAAAAAATAAGCGAATGAAAGCTGCTGGATGATGATTGCCAGGACATATAGACCGGCGCAACGGCAACAAAAAGTATAAAAAAGAGCAGGTATTTCTTAATCAGGAGAAAGTCTTTTTTGACAAGATTAATCAGCATTTTTTTCGCCTCCGATGTAGGCCAGCATGATATCCTCTATTGCCGGCTTTTCGATCCATGCGTCAGGCATCAACCGGCACACGTTTGTCTTATCGCGGGCGATGCCTTCAAAGCCGTACGGGGACTGGTGCAGGGTCAAAAATAATCGGCGCGTTTCGTCAGTGATCAGCCGGTTGTCGCCCTTCACCCGTGCGTGGGTCTCGAGCAGGGTATCTTTCTCTTCGTTGAATAAGATTTTGCCGTCATCGATCAAAATGAGCATATCGGCGATTTTATCAAGGTCCGAGGTAATATGCGTGGAAAAAAAGACGCTTTTCCCATCCTCCTTCATGAAATCGAGCAGTATGTCCATTAATTCACTCCGGATTAACGGGTCGAGGCCGCTCGTCGGTTCGTCCATGATCAGCAGGTCCGCGTGGTGCGAAAGCGCCAGAGCGACTGCATACTTCATCCGCATCCCCTTGGACAGCGTCGCGATTTTCTGGTTTAATTTTAAGCCGAAGCTTTTGATGTAGTTTAAAAAAACGGTTTCGTCCCAGCCGCTGTAAGCGGGGGCAATCACACTTTTCATTTCTTTAAGCGTCATCTCTTCATAAAAGTAGCCTTCATCGAAGACAAAACCGATCCGGTCTTTCGCCTTCCTTTCGTATTTTGCCATGTCCTTGCCCAAAAACTTGATGCTTCCGGAATCTTTGAGAATGAGGCCGAGAATCGCCTTGATCGTTGTCGTTTTTCCGGAACCGTTCGTACCGATAAATCCGGTGATGCAGCCTTGATTAAGTGAAAAGGTAACATTTTTCAATCGGAAGTTCGCGAATGTTTTATTGAGATTCATGACTTCTAAAACCGGGGTCATTTTCCATCGTCCTCCTCAAATAGCAGATCCAGCATCGTGTGAAGGTCTTCTTTGCTTATACCTAAGCTGCGCGCCGTCCGGCAGACCTCGGCAAGCCCTGCCTCTACCCGGCGCCGTTTCGATTCCATGAACAGTTCCAAGTTCTCCGGAGCCACATAAGACCCCTTGCCTGCCCGGGTAATCACGAATCCTTCGGCCTCCAGCTCCGTATAGGCTCTCTTCGTCGTCAGAACGCTGACATGCAGATCATTGGCCAATGAGCGGATCGAGGGCAGCTGTTCGCCTTCTTTTAAATCCTTATTGAAAACGGCCGTCTTGATCTGTTCTTTAATTTGTTGATATAAAGGTTGATCGGAGATGTTTGTTAAGACAATTTTCATGAAATAACCTCTTGATAACTGTTATACAGGATAATATACGGAATACACACTATGCACAGTTATCAGTATAGAACAAGGTATCGGAAATGACAAGAGCCGGCTCAAAACGAATCCGTTCCGGACGCCGTCATTACGAATCCTGCCTGCGTTTATCACCATTCATACGTTTTTCCTTAAAAAAGCGCCATGAAAGGCGCTTTCAAAGTGGTAAAATAAAAAAGACCGTTTCATGCAGAAATCACTATTCACTGTTGAATAATAGTCTTAAGGTGTCGTTTGCGTCCGGTCAGTCTGATGCAAAAAAGACGGCTGCGCTTGCAAACGAGCCAATGAGGAGCCACAAACATGGTACATACGCTCGCCAGAAAAATAGATCTGCCCATCCTGCTGATTGTCAGTGCGCTGGCCATCCTGAGCATCGTTTTTATTCACAGCAGCCAGCAATCGGGGTTTTACGGAAATCAAAATTTTGCCCTGAAACAGGGGATCAACTATGCGATCGGCATCATACTGCTGGTTCTTTTTGTCTGCCTTGATTCGGATCAGATTGAAAAGTTGGCGTGGCCCTTTTATCTGATCAGTTTTGCGGCCATCGTCCTGCTTCCGCTTTTGCCTTCTTCGATTGCGCCTTACATTCTCGGCGCTAAAAGATGGTACAGTATCCCTTTTCTGGGTTCCCTGCAACCGTCTGAATTTTTTAAGGTTGCGCTTCTGATCCTGGCGGCAAGCATCGCCGGCAAACATCATTCCGCTTATCCGATCAGGACGGTCCGCTCGGATTTTCTGTTAATCGCTAAAATTTTATTGATCACGCTTCCGCCGTCCTTCTTTGTTTATGTGCAGCCGGACACGGGCATGGTGTTTTTGTATCTGGCCGGCAGTATCACGGTCATTCTGATGTCCGGGGTGCAGAAAAAGATAATCCTGTTTCTGACGATGATTCCGGCTGCTTTGGCCGTTCTGCTGATGTACATCTATTTTCAGCGGCCTGACATTCTCTATCACAAGCTGATTCCTCTGCTGAGCCCGCATCAGCAGGCGCGTATTGTCGGCTGGCTTTCTCCGGCCGGGCACTCCGATCAGTCGTATCAGGCGCAGCAGGCGCTAATTGCGGTAGGAAGCGGTGAATTAGGCGGGAAGGGGATCGGAAAGGGGAATGTTTATATCCCTGAAAAACCGACAGATTTTATTTTTGCTTCGATTGCTGAGGAGGGCGGTTTTCTCGTTGTCGGCCTTGTTATCTTTCTGTTTATCCTGCTGATGTACCGCATGCTCGTGATTGCCTGCCTGGCGGAATCACTGTTCGGCACTTGTTTCTGCTCCGCGGCGATGGTCATATTGGCTCTCCAGATTTTTCAAAACATCGGTATGAATGTCGGCCTGATGCCGGTGAAAGGCATATCGCTGCCTTTTTTGTCCTATGGGGGAAGCTCTGTTTTTTCCAATATGATCCTGATCGGCATCCTTTTATCGATCAGAAAATCCTCGGGAAATTATTTATTCAGAGTCAGACGGCTCGACGTCTAGAAACATTTCGGTATAAAAAACCCCCTCCTTTTACCGGATATACAGCATATAAAGGAGGGTTCCGCTATTTCGCGTATTTTTGTTAATGATGATCCTTCTTGCTCACTCGAGTCGGTAAAATACAATCCAATGTTTCTGTCACGCATCGGCCCGCTCAGGATGATGGTCCCGCTGCTGTTAAAATCAAGCAATTAACGTCTACAAAGGGTCCCTTTATAGTTCTGATTATTCGAACTTGTCGATTCTTTGGCTCTTTCTGTTGATCGTTTGTGTCTTACGGCAGCTTTGGCGGCTGACTGGCGATACTCTGCTGGTTGCTGTCGATTTTCGGCACAATTTCATCTGAAATGTGCGGCCGATCGGAAAAAATATCGGATGCTTCCGGAATTTAATGCCTTTTCGTGCATGATATCGCCTTTCAAGGGAGATACTGCCGCCCGTGCCGATTATTGTTCTGCAAAAGAGTCAATGAGCTGCAAAGATACTCCTTTTCTTTTTTTGACCGGCAGTGGATCAGGACGGTAAAAGAAACGCCGGTTATCTTTCCGCGGCCTGCCCGCTGATCAGTGTCTGTTCGCTCAGGCGAACAGAAGCCGGCTGAGTAAAATGAGCGCCCCGGCAATCCAGCAATAATAGGCAAACGGGCGCATGGCCTGGATTTCCTTTCTCTTAAACCATTTCATCAGAATCCAGACACTGAGGAAAGCGAAAATACCTGCCGCAAAACCGCCTAATAAAGACATTTGAAGCAGTCCGTGCGTTCCCGACTTGACTAATTTCGGAATTTCCAGTATGCTCGCGCCGGCAATGATCGGCGTTGCCATCAGCATCGAGAAGCGGGCGGCTGATTCATGTTTTAACCCCATCCAGAATCCGGCGGTCATACTGGATCCGGAACGGGAGAAACCGGGGACAAGCGCCAGTGATTGGAACAGGCCGACAATAAGAGCCTGTTTCATTGTCAGATCCTGAATTTCTTTGGTTCCTTTCGACCGGAGTTTTTCTCCATAGAAAAGGAAGAAGCCGTTAAGAATCAGAAAAATGGATGCGCTGGTCACGTTGCTGAAAATTCGCGTCAGCGGTTTTTCAAGCACCAAACCGATCACCGCCGCCGGAATCGTTGCCACAATCAGGAGCAGCAGGACTTTTCTGTTGCCTATGAAGATCGAACGGATCATGTCAACCCATTCCCTCCAGAAAAATATAAACAGGGCAATCGCTGTACCCAGATGAAGCATCACGACGTAGGACAGAAAGTGCTGCTGAAGAAATTCAGGACCTAAATTCCAATGAAACACGTACGGGACAAAAACTCCGTGGGCAACGCTGCTGACTGGAAATAATTCGGAGATTCCCTGAATGATCGCAAAAATCAATGTTTGCAAAATGGTCATAAATGAATGGATCCCTTCTGAATTGAATTCATAATGCTTGTCCGGACGAAAAACATTTAAATTCCGTCTCTATCTGTGATTGCCTGTTCCCGATACCCTATTATAAAGTAATTTTAAGAAACATTTGATTAGAAACTGATGAGAATTAAACGAGACTCGGGTTTTTGTCTTTCTGCTATTGTACCGCCGTCCTCAGCCGGGTACTTTGTTCATTTTCTGCTCATCTTCTGCGGCCGTCCGCTTTATTTGTGCCGCCGTCCCGAAGCCGCTGTCACGTTAAACGGGAAATTGCCCGGGGAGTTCGTTATGGTGCGGTACGGGCCGCTTTTATGATTTTGTTTCGCCTTCCTGTTTTTTCCCATCCTTGCTTTCAACAAAGCTGATATATATCAGCCCCTCGTCAGCAGCGGTTATCTATTAAACAGCATTAACAGATCGCTGAGAATTCGGCTCCTCAAAAAGACTTTTCCCGGCTGCTGACTGTTATTATCCGGATTTGCCGGAAAATCCGCCCGGACTAATAATCCGCCCCGAACAGGGAAATCTACAACATAATTCGGATGATCGATCAGACAGCCGCAGCCGTTGCGGCCGTTTCTATGGAATCATCCATCTATTTTTACGTTTTTTTTATACCGCGGCTCAAATCCTTCACACTATTTTTACGCAAAAGCATTTTAAAATAAATGGGCAATAGGCAAAGTGGCTTCTGCATCTTACGAAACGGGGGAGTGAATCACTGATGGGCGATCTTGTATCACTGGGACTCTTTGTTGTTACTTTTTTGCTGTTTGCTCTGTTCATCCGGATATTCGACAAAGCTTGACGTGAGGTGAGAAAAATGTGGGTACTGCTGATTCTTTCCATTCTGCTGATGATGTATTTGACTTATGTAATTTTCTATCCGGAAAAGTTTTGAAAGAACACGGCGTTCTTCGCGAAAAGGAGAGGATGTAGTTGACTTGGCTGGGAATCATACAAATTCTGCTGGTGCTTGGGCTTATACTCCTAATCGCCGTTCCATTAGGCGGTTACATTTACAAGATGTTCACGGACCGGCGCAGCAGGCTGGAAGTTGTCTATGCGCCCTGTGAAAAACTGATCTACAGGTTGTCGGGGATTAAGCCTGCCGTAGAAATGAATTGGAAGAGCTACTTAAAAGCTTTGCTCCTCGTTAACTTTGTAATGGTCATTTTTGTTTACCTGATTCTGAGGCTGCAGCAATGGCTGCCGCTTAACCCCGATCATCAGGCTGCCGTACCTTGGGACCTGGCTTTTAATACGGCCGCTTCGTTTATTACCAATACGAACTGGCAGAACTACGGCGGCGAATCGACGCTCTCCTATCTGAGCCAGACGATGGCGATCACGTATTTGCAATTTACGGCGGCGGCCACCGGGCTTGTTGCCGTGATTGCGTTTTTGCGCGGACTCGTCGGCAACAGAGGAAAGTCGTTCGGCAATTTCTGGGTCGACTTTGTCAAAGTGCATACACGGCTGCTCCTGCCGCTTGCCTTTATCCTGGCGATCGTCTTTGTCGGCCTTGGCCTGCCGCAGACGTTCAGCGGCGCCCAGACGGCGCACACACTGCAGGGCGCGGTCCAGACGATTTCCCGCGGACCGGTTGCCTCACTCGAAGCAATCAAGCAACTGGGAACAAACGGCGGCGGTTTTTTTAACGCCAATTCGGCTCACCCGTTCGAAAATCCAAATACAATCACCAATATTCTTGAGATTTTAGCCATGGCTGTAATTCCGACCGCATTGCTTTTTACATTCGGCCGTTTTTTGAAAAAGCGGCGTCAGGCCTTTATTCTTTACGCCTGCCTCGTCGGGATGCTCTTCCTTGGGGTCCTGCTCGTTTATTGGAGCGAGACGGCCGGCAACCCGATTCTGCACAAGCTGCTCGGGATTTCGAATGTCTCGATGGAAGGAAAGGAAGTGCGTTTCGGGCTGCCGCTTGACAGCCTATTCGCCGGTGCGACGACCGCATTCACAACCGGTGCTGTCAATATGATGCATGACAGCCTGACGCCGCTCGGCGGATTCGTCCCGATGCTGTTCATGATGCTGAACATGGTCTTCGGCGGGAAAGGGGTCGGCCTGCTGAATATTATCATGTACCTGATCATTACCGTATTCATCTGCGGCCTGGTGGTCGGTCGGACACCGGAAATTTTCGGCAAGAAGATCGAAGCGCGGGAAATCAAGCTGGCGACACTGGCCCTGCTGGTCCACCCCTTCCTCATTCTGTTTGCGAGCGCTATTGCGCTGGTGACAAAAACCGGTGTGGCGAGTATTGCCAATCCGGGTCTGCATGGTTTTTCGGAGGTTCTTTATGCCTTCAGCTCGGCGGCGGCGAATAACGGCTCGGCTTTCGGCGGGCTGAGCGGAAACACACCCTTTTATAACATCATGCTTGGCCTTGTGATGCTCTTAGGACGCTATATAAGCATCGCTGCCATGTTTGCGATTGCCGGTTCATTGATACGAAAACCGGTCGTCCCGGAATCGGCGGGCACACTGAGAACGGACACCTTTGCATTCGGCGGTGTCTTCGTGGCCGTTGCCCTGATCGTCGGTGCCTTGACGTTCTTTCCGGCCCTTGCTCTCGGACCCATTGCCGAGCACTTACAGATGTGGTCCGGAATGCTGAGTAAGTAGCTGTGATGAATAGGAACGAATAGGGAGGAGTCCTAACGAATGTCAAACAAAAATCAATCGATTAATAAAGGCATTTTTAAGATGGCAGTTGTCGATTCATTTAAAAAACTTGATCCGCGCGTGATGGTTAAAAATCCTGTCATGTCCGTCGTTGAAATCGGTTTTGTCGTAACCTTGCTGCTCAGTTTCGTCCCCAATCTTTTCGGCGGCCATTACGGTGCAGCGCAGATTCCGTTTAATGCCGTTATCAGTTTCATTTTGCTAATCACCGTCTTATTCGGGAATTTTGCCGAAGCAATTGCGGAGGGGCGCGGGAAGGCGCAGGCAGAATCGCTGCGCCGGACCAAGACGGATCTGACGGCCCAGCGGCGGCGCCCGGACGGTACTTATGAAAGCGTCCCGGCCTCGACGCTGCGCAAGGGCGACGTCATCCGCGTCCTGGCCGGAGAAATGATACCGGCTGACGGCGAGGTTAAAGAGGGGATCGGAAGTGTGGACGAATCGGCAATCACAGGCGAATCGGCTCCGGTCATCCGCGGCGCGGGCGGCGATTTCAGTTCGGTGACCGGAGGAACGAAATTGCTGTCCGACCAATTGGTAATTGAAGTGGCGGTCAATCCCGGGGAATCCTTCCTTGATAAAATGATCGGGCTGGTCGAGGGTGCAACCCGGCAGAAGACGCCGAATGAAATCGCATTGACCGTTCTGCTTGCCGGTCTGACTTTAATCTTCCTGATTGTCGTCATAACGCTGAGTCCGTTTGCTAATTTTGTTAAGGGCTCCATTGACACTGTGTCATTGATTGCTCTGCTTGTCTGCCTGATTCCGACGACGATCGGCGCGCTGCTTTCGGCAATCGGCATTGCCGGAATGGACCGGATCATCCGCTTCAATGTCGTGGCCAAATCAGGCAAAGCCGTTGAAGCGGCCGGTGATGTGAATACGCTGATTCTTGATAAAACCGGTACGATTACGATCGGCAACCGGCTGGCGAGCGATTTTATTCCTGTCGGTTCCCACAATTTAAAAGAACTAGTCAATGTGGCCGTCCTTTCGTCATTGTTTGACGAAACGCCGGAAGGACGGTCGGTTGTCGATCTGGCCAAGAAAAACGATGTCGGCCTGCTGCGCGAAGATTATAACGATGCCGAGAATGTCGCATTCAGTGCGGATACACGCATGAGCGGTCTGAATCTGCCCGATGGAACCGTGGTCCGCAAAGGGGCGGTTGACGCGATCAAACAATATGTCAAAAATAAAGGCGGCCGCATCCCGGAAGATCTTGATGCGAAAACGGAACAGATTGCTAAAGAAGGCGGGACGCCGCTCGCCGTTATTAAAAACCAGGAAGTTTTCGGCCTGATTTATCTGAAAGACATTATTAAGCCGGGCATGCGCCAGCGCTTTGAAGAATTGCGGAAGATGGGGATCAAAACGGTGATGTGTACGGGCGATAATCCATTGACCGCCGCAACGATTGCTCTCGAAGCAGGTGTCGATGATTTTATCGCAGAAGCGAAGCCGGAAGACAAGATGCGCCTGATTAAGCAGGAACAGAGCCAGGGAAAATTGGTGGCGATGTCCGGAGACGGGACAAACGATGCGCCCGCTCTTGCGCAGGCGGACGTCGGCCTGGCGATGAATACCGGCACGACGGCTGCCAAAGAAGCCGGCAATATGGTCGATCTCGATTCCGATCCGACGAAGCTGATTGAAGTCGTTTCGATCGGGAAACAGCTGCTCATCACCCGGGGCAACATTACGACATTTTCGATCGCCAACGACGTTGCCAAGTATTTTGCCATTCTTCCGGCCATGTTCGCGACCATCCTTCCGCAGCTGCAGGTTTTGAATATCATGGGATTGACAAGCCCGAAAAGCGCGATCCTGTCGGCTATCATTTTTAACGCTTTAATTATTCCGGCGCTGATTCCGCTGGCCATGAAGGGCAGCAAATACAAGCCGATCGGCGCCACCGCCTTGTTGATGAGAAACCTGATGATCTACGGCGTCGGCGGCATCATTGCTCCGTTTCTAGGCATTAAGCTGATCGACATCATAATCACTGCTTTGGGAATAGCAAACATTTAGGAGGGTACACGGATGACAAATGTCTGGCGTTCCATCAGAGTCACCGTCGTTTTCGCAGTTTTATTAGGCTTGATCTATCCGCTTGTTATCGGTCTGATCGGTAATTTACTGTTTCCCTATCAGGCACAGGGGAGTATGGAGAAGCACAACGGAACCATTGTCGGCTCCCGATTAATTGCTCAGTCGTTTACCAGTGCGCGTTATTTTCATTCGAGGCCGTCGGCGGTTGACTATGCCGCCAATGGTTCGGCGGGATCGAATCTCGGTCCGACCAATCCGGCTCTGATTAAAGAGATCGGCGGGAATATCGCGCTTGTGAAGAAGCAGGACGGCGCACCGGCGAGTCAGTCGATACCGGCGGATATGGTTGAAACCTCCGGGTCCGGCCTTGATCCGGATATCTCGATCGAAAATGCCCGGCTGCAAATCCCGCGTATAGCAAAAGCGACCGGGTTGAGTGAAAAATATTTGCAGGATCTCGTTTCAAAAGGGACCAATAATCGGTTTCTGGGGATTTTCGGAGAGCCGGCCGTGAATGTGCTCGATCTGAATCTGGCGCTTCAGACGAAGCTGGGCCGGTAAGCGAACGTGATCCCTATTCTCCTGGGAAATTGTTCGGGAACCCTGCCCTTTTCCGATGTCCTTCCAATCCGATCCTCCGGAAATGATAAGGAGTGAGCGTACGTGGAGAAGAATCCGGAACAGCTGGATGAAAAGAGCCTTGAAGAAAATCATTCGGTTAAGCGAAAAGGAAATTTAAAAATCATTATCGGGGCGGCTGCCGGTTCGGGGAAAACCTATAAACTGCTGAAAGAGGCCAATGACCTTTTGCGGAAAGGGACGGATGTTGTCGTCGGTTTCGTCGAGCTCCATCACCGGAAAGAAACGGCGGAACAGATAGGCGATCTGGAAATTATCGCGCGTAAAAAAGTGACATTCCAGAAGCGGCTGTTCGAAGAGATGGATGTCGACGCCATTATTGAACGGCGGCCGGCCGCCGTTGTTGTCGATGAATTGGCCCATACGAATCTGACGGGTTCACGGTTTTCCAAGCGGTACATGGATGTCGAATATATTCTGGAACACGGCATCGATGTCCTGACGACGGTTAATGTTCAGCATCTTGAAGGCACCTATCGCGAAGCGGAAAAAATAACGGGAGTCGAAGTCCGGGAAATTGTTCCCCAGTCTTTGATCGAAAGCGCCGACGAAATCGAAGTGATCGATGTACCGCCGGAAACACTGCGGCAGAGAATGAGAGACGGAAATATTTTTCGCAAAGGGATGGTTAATCAGGCGCTGAATCACTTTTTCAAGAAAGAGAATCTGTCTGCGCTGCGCGAGCTGACGTTACGTGTCGTTGCCGATACCGTCGACAATCAATTTCAGAGATCGTTTGAGCGCCGGAACATACCGGGACCGGTCGGCGCCAAAGAAGTGATTCTCGTCTGTACAAGTTTTCTGGCGCGTTCGGCGGTCCTGATCAGAAAGGGCTGCCGGATGGCCCGAAGAATGAAGGCCGATCTGTTTATTCTGACCATCCTGGAAATGCCCGAGGAGGATTTATCTAAAAAAAATAAAGATAGAATTAACAAACTCAGAAGCCTGGCGGACTTCTGCCGGGCCAGGTACCTTGTCGAACAGCGCGGCGGCCGGGCACTCGGCAAGGTCGTGATGGACGTTGCCGGCCGCCTCGGCGTGACACAGATTGTCGTCGGCCAGACCCATTCTACGCGAAGCTGGAGATTCTGGGACTCCAATCCGGTTAAGTATTTATTGCTGAATATGAAATACGCCGATCTTCATATCATCGGCTGGAAAGAAGGGGGCAGGCCCTATCTATTCAGGGATGCGACCCGCCCGATTCAGCAGACCGGCCTTTCACACGATCGGAAAAACCGCCGGGGACGGCTGACGATTTATATCGGTTCGGCACCGGGTGTCGGAAAGACCTATAAAATGCTGCAGGATGCCAATGAGCGGCTGTTAAAAGGTGCAGATATCGTGATCGGGCTGATTGAAACCCACGGAAGAAAAGAAACGGCCGATCAGACCGGCCGTCTGGAACAGCTTCCGCAGCGGGTGGTTGATTATAACGGGCGTCGCTATAAGGAGCTGGATACCGAAGCAATCATCCGCCGCCATCCGAAAATTGTCCTGATTGATGAGCTGGCCCATACGAATGTTCCCGGCAGCGAGAGAGAGAAAAGGTATCAGGATATCCTGTATATTCTGGAACACGGTATCGATGTGGTGACGGCCGTCAATATTCAGCATCTCGAAAGCCTGCGCGACACAGTGGAACATATTACCGGCATAAAAGTCAAAGAACGCGTCCCCGACTGGTTTATCGATCAGGCGGAAGAAATCAGGCTGATGGATGTTACTCCCGAACTGCTTCAGCTTCGGCTGGCACAAGGCAAAGTTTATGCAAAAGATAAGATCGACTATGCGATGGATCACTTTTTCCGCCTGGGAAACTTATCGGTCCTTCGCGAACTGGCTCTGTTTGAAGTCGCCGACAATGTCGATCAGAGTCTGGACCGGCAGCGCGGCGGCCTTGGGAAAATCCCCCGGATTCTTACCTGCGTCAACTACCGGCCCCATTCGGAGAAATTGATCCGAAGAGGCTGGCGCATTGCCGACCGTTACCACGCAGAACTGTATGTCCTTGCGGTCGTATCGGATGAACCTTTGCTGGAAAAAGAAAAACGGGATCTGGAGACCATGAAGCAGCTCAGCGAACAGCTTCAGGCAACGTTTCTCAGCAAAGAAGCACCTGAAAACCGGGTGGGAGAAACGATTGTAAAAACGGCCGCAGAACTGCAAGCGGAACAAATCGTTCTCGGCCAGCCGCTTCCCGTCCGCCGTTTTCTTGATAAGTTTAAACGCAATCCGGTGGTTTATGTCCTGCTGCACGCGGAGTTTGTCAATCTGCACGTCGTCGCCAATTCAAGAGGTAATGATCATGAATAGAAATTTTAAACGTCTTTATTTCGGAACAGGCCAAGACTATCTGGATATTTTTTCTTTGCATTATCGCTGGTTCGGGGCCGCCTGGACAGTCGATGCGGAAGAGATTATCGTTACGAGTTATGCTTTTGCGGATAATGAAAAGGCAGTAAGAACAAAGATCCGGAACGGAGCGCCTGCCCGGCGGGACGACGCCCACCTGCAGGAGATCTATGCATTCATTAGAAAGACGCAAAAAGATGAGGACTGGGGCAAACGGTCGCGGCTCCGCCTTTTCGGCGTCCGGGAATCGCCCTGGAAAAAAATGAAGCCCGGCTGGTATGTTGTCCGTTCAAGAAAACACTACCCGCTCTATATATCGGCCGTCCACGTTAAAAGATTCTCAACCTGGCTCGTTCACACGGCTGTGTGTGAAAATCGAGAGGATGTTGCCGATTTTATTCAAAAGGTAGACCAGTCACATCGTATTAAATTACTGGAGGTCTTTCCAAAGAACGATCAAAATGATAGCATAAATTAAACAAGCGGCAAGGGAAAAAAATTGAAAACATCAGGGGACTGATGTTTCTTCTTTTTTGAGGGATTTCGAGACAGACAGTCGGCTTCCGATCAATACGAGGGAGGAAAACGGTGAAAATGGCTCAAAAAAGGCGGCAGTCGGGGAATGCACGAATCGATAAAGAAACGAAGGCAGGTGAAGAACAAATGGAAGGCCGAAATACGGCCGGGGGGAAAATGATGGTTTGCGTCAGCGGCAGTCCTTTTTCCAGAGAATTGATCCGGTCGGCGCGGCAGATGGCCGTTGATTTAAAAATAAAGTGGATCGCCCTGTATGTAGATACCCCGCAAAGGGTGCCGAAAACAATGAAGGATCGTATGGAAATATCCAGGAATCTACGGACCGCCGAGAACCTGGGCGCCGAAACGTTTACAGTTTCCGGAACCCGAATATCCGACGAAATTATCTCTTTTGCGAGGAAACACGATGTCCGGCATATTGTGATCGGCAAACCGAAATATTCGAGAATCATGGAATGGGTGCGTCCTTCTGTCGTTGATCAAGTCATTCGAAAAGGAGAGGACATAACGTTCCATGTGATCCCGGGACGGCGGGAAAGCCGGACAGACTCGATCAATTATATCTTTCCGGAGCATTCCGCTGAATGGACACCCTATTTGATTTTAACGGGCATGATCATCGTGCTGACTTTGCTGCTGCGGCTGATCGGATCGGCCAATGATCTCGTCAACGTCGCTCTTTTATTTTTATTGCCCGTTCTGGTAGGATCCACGCGATGGGGCATGGGGCCGGGAGTTTATGCTTCATTGGTCAGCATGCTTTCTTTTGATTTTTTCTTCGTCCCGCCTGTTCAGAGCTTTACGGTCGCGGACCTGCGTTATCTGCTTTCATTTGCCGTCTTCCTGATTGTTGCGATGCTGACGGCAAGCTTATCGTCGAAATTGAGAAATCAGCTGAAAGAAGCCAGGGAAAATGAAAAAATGACTCTGACTCTGTATACACTGAGCCGTGAGATGACGGTTGTCGATGAATTGAAATCGACGCTTCATCGCATCGTTTTGCAGATAGCGGATAAGATCGGTTTTCAGGCGGCCATCTATTTACCCGATAAAAGCGATGAACTGGACATGGCGGCCTGTTCGGACACGGCCGACTGGGCAAAGCTGAAAGGGAGCGATTTCATCGCCAAGTGGGTGTACCGCCATGGGGAAATGGCCGGCCGCGGCACACAAACGCTGGGCGAATCTTCCGGCTTATTTTTACCGCTGCGGACGGAAGACCAGGTCCACGGTGTTTTTGTGATTCATTACGGAGATTTTCCCTTCCCCGGTTCTTCGCTGGAACACAAAAAAATGGTCGAAGCAATCGCCGATCTGGTTGCGACGGCCGTTGCGCGCATTAAACTGCAGGAGGAGGCGAAGAAAGCGCAGCTGGCCGCAGAGTCGGAGAAGCTGCGCACCATTCTTCTCGATTCGATTTCTCATGAGCTGCGGACGCCGCTTTCAACTATCACCGGCTCGGTCACGGCTCTGTCCGATCCGGATGAAGTTTTCACTCCGGAGGACAGACGGGAGCTGCTGGCGACGATACGCCAGGGCGCCGCGAGAATGAACCGGCTGATTACAAATTTACTCGGCATGGTCCGTCTGGAAAGCGGTATGCTTCATTTAAACCGCCATTGGTGCGACCTGGAAGATATCATAGGCGTTTCAATCCGGCAGATCGAAGATTCTCTTGAAAATCGTGAATTGAAGGTGGAAATCAACGAATCGCTGCCGCCTGTGCAGGTTGATGAACTGTTAATTGAACAGATGCTGGTCAATATACTGAGCAATGCAGTTAAATATTCTGCCGCCGACAGCCGGATCAGTCTTTCAGCCTATCAAAAAGGTGATACTATTGAAATTAGTGTTAAAGATCAGGGCATCGGCGTTCCGCTCAACGAGCTGGATCATATTTTTGATAAATTTTACCGGCTGAAAACGGATGCGCACGTCCCGGGGACCGGGCTCGGGTTAGCCATTGCCAGGGGAATCATAAAGGCTCACGGCGGGAACATCCGGGCGAAGCAGAATCCTGATCGGGGCATCACCGTCTTCATCAGCCTTCCTGCGGAAGACGTCAATGAAAAATGAGGCGGGGACGATTGCAAACGGAGGTGTCGACTGTTGACGGACAGTTCAGGAGCAAGATTATTAATTATTGACGATGAAGCACAGATACGCAAATTATTGAGTGTCGCGCTGCGCGCCTACCATTTTGAAATTTTTGAAGCAGCAAACGGCGAGGAGGGCATCCGCCAGGCTTCGACAGTCCGTCCGGATCTCATCGTGCTCGATTTGGGATTGCCGGACGGCTCGGGTATCGGCGTATTAAAGACGATTCGTGAATGGTCGCAGATCCCCGTGATCATTCTGACGGTCAAAGAACGCGAAGAGGATAAGATTCTGGCTCTGGAAAGCGGAGCCGACGATTATGTAACCAAACCGTTCGGCATGGGCGAGCTTATTGCCAGGATCAAGGTCGCCTTAAGACATACGGCTAAAACGGAAGAAAAACCGGTGCTCGATTTCGGACGCCTGGTGATCGATCTGTCCCGCCGGATGGTCTGGGTCGACAAGAAATCAGTCAAATTCACGCCCACAGAATATGAGCTGCTCAGGCTGCTGGCCACACATGCCGGACGTGTCATGACACATCGCCAGCTGCTTAAGCAGGTCTGGGGCGGACAGCTGATCAATACCGACAGCAACTATCTTCGTGTCTACATCGGGCATATACGCAAGAAAATAGAAGAAAATCCGACAAAACCCAAAGTGATCATCACGGAACCGGGAGTCGGCTATCGATTTGTGGAAAACACATGAGGCAGATGAAAAATTAAAATCACGGGTATCGCCTCAACTCATATATCCAGTCGAAACAAGGCGTGAATGCATTAGGTTTGCAGGGGCGGCAGTCTATTCCCCCGAATGTTCCTGCGGAGGCGATGTATTCCGCTGAAAAGGGAGCTATCCTGCGCGGACAAGCGTTAAATGACGGAAACACCCGATCCTTCTCTTCGGTCCGCCACGTATCCCCGTAGGTTGTGGTGAAAATCGCCGCTTATCATCAGCAAAGTGCAAAATATCAAAAGTAACCGGCAGAAAATCGTCAGTAACGACCAAATAATCGACAGTAAACGGACTAGAATCAATAAATGAGAATAATCAGAGCATAGAGATCATCTCTGACTGATGGACCAACCGCGCCCGGGAGTTTATCGGTCATTATGCCGGTTTTATCGGTCATTGCCGGGAGTTTATCGGTCATTATGCCGGTTTTATCGGTCATTG
The DNA here is from genome assembly GCF_036598985.1 of Sporolactobacillus sp. KGMB 08714. Classification (NCBI taxonomy): domain Bacteria; kingdom Bacillati; phylum Bacillota; class Bacilli; order Caryophanales; family Sporolactobacillaceae; genus Sporolactobacillus; species Sporolactobacillus sp. KGMB 08714. The sequence continues at coordinate 211,954 of NZ_JAUUBW010000001.1, forward strand.
CCGGGAGTCTATCGGTCATTATGCCGGATTTATCGATCACCGGGAGTTTATCGATCATTATGCCGGATTTATCGGTCGTTGCCGGGAGTTTATCGGTCGTCGTGCCGGTTTTATCGATCGTTGCCGGGAGTTTATCGGTCATTATGCCGGTTTTATCGGTCGTTGCCGGGAGTTTATCGGTCGTTGCCGGGAGTTGATCGGTCATTATGCTGGATTTATCGGTCGTTGCCGGGAGTTGATCGGTCATTATGCCGGATTTATCGGCCGTTGCCGGGAGTTGATCGGTCATTATGCCGGATTTATCGGTCGTTGTGCGTGATTGATCGGCCGTTGCGTACGGCTTATCGGCCGTTCGGAGCAGTTTATCGGTCGCGGAAACACTCTCCGTCTTTCGAGCGATCGATGGTTTCAGGAGAAGGCGGCCATCAATTGACGGTACAGCGGAAAATGAGCCGAAGGGAAACTTGTAATTAAAAATGCCGGCCCAGGAAATCCGTCTGACAACAGTGTTTAGATAGAACATGCGAGAAAGGATGACCGCTAAAATGTGAATTTTTCTTGACAAATTGATGGTTTGCTTTTAGACTGTGGAAGCAAGTTGTTTTGTTGTTCGAGTGAAAGCCTTTCCCTTTCATCGTGTGTTCAAAGAAAGCTCGGATTTATTTTTTTAGCGGATCCGCCCGCCGGATCGCCGACTCATCATGAATTCCAATCCAATAATCTCCAGCAATCAGACTGACAACCCTTCAGATCAGAATATCTTCCAGCATTCGCAGACCGGATAACAGTTAAAAAAATAGATGGTTGTCTTCATTATCCGGAAAATTCACTCCATCAATGTTAATTGTTTATGAGCCGCAAAATAAACGTCAGGTAAAAAAAAGTCGGGAAAATGTAAGCGTTTACCAAACTGCTGTTTCTTTTATTGTCAGAAACAGAATCAGCCGGTCACGGCAGCGGAAATATTGAAAACGATTTTTTTGAGGCGGGGGAAGGCAGAAAACTCAATGACCCTTAATAATCCGAATGTGAACGTTCTGTTGAACGAAGAATGACTGGAGGGACTTTCATGAAACACCGTATGTTTATTCCGGATTTTTTGAAGCGGGCGGTCACGTATTATCCGGATAAAACGGCCGTGGTAGACGGAGAGATCCGATTAACGTATCGCCAGCTGGGCGAACGGGTGAACCGGCTGTCCAATATGCTTATTGATCTCGGCATTAAGAAAGGGGATCGTGTCGCCTATCTTGCGCCCAACACCCTGCAGAAGCTTGAGGGGATGTTTGGCGTGACACAGGTCGGTGCGGCGACCGTTCCGCTGAATATCCGCCTGATTCCTTCTGCATATGCCTACATCATTAATCACAGCGGTGCCAAAATTCTAATGGCGGATGCGGAGCTGGCGCCTCTTGTTGAACCGGTGAGAAAGGAACTGGGCTGCGTTGACCATTTTATTCTGCTCCCCTCTCCTGACTGTGAAGAGAGAGAAGGCTGGATCAGTTACGAAAAATTGCTTGAAAAGTATTCGGCCGAGACGCCGCCGATTCCGGAAATGGATGAAATGGATCTGGCCAGCATCCTTTACACAAGCGGAACGACGGGCCTTCCGAAAGGAGCAATGCATTCTCACAGAAGCCTGTACTTTAACGCAATAAACGGCCTGATTCATGTCCGGGTCACGGACCGCGATGTTTTGCTGCATATCCTTCCTTTATTTCACGTGAACGGCTGGGGCACGCCTTTTATGATTACAAGTATGGGCGGGACGCATGTGATGCTCCGAAAGATCGACCCCGCTCACATTTTTGAACTGATCGAGCGGGAGAAAGTCAGTCTGGCGTGCATGGCGCCGACGGTCGTTAATATGCTGCTCCATGAACCGAAAGCGAAAACAGCGCGGATCAGCCATCATTTAAGAGCCATTGTCGCCGGTGCGGCCCCGCCTCCGTCTTATATTGAAAAGGTGGAAGACTTATTGAACTGGGAGTTTATCCAGGGATACGGGGCGACGGAGACAGCGCCCCTTGTGCTGCTCACTCAATTCAAATCCCATATGGATCCGAGTATTGAAAACGTGCGCCGTATCAAGGCCAAAGCCGGTATGTGCCTGATGAACGTGGATGTCAGAGTAGTTGATGACGCAGGGCGCGATGTCTCCCATGACGGGAAACAGATCGGCGAGCTGATCGTCAGAGGCAACAACGTAATGGAAGGTTACTGGCGGCAGCAGGAAGAAACGGATCGGGTGATCAAAGACGGATGGTACTATAGCGGCGATATGGCGACGATTGATGAGGAAGGGTATGTCGATATTGTCGACCGCAAAAAAGATATTATTATCAGCGGAGGCGAAAATATTTCTTCGATCGAAATAGAAGGCGTCATGGCCCGGCATCCTGCCGTTCTTGAGGCAGCGGTCATCGCCGTTCCCGATGATAAATGGGGAGAAGTGCCGCATGCTGTCTGTATCCCGAAAGAGGGCCGAAACGTGTCGGAAGAGGAACTAATTGCCTTTTGCCGGAATCATCTGCCCTCTTTTAAATCGCCGAAATCCTGCTCCTTTGTAAAAAGTTTTCCAAGGACGGCAACAGGAAAGGTACGCAAAATGGAACTGCGTGAGCCGTTCTGGGCGGATAAGAAAAAAAAGGTGAATTAACAGTTACAAGCCGGCGTACGTTAAGCTGACGGTGAAAAATAAAAATAGTAAGGAACGGGAGGAGAGTTCATGAGCCGAATGATACGCAGAGCGGCGGTGATCGGATCGGGGGTCATGGGTTCGGGAATCGCCGCCCATTTAGCGAATTCGGGAATCGCCTGTCTGCTGCTGGACATTGTTCCGGAGACGCTGACAGCCGAAGAAGCGGCAAGAGGTTTGAATCTGACGGATACGAAAGTACGGAATCGCCTGGCCGTTTCGGCTGTTGCCGGATTAAGAAAAACCCATCCGGCGCCTTTATATGACAGCGCTTTCTCTGAACTGATTACCGCGGGGAACATTGAAGACAATCTGGAACAGCTGAAAGAAGTCGACTGGATTATCGAAGTGGTTGTGGAGGATCTGGCGGTCAAAAGAAGCCTGCTTGAGAAGATCGAAAGCAACTGGCAGGAGGGGACGATCGTCAGTTCCAATACATCGGGGATTTCCATTAATGAAATGGTTCGGGGAAGGAGCAAGGCTTTTAAAAGGCATTTTCTGGGCACCCATTTCTTTAATCCTCCGCGCTATCTGAAATTGCTGGAAATCATTCCGGGAGAAGAAACGGATCCCGCCATTGTCGACTTCATGTCTTCTTTTTGCAATAAGGCGCTGGGGAAGGGTGTTGTCAAGACTAAGGATACGCCGAACTTTATCGGCAATCGCATCGGAACGTACGGCCTGCTTGTGACATTGCAGGAGATGCGGGAAGCGGGCTGCAGCGTCGATGAAGTGGATGCCGTAACAGGTCCGGCATTGGGCCGCCCCAAAAGCGCCACCCTCCGGACACTCGATGTAGTCGGCCTCGATACTTTTGTGCATGTTGCCCAGAATGTACACGATCATGTTGCCGACGAAGGAGAGAAAGCCGTTTTTAACGTTCCAGAGTACGTGCGGGAAATGGTCGCCCGCGGTTGGAACGGCGCTAAAAGAGGGCAGGGTTTCTATAAAAGCATCCCGACAAAGAGGGGAAAAGAGATCCTGGCTCTGGACATCGATTCCATGGAATATCAACCGCGGCGGAAGATTGACTCCGAGACTCTGGCGAGGGCCGGAAAAATCAGAGAAGCCGGGGAAAGAATCCGGACTTTAATTAATGGGGAAGACCGGTACGCGAGGCTTGCCTGGAATGCAACTAAAAAAGTGCTGCTTTACTCGGCGGAAAAGCTGGATGAGATCTCGGATTCTATTGTCGAAATCGACCGGGCGATGAAATGGGGATTCAACTGGGAACTGGGCCCTTTCGAAATCTGGGATGCTATTGGACTTGAAGCGTCCGTATCACGTATGGAAGCGGAAGGACTCGCGATACCCGAATGGGTGAAACAATGGATCACCGCGGGCAATCACTCATTTTACAAATGGCAGAACGGGCGAATCTATCATTTCCAGGCCGTTGCCGATGCGCCTGCCGTTCAGCACGGCGATCGATCGGAAGCATACAGCTCAGATGTTGGAACACACTCGCGGAGACAGCGCTACGCGGTGCTTGAGCAAGATCCGGAATCTATCTCGCTCCGGTCTTTGAAGGAACGGAATCCGGCCGTCCTGTCCAACCGGGATGCGAGCCTGATCGACCTTGGAGCCGGCGTCGCCTGCCTGGAATTTCATTCGCCGAACAACGCGATCGGCGACGGGATCATCGAAATGATCGAGAAAAGCATGGAGGAGGTCAGACGCGGTTTCAAAGGACTCGTGATCGCCAATGAAGGAAAAAATTTCTGTGTCGGGGCCGACCTCAAACTGCTGCTCGGCAGTGCGGAGAAAAAAGATTGGCCGGCCATCGACAAAATGATTCAAGCTCTTCAGAGTACACTGCTGCGATTAAAATATTTTGAAAAACCAGTAGTCGCCGCGCCGCATCAGATGACACTCGGCGGGGGTGTTGAAATCTGTCTCGCTGCGGATCAGGTCAATCCGGCAGCCGAGACGTACGCCGGTCTGGTCGAAACGGGGGTCGGCCTCATCCCAGCCGGAGGAGGCTGCAAGGAGATGGCTGCCCGCGCCGCAGCAGTCATTAAAGGCTATCCGGAGGCCGATCTGCAGCCGTTTATAAACAGGCCGTTTGAAATGATCGGAGCGGCAAAAGTATCGGCCAGCGCCTATGAAGCGAAAAATCTCGGATGGCTGAGAAAAAGCGATCGCGTGATTGCAAACAGAGATCACTTGGTTTATGAGGCCAAGAAAACGGTTTTATCTCTGGATGCCCTCGGTTATGCAGCGCCCAGGGAAGAAAAGATCAAAGTCGTCGGCGAAAACGGGAAAGCCTTGCTGCTTCTGGGCGCCGACCACTTGCGCAGGAGCGGCTATATCAGCGATTATGACCGGACCATTACCGGCAAGCTGGCTCACATTCTTTCAGGCGGAAATGTTCCGCCCGGCGCCTCGGTGACGGAACAATATTTGCTCGATCTGGAGAGGGAGGCATTTCTCAGCTTGTGCGGCGAAACAAAAACACAGGATCGGATTCGCCATATGCTCGTCCGCGGCAAGCCGCTGCGAAACTGACGATTCACGATGAAATGAAAGAGGTGGAGAGAATGAATGAAGCCGTCATTGTCGCGGCGGCCCGCACGCCTGTGGGCAAAGCGAAAAAAGGAAGTCTGGCGCAGACAAGGCCGGAAGACCTTGGCCGGACGGTTCTGGACGCCGTGATCGAACGTGCACCCGGACTGCAGAAGAAGGACGTCGAGGATATTGTCCTCGGCTGCGCCATGCCGGAAGGACCGCAGGGACTGAATGTTGCCCGCATCATCTCGCTCTACGCCGGCTATCCGGAATCTGTTCCGGCGCTGACCGTCAACCGTTTCTGCTCCTCGGGGCTGCAGGCCATTGCGTTTGCCGCCGAACGGATTATGCTCGGCCATTCGGATATCGTCGTGGCCGGCGGCGTGGAGAGCATGAGCCACGTTCCGATGGCCGGCTTCCGGCCGTCGCCCCACTTGAGAATTGAGGAAGAGATGCCTCAAATATACATCAGTATGGGCCATACGGCGGAAAATGTAGCGGAGCGCTTCGGGGTCAGCCGCGAGGATCAGGATCGGTTTGCCGCTTCCAGCCACAGAAAGGCCGCCGCCGCCCTCAGGGACGGGAAATTCAAGGAAGAAATTGCACCTGTCCATACTCAGTTAAAAGGAATTGATGAAAATGGGAGCCCATGGCATAAGGCCTTCACATTCAGCGAAGATGAAGGAGTGCGGCCGGACACTTCTGCAGAAAAACTGGCGAATCTGCGGCCTTCCTTTTCAATTTCGGGTTCGGTGACTGCCGGTAATTCATCACAAATGAGCGACGGCGCCGCCGCCGCAGTCGTCATGAGCAAAGAAAAAGCCGAGGCCCTGGACCTGAGCCCGCTCGCTACGTTCCGTTCGTTTGCGGTTGCCGGCGTGGAGCCGGAAATTATGGGCATCGGTCCGATCAAAGCTATTCCTAAAGCACTGAAAATAGCCGGCCTGGCTTTGAAAGACATCGACCTGTTCGAAATCAATGAGGCGTTTGCTTCTCAATGCCTGCAGGTCATTCGCGAATTGCAGCTCGACGAGGAAAAGGTCAATGTAAACGGCGGCGCGATTGCCCTGGGCCATCCGCTCGGCTGTACGGGCGCCAAACTGACCTCCAGCTTGATCTATGAGCTGAGACGGCGCGGCGGCGGAATCGGCGTGGTCTCAATGTGTATCGGCGGCGGAATGGGTGCGGCCGGTGTTTTTGAAGTGCACGCTTCCTGATACGTCAAACCGTTTACCGCTGCGTCAGACTTGCCGTTCAAAAAATGAAGGGAGAGTTGGAAGATGGTTTTGAAAAGCGAAGGAACAGGCGCCCGTTTTTTAATAGAAGAAACGGGCACGGCCGATGTGCTGACGCCTGAAGATTTTTCGGAAGAACAGCGCATGTTTGCGGAAACAACGCGGAATTTCGTGGAGAAATCGGTCATTCCGAACGACAAACAGATTGAAAGTCTCGATTATGATCTGACCGTAAAATTGCTGCGTCAGGCAGGGGCGCTCGGCCTGCTCGGTGCGGATGTACCAGAATCTTTCGGCGGTTTGGGAGTGGATAAAGTCAGCTCGACTTTAATCACCGAATCACTGGTCCGGAGCTCCTCTTTTTCCTTATCCGCTTCGGCGCATTCAGGGATCGGAACGCTGCCCACTGTTTTCTTCGGAAACAGACAGCAAAAGGAAAAATACCTGCCCGGATTAGCAAACGGTACGAAACTGGCGGCCTACTGTCTGACGGAACCGTCTTCGGGTTCGGACTCTCTCAGCGCAAAAACGACAGCAAAACTTTCCGAAGACGGCAAGTATTATCTCCTGAACGGACAAAAGCAGTTTATCACAAACGCAGGATTCGCCGATCTTTTTACCGTCTACGCCAAAATCGACGGAAAGGATTTTTCGGCTTTTCTCGTTGAACGGACGATGGAAGGCGTCAGCCTCGGCCCGGAAGAAAAGAAGATGGGAATCAAAGGTTCTTCAACCCGGCCGGTCATTTTGGAAGACGTCAGGGTGCCTGTCGAAAACCTGCTCGGCGAACCGGGCAGGGGGCACATTATTGCCTTCAATATCCTGAATATCGGCCGCTTCAAACTGGCCGCCGGGGCGCTTGGCGCCTCGAAGGAAGCCATCAGACTTGCGGCCAAATTCGCCAATGAGCGCAAACAGTTTCGGCAGCCGATTGCCGCTTTCCCGATCATCCGCCAGAAGCTTGCCGACATGAACACAAAGGCTTATGCGCTGGAGAGCATGGTTTACCGTACGGCCGGACTGATTGATCAATCGTTGAAGGATCTGGATTACAGCAGTCCGGACGCGGGTCTGAAGTCGGCCAGGGGGATGTCCGAATATGCGATCGAATGCTCTATCAACAAAGTATTCGGTTCCGAAGCTCTGGATTTTATTGCCGATGAAGGTCTGCAGATTCATGGCGGATACGGTTATACCCAGGATTATAAGATCGAACGCATTTACAGGGATTCGCGCATCAACCGCATTTTTGAAGGAACAAATGAGATTAATCGATTGCTGATTATCGGCACTCTCCTGAAGAAAGCGGAAAAGGGCGAACTGCCGCTGCTCAGAAAGCTGGGCACGCTGGAATCTGAAATTCACGAGCTGCTGCAGAAAAAAACGGGGAACGGCAGCGAAAAACCGGAAGCAGATCTTATATCTTCCGCGAAAAAAATCTTTTTATATGTTCTCGGGCTGGCCATAAGGAAGTACGACCGCCAATTGCAGCAGGAGCAGCAGGTGCTGGCCTGCCTTAGTGATATGATTATCCGGATTTATGCCATAGACAGCGTTTCTCTGCGTTCTCTGAAACGTCTTGAGAAGCTGGGAGAGGAAAAAGCGGGAAATGCGCTCGATATGATGCGTGTGTTCGTGAATGAAGGATTTGACAAGATAGGGGACCTTGCTAAAGAAACGCTGGTCCATATCGAAGAAGGGGATTCCTTGCTTCAGCGGCTGGCTGTTTTAGAAAAATTAACACACCGGCCACCGTTTGATTCTTTGACTGTAAAAAACCGTATCGGCAGACGGGTCGCCGAAAAAGAGGATTATCTCAATTAAAAAAGATACAGCCTGTCCGGAAGATTGTCAAGGCATAGAAACCCGGCGCGAAAGCGAGTATTCGCTTTCGCGCCGGGTTTCTAGCCATTTTAATCTGCGTCATCTATCATGAATCGGATTTTTCGATACATGAGAAGAAGGGTGTCACTTTGGATCATCTCTCCGAATCAGGCGTTCTCTTTACGTGCAAATTCAATAGAACATTGTAAAATGAAGATATCGATGCTGTACGAACGGGAGAAGATCGGATCGATTCACATTTCGGACGCCGATCAGATGGGATTTTTCATGGGGAGATGATTTTTTGTGATCAGAAAGTATTTATCTAATCGTTTGTTTTTGTTCTTCTCGTGGATGATCGCTGTCGCCGCCACTTTCGGAAGCTTATATTTCAGCGAAATCAGGCACTTTATTCCCTGCACGCTCTGCTGGTATCAAAGGATCCTGATGTATCCGCTCGTGATCATTCTCGGAATCGCTTTCTTTAGAAAAGATTTTTCAATCAGAAAGTATGTCCTGCCCATTTCGATCCTCGGCTTCATCATTGCCTCCTATCATTTTACGATTCAGCATTTTCCCAACCTGTATTATGTCCGGACCTGTTCACTTGCCGATCCGTGTACCAGCCAGGATTTCTCTGTCTTCGGGTTCGTTACGATTCCTTTTATGTCGGGAACCGCCTTCCTGTTGATTACGCTGTCTCTGCTCCTGCTAAAGACAGGATCCGCAAATGAAAAAGTGCTGGATGAAGAACGATCAAATGCAAAAGCCTGATTTTTTGTTTTCATGCTGAGAGCTGAGCTGAATGTAAGAAATCCGCCATGCGCAGTGGGTTTCCGTACGATCTGTTTCCGCTTTTTTGAAGGTGACCGGAGAATTGGAAACGAGAAGCGCCGTCTGTATAAAATCCATTGCACCCGCTTCCTTTTATGAGCAGAGCCGTATAGGATCCATCATCTGATCAGGTAAGGACGCTGTCACTGAACTATGGGTAAATTGACGTGCTGCACTCTGTATTCTCTCGGTGTACACGAAACTTGCCTCTTAAAACGCTCAATATAGTAACTTGTGCTTCCAAATCCTACAAAACCGGCAATCTCGCTGACCGTCAGATCGGTTGTCCGCAGCAGCTCGATGCTTTTGTTGATCCGGCAGTTTGCGATATAATCGAACACCGTGCATTTGACCGTCCGCTTAAAAAAGCGGCAGCATTCTCCTTTGCTGATGTGGACGATTGCCGCGATCTCCTGAAGTGTCATTTTTTCCATATAGTGTGTCTGTATATAGGACATGATTGTTTTTATTCTCTGCTGGTTGATCGGCTCATTCGCATTCGTATCCGCTTTCAGCTCATCCTGTTTAGAAATAAGCTGCCTCCAGACAGCCGCTAATAGGATACATATATCGAGTTCGTATCCATAATTCTTTTGCGTGTAAAGTCGATAAACTTCCTTTATTTTTGTCAGTATGATTTTCTGCCATTCCACTTGATCGTCTAATGTGACCGCTGAAAAGCCTTCAAGTTTCAGATAAGGTTTGACATACTTCTGTTCTATGGCACTGCCTTGAAAGAAGGAAAGCATTTTAACGGCAACGTCCAGGCAGATAAACGTGCTGTCGGGCGTTGATACCGGCTTTGACCTGTGCAGGCATCCGCTGTTGATAAAAATGCCCTGTCCTGCTTTTAAGACATATGTCTTTTGATTAACGCAAAACTCCATGTCTCCCTTCGTTACCAGTGAAAACTGAATTTCATCGTGCCAGTGCCAGTTGACGAACCCTAAGGCATTTTTATCGAGCTGATCCACATAAACAGCCATCGGGAATTCATAACTCCCGTGCAGGGTTGTTTCCCGGTGATTTTCGTCAATCAATATCTCTTTTTTCTGCATGCTATCGCCTCAGTCAATATAACACTATTATAGGTTAATATATTTGTAGAAAAAAACGTTATATATCAATATAATTGTATTATGTTTTCAACATTGAAGCAGAGTTTTTAATACGATAGTCAGAAAATATCACTTAGTTCGGTAAAGACGGGATGATCATGGCAAGACCGGAAACAAAAATTTTATACCGAGACGGCGGCTATTCCAGAGCCAGGGGCGTTGCCCTTGTCTTAACAGGGGCGATTCTCTGGGGCGTCTCCGGCACCGCCGCTCAATTTTTATTTCAGAATGCAAAAATAAATGTGGAGTGGCTGACCGTCTTTCGGCTACTGGCCTCAGGGCTCCTGCTTCTGGGGCTTTACTATAGGAAGGAAAAGGAAAGAATCTGGGGCATTTGGCAGGATAAAAGCGGAAGAGCCAGCATCATTCTGTTTGGGTTATTGGGAATGCCGGGTGTACAGTATACTTATTTTGCTGCGATTAAAAACAGCAATGCGGCGACGGCAACGGTTCTTCAAAGCCTGGGACCTGTGATCATTACTTGTTATCTGGCGTTTAATCTGAGAAGACTGCCCGGATTCAGAGAAATCATCGCTGTCGCTCTGGCGGTTCTCGGAACGTTCTTTTTAGTGACTCACGGCAGTATTCACCGGCTGTCGGTCTCCGGCTTAACTCTTTTTTGGGGCCTGTGTTCGGCTTTTGCTGCTGCTTTCTACACGCTCCAGCCTAGGAAGCTTCTTAGAAAATGGGGATCCGTCGTTGTTGTCGGCTGGGGCATGCTGATCGGAGGAGCGGGTTTAAGTTTTATTCATCCTCCCTGGCTGGTTGCCGGTGAATTTACCTTTCATTCAATCGTTTCTATTGCCTTTATCATTATTTTCGGGACACTGATCGCCTTCGTTTGCTATTTGGAAAGCCTGAGATATTTGAGTGCTTCCGAAACGAGTGTGCTCGCAACGGCTGAACCCTTGTCCGCTGCCCTGCTGTCGCTGATCTGGCTCCACGTTTCTTTCGGCTTTTATGATTATGTCGGAGCGCTTTTTGTAATGAGTACGATTTTCATTTTATCTATGAAAGGGAAGCATGCTTCCGCGAAGTCTTAAAAGCTATTCAGTCGAAGTTAGATAGCCGTTTCTGCCGCGTGTGCGTGTCAATAAAATTGCTGAGAGCGAATGATCGTGCACGGCACCCGGACTGTAAATAAAATCAATAGGGATAAAAGAAAGAACTAAATGGAAAGGAGGAACTTTTTAATCATGTTGATTCACCGGGTTCAATCTGGATTTTGGAGCGACCGCTCGGGTTCGGAGCGGCCTTGACCTGATTCGGAGCGACCGTTCGGCTTCGGCGCAGCTTGCTAAATTCGATCGGACGGTTGTGCAGATCCCGTTTACTGCGTAGTGGTTCCTTCCTTTTGTTATGGAGCAGTAAAGAACTTTTTCCCAACAAATCTATGCGTCAGTTATGAATGGCTGCTTATTTTTACGAAAGGCCGCTGATTCGTGCCGTTTCGGCACATCTTGGTTGTATTTATCGGTTCACACTTATAGTGTTTTGTTTGGAGCACTAGTTTAAAAATTCTGGTAAAAAATAGTCCCCCGACTCTTGATTTGGGGGAGACACGGATCCGTTTTGAATCGTTATTGCAGGGCTTTGATAATAGCGATGACTTCTTCCGGGTCTGTCCGCTTCTTATAGTCCGAATCGACATGGGAAAATACGATTGTTCCCTGTCGATTGACAACAAAAGTCGCCGGTTTCGGCAGTTCCCAGCTCTCGTTCCCGTTGTGGGCGGGCAGATCGATCCCGGATTTTTTGTAGAGTTCGATCAGTTCATCCGGCAGCTTAAAGAGCAGATCATACGCTCTGGCTATTTCTCCGCCCTCGTCGCTTAAAACAAAAAAATCCAGCTCGTCTTCTTCTTTGGTTGAAAGGGAAGCATCGGGTGTCTGAGGGCTGATGGCGATCAGTTCAGCACCCGCGTTCTTAATTTCAGGCAGCACCCGCTGGTAGGCTCTGAGTTCAAGATTGCAGTAAGGGCACCAGCCGCCGCGGTAGAATGATAGGATGACCGGGCCTTCGGCAAGCTGATCCGACAAAGAGACATCGCGGCCGGTTGCATCCGGCAGTGTAAAATCGGGGGCGTGATCACCCTTTTTCAGGCCTTTGGCAATGCCGGACTCCTCCAGTTCTTTGGTAGCCTGCGCATGAATCCGTTTCTTCTCCGGCGATGCCTTTCTGTCGGAAGAAGCCTTATATGCATTGATTTTATCGATTAACGAAGCCATTTCGGCACCCCCTGTTTATCAATATTCCTATTCTAATAAAAATCAGACCCGATTTCTATAAATGTGACTTGAGCGAAAATTTTCCCGAAAAATTTTTACCTAAACCTGACTTTGTCTATTGCCCTGTTAAGTGCTTCATCCTGATTTGTACCTATGACTATTTTTTCCCCTGTTGTCAGCCCAATCTCAATTCCTTTATTTCCCCCTAAATTATATACTTTCTCGCCCTGTAAGTTAACGCGGATGCCGATTCCTCCGAAGCGTGCAATCGTACTATAATGAACCGGATAGTAGTAGGCAATGGTTTCATAGGAAATTTTTTTGTAGTGCATGTTGAGAGGAAACAATCGAATATACAGGCCATCCATTCGTACTTCTATAGCGAATGTCAGCGTACATAGCAGGAGCGGCAATAAAATGCCGAGGAGCAGCCAATAAATAAACAGCCCGTGTGCAGACGTACTGCGGATTAAGCTGATATTAAAAAGATATTGCAGAAAATATGTAATCCAGGCAGAGGCAGCGATCAAAATAACCGGCCAAAAAAGGATCGGTGAATTCCAGAATCCCTGAAGCTCATGAAAAATAACAGCCTCTTTTTTCACATAATCAGCCCTTTACGATTTTCTGCCCTTTCCCAAAATAGTGTTTTGAAAAATTTTCTCCGGATCTATGCTTTCTGAGAATTCTATTGCAGGCCGTACTTCATGTAACATTCGCCATGTACCCATTTTTCTCCTTCAGACAGCACCTGCGGTATAAAACCTGACCTGTCGGAAATCAATCGGCGGCACCCGGCACAGGATGCTTTCCCATTCCCGTTTGGATGAATGTCCTTCCTCTTTTTAAAATATGCTTATAGAAGCATCTTTGCGGAAGGGGAGGATGACGAGGATGGCAGCCGATGTGTCCGCCGAAATCAGTCGGATTGTCCGTATTTTAATAAGAGATCAATTGCCGAATGGATCATGGAACTATCCTTTTGAAACGGGAATTGTCACAGATTGTTATTTTATCATTTTACTTCGGTCGCTGGAAATAAGAGAGGAGTCTTTGATTCAGGCACTGGCTGAACGCATTGTGCAGAAACAGGAGAGAAACGGTTCGTGGAAATTGTTTTATGACGAGACGGACGGAAATCTGTCGGCGACGGTGGAAGCCTATACGGCACTGCTTTATTCCGGTTATCGGTCAAAGGACGATGACCGCATTCAGGCGGCAAAGCATTTTATCCGTGCCAACGGCGGTCTGAAAAAAACAAATACGTTCACAAAAATCATGCTGGCCCTTATCGGGCAGTACGACTGGTCCGATCTTTTTCAGATTCCGGTTGAAGCCATCCTTCTCCCGCCTTCTTTTCCTGTCAGTTTTTTTGATTTATCTGTATTTACCCGGGCCAATTTTGCACCGATACTGATCCTTTCGGACAGACGCTACCATGTTAAGACGAGCATGACACCCGATTTGTCGGATTTGGATGCGGACGGGGTAGCCGGCGCCGATCTTCCGGATTCCGATCCCTGGCAGCCGATACTCGCTCTGATCAGGCAGGGCATACAGGTGCTTTCCAGTCAGATCGAGCCGGTACACACAGACGCTTTAGAACAGGCGGAGCATTATATGCTGAAAAGGATTGAAGCGGACGGAACACTTGAATGCTACTTCAGCGCCACGTTCCTTATGGTCTTTGCCTTGCTGGCCCGCGGGTATTCAAAAGGAGATCCGGTTATTTCAAGAGCGGTCCGCGGTCTGAAGTCAATGATCTGCCGGATTAAAGGCTATCCGCATGTTCAATATACGACGGCGACCGTCTGGAACACGGCTCTGATCGGCAGTACCCTGCAGGAGGCGGGCATTGCCGATTCGTCGGAAGTGATCCGCCGGGCGAATCACTATTTATGGCAGCGCCGGCATGCGAAATTCGGCGACTGGGCGATCCATAATCCGGAGGGGCGGCCGGGAGGCTGGGGATTCTCCGACGCAAACACGATCAATCCGGATGTCGATGACACGGCTGCCGTCCTGCGGTCGATTCGATTTTCCGCCCGCGAAAACGAAACATTTCGCCGGGCGTGGGACCGGGGGATCCAGTGGGTTGTATCCATGCAGAACAGCGACGGGGGATGGCCGGCCTTTGAAAAAGGAATTGACAAACCGTATCTGGTTTGGCTGCCGATTGAGCAGCCGCAGGACATTCTGCTTGATCCGTCGTCGCCCGATTTGACGGGAAGAACATTGAATTTTTTCGGAGAATGTACCGATCTTGACACCCGGAATCCTCTGATCGGACGGGGAATCGACTGGCTGCTCCGCAACCAGGAAAAAGACGGTTCCTGGATCGGCCGCTGGGGCATCTGTTTTATTTACGGGACCTGGGGGGCCGTGACCGGCCTGACTGCCGCGGGCGTGAAACCGGAACATTCCGCGGTGAGAAGAGCGGCCGGCTGGCTGCGGAGGATCCAGAATCCCGACGGAGGCTGGGGCGAATCGTGCAAGAGCGACGTGAACAAGCATTATACAGCGCTTGGGGCCAGCACGCGGACACATACAGCCTGGGCGCTGGATGCGTTGATTTCAAGTTCCGCCGCTCTGACGCCCGAAATAGAACGCGGCATCCAATTTCTCATCGCTGCAGGTGCAGCGCCGGACTGGACGGCGGACTATCCGAAAGGAAGGGGGATGGCCGGTGCGTTCTACATTCATTATCACAGTTACGATCTTATCTGGCCGCTGCTGGCGCTCGCTCATTTTAGAAGAAAATTCGGATAGACCGGCTGCCTGACCCGGTATTCTCTGCCCAGAGACCAACTAAGTCCGCCGGACCGGCGATTCAAGGTGCAGATGCCGGACTTGCATAAAATCAAGAAAACAGAATAGGGATGATCAATTCTTTTGTTATGCCACTCAGCCGGGTTTAATGTGAATCCGGCTCGGCTTTCTTGCATTTCAGTTCAATTTTTTCGGATTTCGGATCGGCCCTTTAATCATTTGGCCACGGCTTTCTGATACTTCGCTGCTCATTTTCGAGTTCAATTTTCCCTGATTGGGTTCAGCTTTCTGAATCCAAACGGACGGTTGTGCCGTCCCGTATGTAAAAGAAAAAGGCTTGAAAAAGCCCTTTTTCCCTTTTAAAAAAAAGCGGGGCGTT
The DNA here is from genome assembly GCF_036598985.1 of Sporolactobacillus sp. KGMB 08714. Classification (NCBI taxonomy): domain Bacteria; kingdom Bacillati; phylum Bacillota; class Bacilli; order Caryophanales; family Sporolactobacillaceae; genus Sporolactobacillus; species Sporolactobacillus sp. KGMB 08714. Next base: position 227,547 of record NZ_JAUUBW010000001.1, read on the forward strand.
CTTTCGTGCCCCAGTCTTCCTCAATAATATTTTTGAATCATTCATTCGGCAGAAATAATAAAATAAGATCTTTTTGCTCCTTCAATGGACAACGGCACCGATAATGATCGCAACGACTCCTGCAGCGATGGCCACCCAGTTTAATGTTTTTTGCGGTGTAAATAGGCCGATGATTCCGAGAATGACTGCGAGGCCGCCGAGCCAGTAACGCGCGACAAAGAATCCGATCACTCCAGCAATAATGCCTAACCATCCAAACCATTTGCCAGCTACATCGTTCATTTTTTCAACCTCCATTCAAGTATTGGAATTTCAACGAATTGTCTTTTAATAGACAAGTTGTTGATTAATCATCTTCATGTTTATTATAATATAAATCGAATAAAATAACATCAGGCAGAGAAAAAAATTCCATTATTTACAATCTTTTCTCCACTTCGGATGCGAAATCTGATGAGATGCGAATCCGCCAAACGCAGGCGGCCGCGGGGAATGGCCTCATCCAACAGCATGAATAAGATCGAAAAAATCGGAGGTTAATGAAAATGACAGGACAGCAGATAGACAGAAGAATTGCCCGCACGAGGCGGATGATCAGGGACGCTCTGACAAAACTGATCGAAGAGAAAGGCTTTGATGCCATTACCGTCAGTGATTTGACGGAAAGGGCGGATATCAACCGGGGGACATTCTATCTTCATTATCGAGATAAATATGATCTATTGAGGCAGAGTGAAGAGGAAATTCTTGCCGACATAGAAGCAATCAGCGAAATGTCTATGGAACAATTGAATGACGATAGCCCGGTACAGTATGAAAAAATGGAGAAACAGATTCCTTTTCTTGTACACTTGCTTGTCTATTTAGGCTCGAATTCGGACTTTATGAAAGTCATACTCGGTCCGAGGGGAGATCTTTCTTTTCATATTAAGCTAAAAGACATCATGAGCAGACATTTGATCCTGAAATTAAAAGAATGGCAGAGCGGCGAAAGCAGTGTCCCGATCGAGTACATTGCCGCCTACTTGATTTCTGCGGATTTCGGGATCGTTCAGCTCTGGCTGGAAAACGGAATGAAAGAATCGGCGAAAGAGCTTGCCGTCATCATGAATAATATAACGTTTCAAGGACCGGCCCGTGCCGCCGGATACAGGCCTCCGAATCATCCCCGTGACATGTAGAAGTTTTCCTGTTCACTTTTATCAGTCTCCTTCGGGTTTTACGAAGCGGGGCTGACATTTTTCTGCCTCTGTTGGCGGCCGGATTCATCACTGTTTTTTAATCGGCTATTTAAGAGCCGAGCTGAAAAAAACCGCCCGTTTTGAAAAGAGGGCGGCGCGGTTCCGGACGTTTGCTCAGTCTTTCAGAACTTCTTTCATTTTTTTGTACTCTTCCTCGGTTATCTCCCCTTTAGCAAAGCGCTCTTTTAAGATGTCTTCACTGCGATTTTCTCGCCTGTCGGCATTTGACGGCACATTCAGCCTTTTTATCAAAATGAAGGCAAGGTAAATGACAACAACAAAAACCAGCAACTGCAGCAGCCAGCCGAGGCCGAATCCCCAGCCGCCCATCATTCCGCCGTTCCATCCATACAAAGTCATCACGGACCTTTCTTAAATAATCTGTTCAGCATGATCCCCGGTTCCGGCCGGTTCAGCCTATCCTTCACCGGTTCTATACATATTATACGGGTTAATTATAAAGAATCTGTGAAGAAAAAGCAGTAAAACCGCTCCGGGCATGTTCCAGTCGCTCTTTATGATGGAGCGGATTTTTTCAAAATGTAAAAACAGGTTTACATAAGTTTTCTAATGAGGTAATCTTGTAATGCAGGGCACGAAGCCTTGTTCCGGATCTTTGCGAAAGGCCTTTGCCGGGAGTTCGCAGCGGCAAGGCGCCGGTGTGTGGTACATAAATGATAGAAGACAATAGGTTCTAACCACGAAGGTTAATGGCTCTGAAAATGGGGCGATCAATTTTCGTGGTTTGTTTTTGTAAAGAAAAGAGTGGCGAAATTCAGTCAAATTTTATTGCCGTATTAGGAAAACCGGAACCCGGCTTCAGATTTGATTGCGAGGAGAATGCTTATGAACAACAGAAATTTTCTTTCCCGTTATGAGTGGCTGCCCTATATGACAGGAACATTATTCCTGCACCTGGCCGGGATCGTGTTTTTGACCCTTTCAGCCCACCAGTACCCGATGCTGGTCGGCTTTGCAGCGGTTGCTTATACACTGGGCCTGCGCCATGCTTTCGATGCCGATCATATTGCCGCGATCGATAATACGGTACGAAAGCTGATTCAGCAGAAAAGCAATCCGATAGGTGTCGGTTTCTTTTTCTCTCTCGGCCATTCGACCGTCGTGTTCCTGATGGCAGTGGCACTCGGCTTCTCAGTCCGCTGGGCGGAGAAACATATGCCGCTGTTCGAACAGGTCGGCGGTACGGTCGGTTCGATCGTTTCCGGTGTTTTCCTGATTCTTATTGCTCTGTTTAATCTGATTATTCTGGTTGATCTGCAGAAAATGTTTTTCGCATTGAGACGGCGGGGATTTGACCGTGAAAAGTTTGAAGATCTTTTACTTTCACGGGGATTTCTCTCAAAACTGTTCCGTCCGCTTTTAAAATTCATTAATAAGAGCTGGCACGTGTATCCGCTCGGATTTTTATTCGGGCTCGGCTTCGACACCGCGACCGAAGTCGCACTGCTTGCTCTTTCCGCTGGGGCATCGAGAAGCACGATCTCTTTTTCCGGCATTCTTGCTCTGCCGCTGCTGTTTGCAGCGGGAATGAATCTCATGGATACGCTGGATTCAATCATGATGTCCAAGGCCTATAAATGGGCATTCGATACACCTGTCCGGAAAATTTATTACAACATAACGATTACGGCGATATCCGTATTGGCCGCCCTTTTCATCGGCGGTATTGAATTAATCCAAATGATTGCGGGAGCGCTGAATCTGAAAGGCGGTTTCTGGAGCTGGATTGAGGGCCTGAATTTCAACTGGATGGGCTATGGACTGATTGTCATTTTTTTAGGACTCTGGCTGATTTCTTACGCAATCTGGAAACTATTCGGGATTGAAAAAAAATGGAATCAATACGGAGCATAACTTCGCTGTTTGAAAGGAAGCAGGGTTCTAACAATCGGACGCTCGCATAGATTTTAACACCCTTTTTTTTCATCTGTCTCTTCTCCGTATTCATCTATCATCCGAATGATAACTTTTTTACTTGAACAGCGAGGTGATCGAACAGATGGCCTGGTTTTCTTTGAAGGGGCCGAACGCCGGGATTCTGCGAAAAAGGGGGGCTGATTCCCTGCAGAAGAAAAATGCCCGGCTTTCGAGAAAAGCTGCCGGCGAGGGCATGGTTTTGCTGCAGAATCATAAAAAAACCCTGCCGATTAAGAAAGGAACGGCAGTGGCTCTTTTCGGCGCCGGTCAGATAAAATTTCATCTCCACGGGGGCGGGTCGGGGTCCGTTCCCAATGCCTTTGAAAACGTCAATTTACTTCAGGGAATGGAGGACAAGGCATCCAAAAATCAAATTTCTCTCTATCGGCCGATCATTGAAGCTTACCGCACCTACTTTCAAAAGGGCGGCCGTGGCGAAATGCCGCTTTCGGACGAGTTGTTGAAGAAGGCCGTGAAAAAGGCCGATACGGCAATTTTCACGATTTCGCGCTACGCTTCGGAAGGATCCGACCGCCGCGCGGTCAAGGGTGATTATTATTTGTCCGATTGGGAAAATCGCACGCTCGAAAGAATCATTGCTGCCGGTTTTAAACAGGTCGCCGTCGTACTGAACATTCCCGGTGTTATCGATACCTCCTGGATGTCCCGCTTTCCCGATGTTTCCCTTCTTATTTCCTGGATGCCGGGGATGGAAGGCGGGCATGCCGTTGCGGACGTTTTGTGCGGCGCGGTCAATCCGTCGGGAAAGCTGGCCGATACATTTGCTGCTTCTTATGACGAATATCCGAGTTCCGGGAATTTCGGCCGGCATAGCGATTATGTCAACTATGAGGAAGACATTTTTACGGGATACCGCTATTTTGAAACTTTTGATCCGAATCATAAAAGAGTGAACTACAGTTTCGGATACGGACTTTCTTATACAACTTTTAATTTGTCAAAAATAAAACTATACGTTTCGGGAAAACGCGTCAAAATCACGGTGAGAGTCACGAATACGGGCGGGTGCTCCGGAAAAGAGGTTGTTCAGGTCTATTACAGCGCACCCCGCGGAAAGCTTGGGAAAGCCGCGAGACAATTAGCTGCTTTTCAGAAAACCGGATTATTGAAACGGGGACGTTCGGAGGTCCTCTCGATGAACTTTCCGATTGCCGATATGGCCAGCTATGACGACACCGGCCGCATCAGAAAATCGGCCTGGCTGCTAGAAAGGGGCAGCTATCGCCTTTTTGTCGGGAATTCTCTGTCTGATGCCGATCGAAGAGGCGTGCAGGGAACGGTCAAAATAAACGAAACAAAAATAGTCCGGCAGCTGACAGCATGCGCAGCTCCGGTCCGGTTGCCGAAACGCCTGCTGGCGGACGGATCGTATGACCTGCTGCACGCGGGCGATATTCGAAAAGAAGAGAAGAAAAAGAAACCGGACGATTCAACCGGTAAGAAGGAAGAAAAAAAGCCGGAATTTTATAGGAAAAAGGCCAAAATCATGCTGCAGGACGTTGCCCGGAGGTCGGCCGGCCTCGATGCTTTTATTGAGCAATTGGAAGATGATCAGTTGATCGGCCTTTCAAGAGGAACCCAAGCGACGGTGGCCGGCGGAGCCGGGGGCATTGGGAATCTTAACGAATACGGCATTCCGAATGTTCAGACAGCCGACGGACCGGCCGGCTTAAGAATCGCCAGCCGGACAACGGCCTGGCCGATCGAGACTCTGCTTGCTGCAACGTGGAATCCGGAGCTGATTCGGTCGGTCGGGGAAGCGGCGGGCCGGGAAGCGGTCTTAAATGCTGTCGATATCTGGCTGGCGCCGGGGATGAATATTCACAGGGACCCGCTGAACGGCCGAAATTTTGAATACTGGTCGGAAGATCCGCTGATGGCCGGCAAAATGGGGGCGGCTTTGATTGAGGGGGTGCAGTCCCGCGGCGTTGCGGCAGAAATCAAACATTTCGCAGTCAACGGCAGAGAAACGAACCGGCGCGAATCGGACAGCAGAGTGTCTGAAAGAGCCTTGCGCGAAATTTATTTGAAAGGGTTTGAAATCGCAATCAAAGAGTCGCACCCGCGATTAGTCATGAGTGCTTACAATCTGATTAACGGCGTCCGCGCCTCGGAGAACAAGGATCTTCTAACTGATATTCTTAAACATGAGTGGGACTATCATGGTGTCGTGACCAGCGATTGGAACAATACGGCCGCGTTTGAAAAAGAAATCCTGGCCGGTAATCACGTCCGGATGCCTTTCGGCAGTACAACGGCCGAACATTTGCTGATGGCTTTGCAGGAGGGAACGATCACCAGAAAAGATTTGCAAAATAATGTCCGTCCGATTTTAAAAATGATCATGGCAACACCGGCCTTTAAGAAATTTCGGCCGAGACAGATTCCGGTCGCAGTCGGCGGAGCGGGAGCGGCACGGATAGAAGCCGCGGCTTTTCTTGATGCGAGCGCAGGAACCGGCATTAAAAACCGCACGGACGAAGAATCCGGATTAAAAATCGTGCGGGCGGCTAACGGAGAATGGCTGCGTTATTTCATTTTTGTTGAGAAAACCGGAACTTATACTTTTACACCCGGGATCCCGGCAGGAAATGGCCGTCGGAGGATCGAGATCTTCCTGGACGGACGCCGGATCGGGCAATCGATGCAGAGAAGGGCAGGGACGGAAAGCGGCCGGAGCCGGGAGAACGGGGAAACGATTGATGTCAGGCTGCCGGAGGGCCGCCATACGTTAAAATTAACGTTTCATGCTGCGGAAAGCGAGATCGCCTGGTTCGAAATCGCCTATAAAGGGATCTCCTGATTAACATCGATCATTGACTTAGGCAGAAGCTGTCCTATGGCTCTGATAAAAATCGCATTTTTTCTGACGGGAACGGCATCGGGCGCTTCCATCCGATGATCGGTGCCCATTCTTAATGATTTTTTCAAACTGAAATGAGAACAATCGGAGATGACTCTCCATTCGGCTTCACCGTATCCCGGCGAAGCCATTTTCCGTCCGCGAAACGGTTTATGCTTCCGCATCAGGAGCGCTGGATGCAATCAGAAAGCTACCTGTACGGAATTTCTCCGAATGAACAAATACACGGATTGTGTCGGCAAATGCAATCCTGGCTTATAGAATTTCATTCGTGCAGTGACTTTCATCACATAATTCCTTTCTGTCGAGTCGGACGTACGTTACAGCCTACCCATCTGAAGCAGACGATTGCTGTTCCGAAAATAGCCGTTTTCTCGTGTGATCGACTTTCGCTGTTAAATCTTCAGCCCATCGATAAAATGTTCCGGCATGTCACTCGTCAATGTCAGATCCATCGAATCGATCCACTGCAAATCCCGTAGGAAAAAATTAAGATTCCGGAGAACGAGAACGGCCATCAGGCAGTCGCCGGTAAATCGTCCCGGCCGCCGTTTATCTTTCAAAAGGAAAAGTCCGCGATCAGAAAATTCTAGACGGTTAATCGCTGAAGCGCCATGAAAACCGAATAGATTAAGCTGATCGGGAGGTGTAAACCGCGAAAAAATGAAAACACTTACTAGGCAGACCTTGAACGGGTCGGAAAAAATTCGATGATTTCATTGATTCGGCCGATCAGTCTATTCACAAATAAAATGCATATGATGAGGAGAATGCAATAAGCCTGATCCGAAAAACATTGTGACGGAGACATGGGCGTTTTTTCAGGGACTGTCCCCGGGTTCAAAGCGCCCGGTCCCTGTTCGTTAAAAAGATGTTTGAAAGCGGATTCAGAATGGATTCGGAGGTGAAGGCGGCCCCCTTCAGTCAATCGGAAAACAGGCGCAAGCTCTGCCGAATAACGGCAGTCCGGTTTTAACAAAAAGATGGATAAGGAGTGAGACTCGCGATGAACATTCTTGTTTGTATCAGGCAGACTTTCGATACCGAGGAGAAAATAACCCTTAAAAACGGAACGATTGATCAATCCGACGTGAAATTTATCATCAACCCCTATGATGAATACGCAATTGAAGAAGCGCTTCGGATTCGCGATGAGCACGGCGGGCAGGTGACCGTCGTCACGGCCGGACCGGAGCGCTCGGAAAGTGCATTGCGTACGGCGCTTGCGATGGGGGCGGACAAGGCCGCTCTGATCAGCGATGTGTCTCTTCCGGAGGATGAATACGTTTTGGCCCGACTGCTTGCTGAATTCGCCCGGAAGGAAGCAGCCGATCTCATTCTCGGCGGAAACTTCGATGTTGACAGCGGTTCGGGCCAGGTCGCCATCCGGGCAGCGGAAGAGCTGGATATACCGCATATCGGCGCAGTCACAAAATTGACAGCAGCAGGCGGCCGGGTTACCGCGGAAAGGGATGCTGAAGGCGGAACGGAGGTCGTCGAGAGTGCGCTCCCCGTTCTTGTGACGGCGCAGCAGGGGCTGAATGAACCGCGCTATCCTTCTCTTCCCGGGATCATGAAGGCAAAGAGAAAAACAATTGCCCGTCTCTCAGCAGAAGATCTGGGAGTGAAGGACGCTTTCCAAGTGAAAACATCCGTCGTTGAAACCTATTTGCCGCCGAAGAAAGAACCCGGCAGAATACTGAGCGGAGAGCCGGATGATCAGGTTAAAGAGCTGGTTGAAGTCTTGCGGCCCATCATCTGATCGATCAACTGGCTGTTCCTGTTATCTTCAGGGGGCCGGCGCAGAACGGGAGCCTGTTAATTTCGTAAAAGGGGAGATGTACAAATGGGCAGAACGACGTTGGTTTTTACTGAACAGAAAAACGGCCGGCTCAGAAATGTGTCTTTTGAGAGTCTGACGGCTGCCGCCCGGATTGCCGAGGGGGGCGAAGTGGCTGCCGTCCTGTTTGGCGGCATTCGGGACGGACAGGTGGAAGAACTGGGAAAATACGGGGCGGATCGGGTGTATGCCGTTGCTCACGATGATCTGAAGCAGTACACGCCGGATGCATATAAGCAGGCGATGCTGCAGGTGATTGAAAAAGCGGATCCGGCGGCGATCGTGCTCGGGCATACGGGAATCGGCAAAGACATCGCTCCACGGCTGGCGGCCCGTCTCGGTCTCGGCCTGATCACGGATTGTACGGATGTGCAGGTTGCAGGCGGCGATCCGATTTTTGTCCGTCCGATTTTCGCAGGGAAAGCTTTTCAAAAGAAAAAATTCACGGAGCAAAAGCTGTTCGTCACCATCCGTCCGAATAATATTCAGCCGAAAGAAAATGAAAGATCGCCTGAAGTCATTCCTGTCAACGTCGAAATCAGGAACCTGCGCTCCACGGTTAAGGAAGTGGTTCGGCGAACCGCGGAGGGTGTCGATCTCAGCGAAGCGAAAGTCGTTGTATCCGGCGGGCGCGGGATAAAAAGCTCCGACGGATTTAAGCTGCTTCAGGAACTGGCCGATGTTCTGGGAGGCGCAATCGGGGCATCGCGTGCAGCCTGCGACGCCGGCTATTGTGATTATGCTCTGCAGATCGGCCAGACGGGCAAGGTCGTGACCCCCGAATTATATATAGCCTGCGGCATATCAGGTGCGATTCAGCATCTGGCGGGCATGTCGCAATCGAAAGTGATTGTGGCGATTAATAAAGATCCGGAAGCTCCGATTTTTCAAGTTGCCGATTACGGCATTGTCGGAGATTTGTTCGAGGTAGTGCCCAAATTAACGGAGGCATTCAAAAAGGTGTTGTCGGAAAAACAATAACATGATCCATTCCATTTATTCTGTATGGGAGTTGAGAGCTATGTGGCAGCTGATCCAATTTTTCCTCTTCCTGCTCGTAGCCGGGTGCGGAATCTATCTGACAGTTAAAGTCATCTATCGCCGCTACACGTATATTAAACTCGGAAAGCCGGCCGTTTTGCACGGGAGATTAACAGAAAGAATCATGGCGCTGCTCGCACAAGTATTCGGCCAGAAAAAATTACTCAAAGACCGAAAAAGCGGCGTCATGCATGTGGTCATGTTCTATGGCTTCATTATTTTGCAATTCGGGGCACTGGACATTATCTTCAGGGGACTGAGCGGACACCACTTGCCGATTCCGGGTTTCCGCTATTTTCAATTTTCGCAGGAGCTGACGGTTTTCCTCGTACTGATTGCCGCGGCCTATGCCGTTTATCGGCGCTACGGAGAGAAACTGAAACGCCTGAAAAGAGGATGGAAGCCCAGTCTTGTGATTTTCTTCATCTTTTTTCTGATGCTTGCCGTCCTGTTTACATTAGCATTTGATCGTATGCGCTTGAATGAAGGGGCGGCTTTGTATGCTCCGATATCGTCGCTCATTGCCCTGGCATTTTCCGGACTGCCGGCAAACTCGGCGGCAGTCCTCTACTATGTTTCCTGGTGGGCGCATCTGCTGATTCTGCTTTCCTTTGCCCTCTATATTCCCCAGTCCAAGCATTTTCATCTGATCACGGCGCCGATCAATATCTTTCTTCACCGTACGGATCCCGCGGGCAGGCTGCGTTCCATCGATTTCGATGACGAGGAAGCGGAATCATTCGGGACGGGCAGAATTGAGGACTTTGAACGGACACAGCTGCTGGATCTTTACGCCTGCGTCGAATGCGGGCGCTGTACAAATATGTGTCCCGCTGCGGCGACCGGTAAGGTCCTGTCGCCGATGCACCTGATCACGAAAATGAGGGATCATCTGACGGAAAAAGGGGCGGCGGTGACTTCGAAATCACCTTGGATACCCAATCTCGGCAGCACCGCGGGCGCACACATGGTAAAGAGTAGGCCGGATGGAAACGGCACCTGGAAGATGGCAAAAATGACTGAAGAGGCGGCCGCACGTTCCGCAGCAGAAACGGCAGCGATTCCGGCCGCTGCTCCGCTTGCGCCGGTTACGGATATCGAACCGACGATCAAATGGCATAAATTTTCCTGGGGCCAATCGCCTGGCAGCGATGTCAGGGATGTGAATCTGATCGGAGACGTGATTACGGAAGAGGAAATATGGTCCTGTACAACATGCCGTAACTGCGAGGATCAGTGCCCAGTCGGCAATGAGCATGTCGATAAAATCATCGACCTGCGCCGTTATCTCGTCCTGACGGAAGGAAAAGTACCTCAGGAAGGACAGCGGGCGATGCAGAATATCGAACGGCAGGGCAATCCATGGGGAATGAGCCGCAGCGACCGCTCAAAATGGATGGACGGCCTGTCTGTTCCAACGGTCCGGGAGAATCCGGATTTCGATTATCTCTTTTTTATCGGCAGCATGGGTTCTTACGACAGCCGCAGTATTAAAGTGACCCGTTCGTTGGTCCGTCTGCTTAACGAAGCCGGTGTCAATTTTGCCGTACTCGGCAACGAGGAGAAAGGCTCCGGCGATACGCCGCGCCGTTTAGGCAACGAGTTCTTGTTTCAGCAGCTTTGCAAGGAAAATATAGCGGTTTTCGAAAAGTATCGTGTCCGCAGGATTGTGACTGCCTGCCCGCACACATTCAATACATTTAAAAATGAATATCCGGAATTCGGACTGAAAGCGGAAGTGCTTCATCATACGCAATTGCTCGAACAATTAGTCAAGACAGGCAGGCTTAAGCCCCGGTACCGGATGAACGAACGGATCACCTACCATGACTCCTGCTATCTCGGGCGCTACAACGGCGTTTTTGATGCACCGCGAAATATACTGAAAGCCATTCCGGGTGTGGAACTGATTGAAATGAAACGTTCGCGGGAGAACGCAATGTGCTGCGGAGCCGGCGGGGGCAGAATGTGGATGGAAGAAAACGCCGGCAAACGCGTGAATCTGGCACGCACGGAACAGGCGCTCGAGGTCCGCCCGACCATTATCGGCAGCGCCTGTCCTTATTGCCTGACGATGCTGTCCGATGGAACGAAAATGAAGGGCATCGAAGACTCGGTTAAAACGAAAGACATCGCCGAAATCCTGGCGGAATCGGTCTTCGGTCCGCTGTAATGATCGCGGCGATTCAGGGGCGGAACCTGTCTGAGCCTGCATGAAAATTTCATGATTTGCTTTTAGGGGCATCCGGCCGAAAAACAGACGGCAGGATGCCCCATGGATTGCTGAAGCTAAGGGGTGCAGCGTACAGGCGCCGCTGAACAGGAAAGCTGTTCAGACAAAGTTCCGGTGACGGACTTTGTCTGAACCCGGTTCGCAAACTGTTAACTGTGAACAGAGAATGCGGATATTTAAGCAGAAACCTTTTAAAGGATGAGGCCGGAGAAAATTCATCTGAAAATGATCCGGACCTTCCTTGTGTTTTTTTGAATGCCTGTTGGCGGGAAAACTCTTCGGACTTTCTTCAGAAGATGGTGAATCGCCGCCGACAATCCGAATGGAAATCGGGATTTTCTCATGCAAGCAGTCGAAATAGCCATCCGTCGAATAAAAATAAAAATCGAGAGGTTTATTTTCTCTCGATCTTTATTTATCTAGAAAGCGGCGGCCCTGGAAAATATCGCCCGGCGCCGCTCCGTTTTATTAATTTTTTTGATTTAAAAGCGCAGGAATAGGATTGTTTACTGCAGAAAGTCCGGTTTCCGGAACAGGTCTCTTTTCACTCGATCACGGGCTCTGCTGTTTAATTGCTAGCATCGAGAGAAAAGTATTTCTGAATAACGGACTGAAGCTGACCGGGATCGAGGACAACCTCGTCGTTGTAGGACTGAAGCACATCGTCGTACATCGTGCCATTGGCCCCTTTAACCTGACGGTAATGGATCTGCTGATTCGGGTGGAAATCGCTTTTGACGCCGAGCCCGATGCTGATCATATCTTCCTGGCTCATATTGGTCGCAATAAGAAACTTGGAAAGTGAATTTGACAGAGCCGGGTATTTTGTCACATTAGACGGCTGGACGATTTTCTTGGCAATGCCGATCAGCGCTTCTTCCTGCAGCTGCTGCCGTCCGTAATCGGTTCCGGGCAGTGAATAGCGCTCATGCACGATTTCGGTAACCATTTTTCCATTGAGCGAATGGGTGCCGGCTTTAAAAGTCAATCCCTTGTCTTCCGGATACCACGGGTGTGTCAGTGTAACGTCAAAAGGAAGTTTCATGCTGATGCCGCCGATCGCATCGACCATATACTGAAGCCCCCAATAGTTTGTTTCTGCATAAAAATTGATCGGCACGCCTGTCAGATTGGAAATGGTTTTCACCGTGTCGACAATTCCCGTCCGGCTTCCGTGTTTAAGCTGAGAAACGTACTGAACACTTGTCATTTTTGTATAACCGTAACCTTCCAGATAAACCCTTGCGTCGCGGGGAATACTAAGCACATTATATGTGTGCTTATTAAGGTCGGCATTGATAAGGACCATTGAATCCGTATGTCCCGCGGGATCGCCCTTTCTGGCATCGGTTCCGATCAGGAGCACATTGAATACACCGGCCCTTGCCTGATAGTCGCTTGTCGTGTTGCCGCTGATCGCTTTCAGATTTTGAAAATGATTCTGCGGATTCAGTCTTTGATAGGCGTAAGCTCCGAACCCCGTCAGGCTGAGAAGCAATATCGCCAGAATCAGTAACGTATAGCGAAGACGTCTATGGCTCTTTTTAGGTTTTTTGTTTGGCTTGCGGTATTTCATATCCAATTGTTTTTGTATCATTTTTGCTCCCTTTCCGTTCCGCTTATCAATAGATAGATAGAGTTTGAAACTGATTGATCTATAAAATCTGATTTAGCAAATAAAAACACTTTTAGATTTTAAAGGCCGACGACTATTTCCTGATTAAACGATTTCAAAGTTTCAGTCAACCGAACGAGAGACAGCCCCAATTATGTATCCTGAAAAGTACTCATCTTTAAATATTCGCATGAGATTCAGAAATAAGAGAGGTATCCCTTATTTTATTTTGACAGAATACGACAGAAAAATCCATATCCTGGGTATCGGTAATATCTTAATTTTAAAAGAAGACGGGTTCTGAAAAAAATTATTCTTTTTCTGCATGCAGCGCACGATAAAGTTCTGCGGATGCAGTTCTCAAAAGCCCGGTATATTATCGATGAGTCGTCTAAGGGGTTACCCGATTTAAAGGGGGACGGCCTGCCCGGTATATCCTGAATTGAACGGAAGCCGGTTTTTTTTATGCTGGATGCAGTCTGTCGCCATTTTGACTTTTATTGTCGGGTTAGCCTGATTATCAGATTGATCCACTTATTTTTGAATCGAAAATGCATGAAAAATTTTGTGAAATTCATAAAAATAGAGCATTAGACGTTAGCGAAGACCAATGCAACAATGAAACAAAGGGAGATTCTTAATTCTAATAAATTCGCGAACTCATTCGCCAATTCTGGTAAAACGAATCGAATGAATCTGGCGGCATGCAGTGCTCGGGAAAATAATTGTAAAGAGGGGATATTTATGAATTTCAAATTTTCGGAAGAACAGGAACTTATAAGAAAAAGTATGGAAGAAACTGTTGCTGGCGCAGAGAAGAAAGATCCTAATGATCTTTTAAAAGATTTAGCCGGAATGGGCTTTATTGGACTATTTTATCCTGAAGGCTTTGGTGGGTCTGAGGGTGATTTTTTAAGCTTTATTATAAATCTTGAAACATTGGCGAAAGTCTCGGCTTCAAGCGCGCTTGCTTTGGCGATTCAAAGTACACAAGTAGCTTATTCCTTGTTCAACTGGGGTTCATCAAAATTAAGGGAACGTTATCTGATTGCCTTGAATGGCGGTGGAAAGACAGGGACGTACGCATACAGTGAACAAGGCATCGGCTCCGATCAAATAGCAATTGATACCGTTGCTAAGAAACAGGACGATTTTTATCTACTCAATGGTACGAAGACTTTTGTCATTAATGCGGATAAAAACGATTTTCTAATTGCTTTTGCAACAGTAGACGGTCGCTTAAGCGTGTTCGTCGTCGATAGGGTGCAACAGGGCGTGACGATTAGCGATCCATACAGAAAAATGGGACTGGACGGGTTATCAGCAGTGACCGTTACATTTAAAAATGTACGAGTACCGAAAGATAATTTACTCGGTGAAGAAGGCGATGGTGAATCGATTGCCCAGGGTGTAAATGAGCTGTTTAGTGTGGGCATTGCAGCTATTGCTGCAGGCCTATCGGAAACAGCACGTGAGAAGGCAATTGCTTACGGGAAACAGCGCATTCAATTTGGCCGTCCGGTCATTTCATTTGATGCTCTTCAGGAAAAAATAGGCATTATGTCCGTCAATATTGAAGCGACTCGATTATTAACCTATAAGGCGGCAGTGAACAAAGATGAAGGAGAACCACTCGCACAAGTAGCAAAAATTGCCCGGTACCATGCTCTGACAACCGGCATTAATAATTGCCGCGAAGCCATTCAGATTCATGGGGGATACGGGTATACAAGAGATCTGGGCATAGAGACACTCTACAGAGATATGGAAGGATTGAAAGTTATTGAATCACAAACGAAACCGTTAATCCTGAATATCGCAGCAGAGGCTATCGAAGTATAAAAACGATTTTAAACAAAGAAAGAACAGATTCTTCATTAGGAGATGGACAAACGTGAAGATATTAATAAACTATAAATGGGTGCTAGATGAGACGGACATTACAGTTGATCAGGAAAAAAGAATAATGGATACGAGTCGTGCAAAATATAAAATCAGTGAAATTGATCGTAATGCGATTGAATTAGGATCAACGTTAAAAGAAAAGCTAGGTTGTGACATCATTTCTCTGACAGTGGGAAAGGGCGTCAAAAGTTCTTTGAAAGATGTTCTTTCCCGCGGCATCGATAAGGCCTATTACATTGAATCAGAGACACTGGAAAGTTCAGATACGGCAAGGATTTTAGCTGCAGCCATTAGGAAAATAGGAGATGTGGATCTTGTAATCTGCGGAGAGGGATCCAGCGATAATTATTCCCAGCAAGTCGGTCCTCGGCTGGCCGGTTTGCTTGGCTATCAACTTGTTACCTATGCCTCTGAAGTCAGTCCGGAAGATTCAGATTTTAGAATTGTGAGAAAATTAGAAGATGAAATTGAAACAGTTAAAGCGAAAACGCCGCTTGTGCTGACGGTTGTTTCCGAGATCAATGAACCCAAGATCCCGGGAATGAAGCAAATTCTGTCGGCAAGGAAAAAACCTTCAGAAGAATTAAAAATTGAAGATCTGGGCCTTTCACCCTCTGAAAGAGTTTCTCCCGTTGCCGTTGTCAAAGAAGGGGCGTCAATCATGGATCGTAAACAGGTAAAGTTGAATAATGGTGATACATCAATTAAAGAAGCTGCTGTCAAACTGGTACAGTTTTTGAGAAATGACAAAGTTATTTAAATGATCGGAGGCAAAAAAATAGTCAACAAGAAAGGTTCTCCTGAGCAAAAAAGTTTGAAAGAAAGGTGACGAAAAATGAAATTAATTTGGGTCATTACAGAAACAGCGAACGAGGCTTTCGGATTCATCAGCAAAGCATCGGAAATGGGAGAAAAAATTGCAGTTTTCACAGGCGGTACGTCTGAACAAGCAGCTGAATGTTATAAGTACGGCGCTTCGGAAGTCACTCTTCTAAAATTACCGGAAGAAACGTTGTGGGAACAATATGCGGTTGCATTAGCACCGCTTGCACTTCGTGAGAAGCCGGAACTGATTCTCATATCAGCGACGAAACGCGGAAAAACATTAGCCGCCTATCTGGGGGGGCTGATTGACGGACCCGTTCTGACAGAAATCAAATCGCTGAAACAGGAAGAAGGTAAATTGCTTGTTTCGCGAGCAATTTATGGCGGACTTGCCGAAAAACAGCTAGTGATTTCCATGAACAAAAGCGTTATTGTCACGGCAGACACAGGGAGTTTCAATAAAAAAGTTGTCAATGATACCAGCGGCAATGTTGCTTTTCTTTCGCCCCGCATAGAAAATTCACCTGTATTGCTGGAACGAACACAAAAAGAAAAGGCTTCAGTTAATCTGGCTGATGCAGATATTGTGATCGGTGTCGGCCGCGGCTTCGGTTCTGAAGGCAATATCCGGTATGCAAAAGAATTGGCCGATCTTTTGGGCGGTGAAGTGGCCTGTTCAAGGCCGGTGACGGAGGATCTTCACTGGATGCCGGAAGAACGCTATCTTGGCATCTCCGGTCAGGTGATTAAGCCGGACTTATATCTTTGTGCCGGTATTTCTGGGCAGATCCAGCATGTATATGGCATACGGGATGCGAAAAGAATTGTCGCAATTAATAAAGATGAGAATGCGCCGATTTTTAAAGTTTCGGATTATTACATTGTTGGTGATCTCGTAGAAATACTGCCGGAAATCAGCGCGGCACTGAAATAATAGATTGTGCCTTGCTGAACTGGATTGAAATGAGGTGTTTATTTTGTCGGATAAATTCGATGCAATCATCGTCGGTGCGGGTGTAGCCGGAAGCACGGCTGGTTATCTACTGGCCAAAGAAGGACTGGATGTCCTGATTATTGAAAGAGGAAACTATCCAGGCAGCAAGAATATGACCGGCGGACGTCTGTACAGTCACAGTTTGGAAAAAATTATCCCCGATTTTGCTGAAAAAGCACCATTGGAGAGAAAAATAACAACAGAAAAAATCAGTATGATAACAGAAGACAGTTTAGTGACCGTTGATTATCAGTCGGAAGACTTAGGTGCACGTGGAACCGCTTCTTATTCCGTCCTTAGAAGCAAATTCGATCCATGGCTTGCTGAACAGGCAGAAGAAGCAGGGGCTCAAATTGTTCCGGGAATTCGTGTAGATGATTTGTTGGTTAAAGATGGGCATGTCTGCGGTATAAGTGCCGGAGGGGAAGAGATGGAATCGGAGGTCGTTATTTTGGCGGACGGCGTCAATTCGCTGCTTGCCCAAAAGTTGGGCATGCGCAGCGAGCTGAGACCGGATCAAGTTGCGGTCGGCGTAAAAGAAATTATTGAACTTCCTAAGAAAACTATTGAAGATCGATTCAATCTGAGCGAAAGCGAAGGGGTTGCCTGGCTTTTTGATGGGAGCGTATCGGCGGGACGAATCGGTGGCGGATTTCTTTATACGAATAAGTCGAGTCTGTCACTCGGGATCGTCTGCACTCTTTCAGATCTGAGCGATTCACCGGTGCCATTGCCGCAAATGATGGAAAATTTCAAGATACACAAAGCAATTGCTCCTTTGATTGCAGACGGGAAAACTGCAGAATATTCGGCCCATCTTGTGCCAGAGGCCGGCTTGAACATGGTACCCAGGATTGTCGGCAATGGTGTGCTTGTCATCGGTGACGCAGCAGGGTTCTGCATTAATATTGGCTATGCGGTCCGCGGAATGGATTTGGCAATTGGATCAGCTGAGGCAGCTGCTAAGGCGATTCTTTACGCTAAAGAAAGAAGGGATTACAGTGAAACCTCTCTTTCTAAATATAAGGAACTGCTTGATCAAAGTTTTGTGATGAAAGATCTGAAACTATACCGGAAATTCCCGAAATTTATGGAGAATAGGCGTATTTTTAATGATTATCCACAATTGGCGGCCGATATTATGAAAGATCTATTTACTATTGACGGTGGGGAGACTCTACCTCTTCGTAAAAAGATCATGCACGAAGTGAAGAAGGCGGGCCTCATGAATCTCATGAAGGATGTTTTTAAGGGAGTTCGAGCATTATGAGCATAAATGTTGAGCAAAAACTTGGAAACAATAAATATAATGTAGACGAAAGCAATCCGCATATAGTTTTGAAAACAGGCAATATTGACAAAAAAGAAATAAAAAAACTGATTAATGCGTGTCCGGCGGCCTTATACAAATTAAATGATGACGGGACTCTTCGCTTTGATTACGCCGGATGTCTAGAATGTGGAACGTGCCGCGTTTTATGCGGGAAGACAGTGCTTAATAAATGGGAATTTCCCGCCGGCACTTTTGGTGTAGAGTTCCGTTTTGGCTGATTGGCAGCGGCCCAACCCGCTTCTTGTCCGGAAAAATAAAGTGAGAGATAAAGCACGTGACCATTGCCTATCAGGGTATTGTCCGTGCTTTTTTATTTATACGGGTAAATTAACCTTCTGCTCAGTAGATTTAATGCAGGCTATCTTTTCTACATACTTTCGAAATAAATCAACAGAAGGAGAAAGGGCTTTATTTGACAAATAGTTCAGATAGATGTAACGATGATATAAATTCTTCGGAATTTTGTGAAGAACAATGTTGTAATGATTGATGCCATAAATCTTAGGAACGATGGCAATGCCCAGTTTCGCTGCTACAAAACCGCAGATCGTGTCATCGTTTTCAAGCTCGAAAGCGATCTTTGGTTCAATATGGATTTTTTGCAGAATATCCTCTACAATTGGACGAATTCCGCTCGATTTCTTATAAATAATAAACGGATCTTCTTCAATTTCTTTGAAATTAATAATCTTTTTATCAGCAAGCGGGTGGCTGGCCGGCGTAATCAAAAACAATTCCTGTTCAAAAATCGGTATGCTTGTAACACTATTGTTCGAAATTGATGAAGAAAGCGCAACATCAATTTCACCGGCGAGTAATTTTTTGGCGATCTCTTTTGTTGTCCCTTCAGAGAAATTAAAGTTGATATTAGAAGGAACCACATCGTTCTTGAACTTCTCCAATAATGCTGGCACTGTCTCTTCTGCTAACGAGGGCAGAAAGCCTAAATTTACAACTCCATGTTCTGGATTTAATAGTTTCTGCATCTCGCCTTCCCCCTTTTTAAGGGTTTCGAGAGCACCATTCACATATTGCAAGAACACTTTGCCGTAACGGTTCAATTTTATATTACGGCCATCTTTATCAAAGAAAGAAACATTCATTTCTTTTTCCAATTCTTTAATCGCATGTGTCAGAGTCGGCTGGGTAATAAATAACTTTTCAGATGCACGGGTAAAATGTTCCGTTTGGGCTAAAACACTAAAGTATTTTAACTGATTCAGATTCATTATTATTTACCCTCCCCCAAATAATGAAAAAGAAAGCGATTACAACGCTCTTCTAAGTTTATTGATTATTAATCTTAAAGATACATTTATTATTTACTGTCATTAAAAAAATATTTATTATTTACTACCATTAAACATAAATTTATTATTTATATAAATATGTGACTTTATTCACAAACATACAAAAGTACTTTTAAAGTTCAAATAATAGTTATAATCTTGTGAACGTGAAAAACAGATCCTGCCTTTTTTAATTGATAACCAGTAACATAAAAACGGAATGACGAAAAATAGATTCAGCCGGCACCTGAAGTGCAGGCCGTTCTTCTTGCTATTTTATTTATAGGGCAACGTGCTGATAAGTTTCTTGCTTTGAAGTTCACGATATTGATATATGTAGATAATTTATTGGTTCAGTAAAAAAACGCATTAGACAATCTTAGTGAAAAAGATAAAAATTGAAATGTAAGATGATTCACAAGTTTATGAGTGCAGGTGTGCTCACGTTAAACAGGAATAGATACTGGAACGTGAAATCGTTTGCAAAAATGTGAATCAGCAAAAAAGGGAGGGGTATGATGTATTATAAACTTTCAAAAACGCATCAACTGTTAAGGCAGATGCTCAGACAGTTTGCGCAAAACGAAATCAGGCCGATCGCAGCCGAACTGGATCGTGAAGAACATTATCCCTATGAGACTTTGAAAAAATTCTTTGAAAATGGATTTATGGGATTTCATTTGGCACCGGAACTTGGCGGATCAGGAGGCGATCATTTAGGATATGTCCTGACGATGGAGGAATTTGCTAAAGTCGATACACCGACCGCCGGCATTTTGTCCGGCCATAATGAGGCGACCATTGCCGCCATTGCAAAGTGGGGAACGAAGAAACAGAAAGAAACTTATTTGCCGCAACTTCTGCGGGAGGGCAGAAAGCTGGGAGGATTTTCGATGACCGAGCCGACTGCCGGATCCGACAGTAATGGTGTCCGGACAACGGCAATCCGCCAGGGAAATTATTATTTGGTAAATGGAACGAAGTGTTTTGCGACAAACGGCGGAACGGCAGAGATTTTTATTCTCGTTGCAGTTACCGATCCGGCCATCTATGGAAGCAAGGGAAAATCTGCTTTTATTCTTGATGTTCATACGCCTGGAGTAACGATTGGAAAAAAAGAAAAAATGATGGGATTTAGAGAAGCATCTATCTGTGAAATTATCCTTAATAATGTGAAGATTCCGATAGATAATATTCTCGGGCAGGAAGGCGACGGACTGAAAGTTGCACTTGGCGGACTCGAGGGAGGCCGTGTCGATGTTGCCGGAGAGGCCATTGGAAACGCTCAGGGCATGCTGGATGAAGTCAAGAAATTTATTAATTCCACTACATGGAACGGTAAACTTTTAGCAAGATATCAAAATGTACAGTTTAAATTTGCTGAAATGCAGACACAGGTGGATTGTGCGCGATTATTAACCTATAATGCTGCCTCTATGATGGATGAGGGTCTTCCTTGCAATCTTGAAGCTTCTCAAGCAAAGTATTTTGCCACTAAAACAGCGAACGACATCGCGAGTGCCTGTATAGATTTGCTGGGACAGTTTGGCTATACCGATCGCTATATAGGTGAGAAGTTTATGCGTGATGCCAAGTTGCTGGAAATCTATGAAGGGACAAATGAGGTACAAAAGATTGTTATTTCCAGAGGTATGGGATTAAAAACAAGAAAGCCGAGAAAATCGGAGGAGAAAAAAGAATCGGTTCATGCGTGATTTAAGTTGACTTTTGTGACTCGGATTACTCAGTCGGGGCCTGCCTGTACTATAACAGATTGGAAAGGAGTTAAACAGATGAATATCGTTGTCTATTTAAAGCCATTCGATGAAAAAGAGCAGCTCGAGAATGACGGTATTGCTTGTACGAATATCAGTGAAAACGATAGAGCAGCGATTGAAGCGGCTCTTCGGCAGAAACAAAAAACGGGTGCAACGGTTATCGCGTTTGCTGTCGGTGACGAGACGGCTGATACCCAGTTGCGTGAAGCTTTTGCCATGGGGGCCGATGATGCCGTGCTTTTTCAGACAAGTGGCGAGGAGGCGGCTAATGCCTTGGTGATTGCATCCGCATTGAAAAAATTGCGGGCGGATTGCTATATTACTGGAAAGGTTACTGATCTTTCTCTTATCGAAAGGGTCGCCAAATTAGCCGGATTTCAGATCACGGATGCGAATACGGACGAAGTTCCGGTTTCTGCCGACAACACCTATTTTGCCTTGGCTTCGGCAGAGGCAATAAAACCTCGTTATATGCAAATTGCCGGTATTTATACGGCTTACCGCCGCAAAGTCAGACAGCTTGTGTTCTAAATAGATTTTAAGATTGCAGGCTTTGCAGGGGAATTGAGAATAAATGAAAAATACGATGAAGGGTCTGAAGCGCTGTGGAAAAATTTAATGAAGATAGAATTGACGGAAGAACTAAACTAATTGGCCTGATTGCGACACCGATTGGCCATTCCCTGTCACCGCGGATGCACAATATGTCGATGAAGAAACTGGGATTGAATTACACATACATGGCTTTTGAAGTCGGCAATGAGCAGCTGGAAGATGTGATTAAAGGCTTCCGTGCATTGAACCTTCGCGGATGGAATGTTTCAATGCCGAACAAAATGAAGATTATTCCTTATCTGGACGAATTGTCACCGGCGGCTAAATTTGACGGAGCGGTGAATACGGTTGTTAATGAAAATGGGAAATTGATTGGTCATAATACGGATGGTGTTGGTTATGTCCGCGGTTTAAAAGAAGCAGGTGTCGATATTACAGATAAGAAAATGGTACTGCTCGGCGCGGGAGGAGCTGCCACGGCCATTGCCATTCAGACGGCCCTTGATGGCCTGGCCGAGATCTCAATTTTCAACTGCGAGGACCAATTTACAGAAAATGCGAAGAGAAACGTCCGGGTTATTAACGAAGAGATGGAGAATATCAACTGCAAAGCACATTTTTATCCGCTGGAAGATACAGAGAAATTGAAAGAGGAGATCAGCACGTGTGATATTTTGACTAACGCGACGGGTGTGGGAATGAATCCGCTTGAAGGTAAAAGCTTGATTACAGATGCAAGCTGGCTCCGTAAAGATCTGGTTGTTTCTGATACAATTTATAGCCCTCGCAAGACGAAACTGTTGGAATTGGCGGAGGAAGCAGGCTGTAAAGCAGCGATCAATGGCTTAAATATGATGCTGTTTCAGGGTGCTAAGGCTTTTGAGATTTGGTTTGGGAAAGAAATGCCGATTGATTTGGTCAAGCAGCAAATGGGTTTTTAATTGACACAGTGAAAACATCTTATGGAGGGGCAAGAGAATGAGTGAAAAAGTACTGCAGATTAAAAAAACAACGATTGGGAAGGGCAAACCTAAAGTTATTATTCCTTTAGTCGGAAAAACGAAAAACAAAATTTTTGAGGAGGCTGAACACGCAAAATCATTGCAGCCCGAAGCCATTGAGTGGCGCGTCGATGCGTTTGAGGAATTCGGCGATCCAGATGCAGTAAAAGAAGTCATTGCTTATCTGCATTCTCTCTCTACAGATAAACTGTTGCTGTTTACGTTCAGGAGCAAACAAGAAGGCGGCTACAAAGAAATCAGTAAGGAAGATTACGTTGCTATTAACAAGACCGCTATTGAAACGCATCAGATTGACTTGGTCGATGTTGAACTCTTTGCCGGAGAAACAGAGGTAAGAGAGATTGTTGCAGCGGCAAAAGCAAACGGTGTGTATGTTGTGATGTCGAATCATGATTTCCAGAAGACCCCGAATAAAGATGAAATCGTTGCTCGCTTGCGGAAAATGCAGGAATATGGCGCCGACATTCCGAAGATTGCCGTTATGCCTCAGCAGGAGACGGATGTACTGACTTTGCTTGAAGCGACTGCCGAGATGAAGAAGAATTATGCGGATCGCCCTATCTTTACAATGTCGATGGGGGGGCTTGGAGTGATCAGCCGTATATCGGGAGAAATATTCGGATCGTCTATGACTTTCGGCTCAGGTGATCAAGCATCTGCTCCGGGGCAAATTCCTGTCGATTCCTTGAAAAAAGCACTTGATATCGTTCATAGCGGGTTGGCTAAATAAACCCCGCCTCTGTTTTTCTTGAGTGTATGGAAATGGATAATCCTTATTTTCCAGCCAAACCCCGTGATGGAGTTGAAGAACTTTTCATTGGGTGTCTGCGTTTCACGGATAGAAGCGTAAAAAAAAGCAGCAACAAAAAGATGCTGTTTTAAAAGTATGATTTGTCAGTACAATTTTATTTTAGCACGATGAGAGAAAAAATTTAACATTTCTGTTTACAGAGTTCTTAATAAATTCAATTGTGTCAACACCCTTGAGGAGATGGAAAGTAATGAAGAATAAGTATATGCCGACAGCTATCGGCCTCTATATCAACTATCTTGTTCACGGAATGGGTGTCATCATTCTGGCGCAAAATATGGATGCTTTGTCAAGGCATTGGAACACGAATTTAGCAGGTGTTGCGACGGTCATTTCGGCTTTAGGCATCGGACGTTTAGTTGTCTATTTCTTTGCCGGAATTTTGTCTGATAAATTCGGCAGAAAACCGTTTGTTTATCTAGGTTCTTCGATCTACGTACTTTTCTTTGTCGGCGTCTTGATCAGTCCGAACATTTGGATTGCCTTTGTATTCGGAATTCTTGCCGGCGCTGCGAATTCATTCCTTGACTGCGGAACGTATCCGGCTCTGATGGAATCCTTTCCTAATGCGGCAAGCAGTGCCAATGTTTTCATTAAAGCGTTTGTTTCCGCCGGTCAATTTTTACTGCCGTTGATTATCAGCTTCCTTGTTGCTGCTAATCTATGGTTCGGCTGGTCATTCATCCTTTGCATTGTGCTTCTTGCCTTCAATGCGATTTATCTGTTTAGGCGTAAATTTCCGCCAATGCAAGTGTCAGACGAGGCAGGTAAAGCGGCCGAAAAATCGCCTATTCAGTTTATCGGAAAACCCAAGTTTTATATAGAAGGAATCGCCTTCTGCCTCTATGGCTATATTTCTCAGGCAACCTTTTACCTAGTCAGCCAGTGGCTGACTCAATATGGCTCCAGTGTTGCCCATATGGGTGATACCGCGGCGCATGCCCTGATGAGTTATTACGCGATTGGTTCTATCGTGTGTGTATTTGTGACCGCAGTAATTGCGACAAGGATACACTCCACTTACTTAATGATTGTGTACACCTTTATTTCGATGTTGGCTCTGACTGTCCTTGTCCTGCATCCAACGGCGGTAGTAACCACCCTCTTTTCCTTCGTTATCGGCTTCTCGGCAGCCGGAGGTGTGATGCAGCTAGCACTGACTCTGATGGCGGAAGTGTTCCCGAAAGGAAAAGGGACGATGACAGGCGTCTTCTATACTTTAGGAAGTATTGCTTCCTTCACGATCCCCTTAATTACCGGACAAATGTCAAACAAAAATATCTCGAGCATCATGGTTTTTGATATGTGGATTTCTGTCGCGGGCTTTGTTCTTGCGCTGATTATTGCTTATCGCTGCCATAAAGTGATCGGATTTTCATCTTCATCTAAAGTAAAAACAGCGACTAGTGGAAATTAACAAGAAACAAAATCCGCAGCATGCAAAAATGAATGGTTAAGTTGGATAAACGGATAGCTTTATTCAACTTAACGTTTTTATTATCGGATCTTTTATAAGGCATGACAACGTCAACAGACGCTATTCGTTAATGAATCTGCAAATTAAATTCTGTAGAGGTGAAGATAGATGAATATTTTGAAACATAGGTATGCCCGTTCTGCTTCACTTTGTTATCTTGACTATTTTCTTTACGGCATGGCGTACATCATACTTGCGCAGAATATGTCCTTTTTGGGTAAGCAGTTTCAAGTAGACAGCACAGATATCAGCTTTCTTATTGCTTTATTTGGATTAGGACGGTTGTGCACAGTTTTTGTTGATGGAATTCTCGTGGACCGTTTAGGAAGAAAACGTATTATGATTGCAGGTTGTTTATTAATGATTGTTTTTCTGGTAGGTGTTCCATTATCCCCAAGTTACCAAATGGCGATGTTTTTTTCACTGTTCGGCGGATTTTCGATAGGATGCCTGGACACGAGCACGTATCCGTCCCTCATTGAATTTTTCCCGAATAATGCCGGAATCGCTACGGTTGTACTTAAGCTTATTGTATCTTTTGGTTCTTCTGTCCTGCCGCTTGTAACGGTGTTCTGTTATAATCGGCATTTATTCTTGGGCATTCCATTTTTTGCAATAGCCTTGGTTTTTCTGATTTCTGCCGTTTTTTTATTCCGCTCCTCTTTTCCGGATAAGAATTCAGCGGCGGTATCTGCAGAATCTCCTCCTAATATCCATTTTGTAAAGAAACCTAATTTTTGGCTGGATGGGACTTCGCTTATATTAATTGGTTTTACAGCGCCCGGTCTTTTGTATCTTATGCAGACCTGGCTTCCGACTTACGGGCAAAAAATAATAGGAATGGGTCTTAGTGAATCCTTGAAATTGGTTTCTTTTTATAATGTCGGAGCTATTCTTTCAGTTATTGGCATGACTTTTTTACTTGCAAAAGGGATTAAACCAGTGACTTTTTTACTCGCTTATCCGGTATTATCCATTCTGGCGACTATCGGTTTAATGGGTTCGACAAACAGCCTTTTAGCGCAGATAGCAGCTTTCTTTATCGGTGTTTTTACAGCGGGTATTTTTCAGTTATGCTTGACCGTAATTTGTCAGTTTTTCTGGAATATTAAAGGAAAAGTTACTGGAGCAGTCGATACAGCGACAGGTATTGCTCAAGCGGGGATACCTTTCATTACCGGGATAATTCTCCGTTATGGCACGATTCATTCGGTTTTTGTTTTTTCTTTAATCATAAATATTATTGCCGTTTTTTGCGGCTTGTTTATTAATTACCGGTACAGAAAATTGCTCAGACGTTCTGTGGGACAGAATAGCTAAAAACCAAAATTGAATTAAATCTGGACGAAAAATTGAAAATAGAGAGAAGCATAAAAGATGAAGAAACGGGCGGTTTATCCGGGCAGTTTTGACCCCGTAACCAATGGTCATCTGGATATGATGCGAAGAGGGATGAAAATATTTGATCAACTTGTTGTTGCTGTTCTTAATAACAGCAACAAGAAACCGCTTTTTACATTGGAAGAACGGATAACTCTTCTGAAGCAGGCAACCGCCGAAATGACTAATGTTGTGATCATGAGTTTCAACGGATTACTTGTCGATTTTATGAGAGAACAAAATATCCACATTATTTTACGCGGGTTACGCGCTATCTCTGATTTTGAATATGAATTACAAATTGCAGAAACGAACAATCATTTGTCGGATTCTGTGGAGACCTGTTTTATGATGGCTGACAAAACTTATTCCTTTTTAAGCTCAACTATTGTAAAAGGAATTTCAAAATATGGCGGAGATGTTACAGAATTAGTACCAGAGGCATCGGATCTCGCCTTGAAAGCAAAATACGGTTTTGCATCAACTTCTATCAGGTAAGAGCCGAGGAGATTTTTAGCAAGTTGTAGGAGGCAGATTATTATGCCTAAATCGTTGAAAGTGAAAATCAATAATCTGAGAAGAGATGAATACAGAAAAAATGGATATTGGGGCGACGCGACACTGAATGATTACTGGCAAATGGCAGTTTCTGCATATCCAAACAAGGTATTCGTGAGGGATAATCTAGGCAGCTGTCAGAGGTTTAAGGAAGTTGATCATCTGGCGGGAAAACTCGCCTCTTATATGAAGAAAAGAGGTATCATACCCGGGGATGTTATTTCCGTGCAGCTGCCGGCATGGTCGGAGTTCTTTATTATAGGCATTGCCTGCTTTAAAATAGGCGCCGTTATTAATCCTATATTGCCTAATTACCGTGGACATGAACTGGTGCATATTCTCAATAAATGTAGGACTAAGATGATGTTTATTCCCTATTTCTTTCGAAAATTCTATTATAGTAAGATGTTGAATGAGATTATTCCAGAAATACCGGAACTGAAAGACATTGTGATTGTCAATAAGGGAAATAATCTGCTAAAAGAATATGGGACAACCCTTGAAGAAATACTTTCCTGTTCCAATACGCTGAATGAATGTGCATCAGTCAGTGCCGATGATGTGGCCGCTGTGTTGTTTACCTCCGGATCGGAAGGGGAGCCAAAAGGTGTGATGCTGACACATAATAATATTATTTCCAGCGAGCGCGCTTATTCGGCTTCATTCAATATCACTTCATTCGATCGTCTACTGATGCCTGCACCGATCGCGCATGCCACAGGTTTTCATCATGCTTTTGTTAACGGCTTGCTTACAGGTGCAACGTGTATTCTTCAGGATCATTTCGAAGCTGATACATGTCTCAAACTGATCGAAAGATATCAATGTACCTGCATCATTGGCGCTACTCCATTTGTTTACGATATTCTCCGTTCATTGGAGAAAAAGAGATATGATATTTCATCATTGAGATTCTTTTTATGCGGCGGTTCGCCACTCCATTCTTATGTGATAAAAAAAGCGCTTGGTGCAGGGCTGAAAGTCATAAGCGTATACGGCTCGACTGAAAGTGTACCGCATACAGCGGTCGGTATCGATGCACCAATGGATAAATTTATCCATACAGACGGAAAGGCGATGCGGGGAGTTGAAATTAAAGCCGTTGATCCATTTCGCCACACCGTTCCAGTGGGTATCCAAGGCGAAGAGGCTTCACGGGGACCCAATGTTTTTGTTGGTTATTTAGATGAACCGGAGCTAACGAATCATGCACTAGATGATGAGGGATGGTATTATAGCGGCGATCTCTGCGTGATGGATAAGGACGGTTATATAAAGATAACAGGGAGAAAAAAGGATATTATTATACGAGGCGGTGAAAATATCAGCAGCAGTGAAATCGAGGGTTTACTTCTCTGCCATCCGAATATCCATGAAGCCTGTGTCGTTCCTATGCCCGATCGGCGGTTGGGAGAGCGTGCCTGCGCCTATGTCGTTCTGAATGATCCGACCCAAAAGCTAAATCTGAAAGATATTCAGAATTTCTTTGAAAAACTAAAAGTTGCGAAGTATAAATATCCGGAACGCATTGAAATAATCGATCGGTTGCCCCGGTCAGCTACATGTAAAATAAAAAAAAATCAATTGTATCGAGATATTCTTTCGAAATTGGAAAAAGAGGGTTTACTGGAAAGAAGGGACAGAGGTACTGACAATCGGTAAGAAGTGGGGATCGGCTGACTGAAACGTTAATGAATGGTGGAAAAGAGTCGGATCGCTATAAGATTATCTGAAATTTACATTCCTTCTTCTTTCAATTTCAGATATTTTTTAATGTAAATTCATGCGTACTTTTTCCAGGATATTTCTTCCTGGTTTTATTTATAAATTACTGAACATAGAGTTTGAATTGATTTCACAGTATGTTTAAGTGGGAAGATAGGAGTCTGTTTTGCGTCCTCTTGTAAGCCACAAGCATTGTAAAAACCAAGCATCGAAAACTGCGGACAAAGAAACGCCGCGACAATCACTTTCGCCTGCGTAATTGTTGCGGTGCTCTTTTATTCTTCTTTATTAATAAGCACTTATGGTGGCATTATATGGCCTTGTAGGGTTGTTTAAATCTTGCTTCAAAAGCCTCGGCCAGTTCGCTGCGGAATTTCGGATGGGCAATCTTTATTAAACTTTCAGCCCTTTGCCGGATTGATTTGCCCTTAAGCTCCGCAATGCCGTATTCGGTCACGACATAATTGACATCGTGACGGGAAGTCGTCACGGCCGCACCTGGATCGAGGGACGGAACAATACGGGATACTGTACCTTTTTTGGCAGTAGAAGGACAAACAATGATCGCTTTTCCGCCCGGCGACATTGTAGCACCCCGGACAAAATCAAGCTGGCCCCCAATGCCGCTGATCTGGGTAGGCCCGATGGTCTCGGCATTGACCTGGCCCATAAAGTCAACCTGGACGCAGGCATTAACAGAAATCAATTTAGGCACTTTCGCCAGATTAACCGGATTGTTGACGAACTCAACCGGATACATGAATACATCGTTATTTTTATCGACGAAATCGTAGAGCTTTTTTGAGCCTAAAATAACAGAAGAGATAACCTTTCCTGGATGGACGGGATTGTATTTATTGGTCACGGCACCGGATTCAATCAATTCAAGCGTATGATCGGAAAACATTTCGGTATAGATCCCCAAGTCTTTCCGATCTTTTAAAAATTCGATTGCTGCTTCAGGAACGGCGCCGTATCCGAACTGAAGATTGCAGCCGTTGTCAATTAATGATGCAACATTACGTCCAATTGCTTTTCCGACTTCATCGGCGATAGCAGCCGGTTCTTCTGGAAGTGGTCGGCTTGTTTCAACAAAATAATCGATATCCTTTATATGCATTGTCGAATCGCCCAGGGTGAACGGCATTTGATCATTGACTTCGGCGACAACGATCCGTGCCTTTCTGGCGGCAGCCAGTTGATAGTCGACGTTAATTCCAAAACTGACGAGGCCGTGTTGATCAGGACGGGAAACCTGGACAAAAGCAACATCCAGGGGATACTGATGATCAAATAGTTCCGGGAGCTCATAATAAAAAATGGGCGTGAAATCTGCTTTTCCTTCAACGACAGCTTTTCGTGTCGTTCCGCCTACAAAAATCAGATTATACTTTATGTGTCCCTCCGATTCGGGTGTAATAAAAAAAGAATCTTTAATGGGCCTGTTTTGAAAAATCTCAACATCTTTCAAACGCTTATAATCGGCCGCTAAAGCATCTGTCAGTGAAAAGGGTTCAGCAACGGACTGTGCGACAAAAATATGATCCCCGGATTTGACCGCTTGACTGACGGCTTCTTCCGCAGTCATTGTCCGCTTGTGATAAATCTCTTCCCAATCCATTTTTCCACTCTCCTTCGCGATCTATCAATCTTCATTTAGATTTGTTTAATTGAAATGATCGACCATTTCTCTAACACTCTTTATCGTAAACCCGCCAATCAGCGCAGTCTAATTGGATTTTTTTTGTGTACAATAGAATTTATCTATTGCTTAGCTCTGAGAGAAACGGATGTCATGGAAAACAGACGCTAATTAGAATTGACTAATTAAAGCGGGGTGATTGACCAGGTCGGATAAAATATATCGGGGAGGTAAACAACAAGCCGATCCCTCTCGAACGAGGAGAGGGGACCGGCCTGTCATAATGATTTTGATTTTCTTTTATGAAAAACGTAATACTTCATCAGGTAGAAACTTGTTAAGGAAGACAACACCATTGACATCAGTTTTGAGATGTTCTGTGCGAGCCACGCACTTTCGAAGAGCCTCTCGGCAACGAATACACTGCCGATGAAGACGGCGTTGCTCACGAGAAAACAGATCACCACCTGGACAATGTAATGAAATCTTTGTATTGCCGTCCGGTCGGAATGTTTTTTAAAGGTGATTCGTGAATTCAGAATGTAACTGTTAATCATCGTCAGAGTATAGGCGGCTGAATTATATAAAAGCAGCAGAAGATGCAGCTTAGTCGGGAAACAAATAAGCAACAGATTCATCGAGCCAAGATCGACGACGGCATTGGTCATTCCGATGATCACAAACTGCGTAAACTGAAACAAGGGAAGGGCCTCCTCTCCTGGCACGCTGGTTCGGACCCGAGACAATTCAAATTGGAAAAGTACCGTCCATGCGACAAACCTTTTAAATCATATGATTTTTCTTTTATTCGTGTGCAGAGGCACACGATCCACTACTTGTTTATAAAATCCGAGCAGCTGTTCGGACGCTTTATTCCAGCCCAGGTGAATGCTTTCCTGCCTGGCCGTTATTTTCATCGTCTCGAGATATTCGGCGTCGTTAACAATCGACAACACTTTTTGAAGGAAATCGCCGGGGCGTTCCGGATCATAAAGCACGCCGCTTTTTCCGTTTTCAATCTGCTCGCGCGAAGGGCCGCTGTCCGCGGCAACCACCGGAAGGCCGGAAGCCATGGCTTCCAGGATAACCAGACCGAGCGTTTCCGTTGTCGACGGAAACACAAACAGATCGGATGAAGCATAGGCTTCGGCCAGCGCCTGATCGTGCAAAAAGCCGGTGAAGGTGACATTGGAATGGCTGAAATAAGCTTCCAGCTCTTTCCGATACGGTCCGTCCCCTACGAGGGCCAGCCATAAGCCGGGAGAAGCCTCCAAAATTTCTCTGACTTTTTCGATTTCCTTTTCGGCCGCCAGCCTTCCCACATAAAGAAGCAGCGTTTTATCCGGATGTCCGTCCGTCAGTCGGCTGCGCATGGCCGCACTTTTCATTTCCGGGCGGAACCTCTGTAGATCCACTCCCCGTTTCCAAAGGCGGACATTCCGGAATTTCCGTTCTTCCAGCTCTTCTCTCACAGTCTGAGATGTACACAGATTGATTTCCGCCTGATTGTGCATGGCACGGAAATATCGCCAGATTAAAGGCTTAAAAAGAGACAGGTGATAATAATCCATGTACCGGGCCACATTCGTGTGATAGGAGGCAATTAAGGAAAGCCCGAGCCGCTTCGCAAAAAAAATGCCGGCCAGGCCGAGAAGAGCCGGATTCACGACATGAACGATATCGGGCTGAAAAGATTCCAGGTATTTTTTGACGAGCGGATGCGGCAGGGCAAATTTTTTTGTTCGGTAAAAGAACAGCCGGTGAGCGGGAATTCCCTTGACCGGTATCCCATTATACTCGGACACGCCCAGATCGGGAGCGATAATCAGAATCTGATGTCCCTGAGCCTTAAGCCATCTGACGCTTTCGCACAGCCGGGTCACAATTCCGTCCGTGGAGGGGAGAAAAGTTTCCGTAACGATCGCTATTTTCATCCTGGAATCCTCCCGCCGGTTCATCGCCATGTGATGGTCGGCAGGACGTTCTCAGCGATTACACGTTCTTTGTACTGGATGACCGCATGCAGGATGTTGCGAATGACCTCATCGGTCAGCAAGTGAGGCTTCAATCCCAGTTTCTGTAGTTTTGTATTCTTCGCGTGAAAGAAGTGCTCTTCCAACTCGACGCGCGGGTCTTTGAGATGATCGATTTTTACAGGCATTCCTTCTTCTTCGGCGACATGCTGGACGCTCCGGGCCAGATCCAGAACGGAGAATTCTTCGGTAAACTGGTTAAAAACACGGAATTCGCCGAAATCTGCGGGATTTTCCGTCGCGATTTCAATGCAGCGGACCGTATCCATGATGTTGAGAAACCCGCGGGTCTGTCCGCCTTTTCCGTAGACAGTCAGCGGATGTCCGATCGCGGTTTGAATGATGAAACGGTTAAGAGCCGTCCCGAATACGCCGTCATAATCAAGGCGGTTGATCAGAGCAGGATCGATCAGTGTTTCATCGGTGTGCAGGCCATACACAATTCCCTGGTTCAAATCGGTTGCCCGGATTCCGAACGTTTTACAGGCAAACATGATATTATGGCTGTCGTGGACTTTGGACAGGTGATACATCGAACCCGGCTGTTTTGGGAAAGGCAGGACATCTTCGCGCCCTTCGTGCTGAATGCGGATATAACCTTCTTCAATCGGGATATTCGGATTTCCGTATTCGCCCATCGTTCCCAGCTTGATCAAATGGCACTCGGGAACGATTTCCTTAATACCGTAAATCACATTCAGCGTACCGGCCACATTATTCACCTGTGTAAAAACAGCGTGTTCACGATCGATCATAGAGTAAGGCGCCGAGCGCTGCTCCGCAAAATGGACGAAGGCATCGGGACGAGCCTGCCTGAGAACCTGGCTCAGAAAATCATAGTGATTCAGATCCCCTTCATATAATCTGATGGTTTTTCCGGTGAGTTCTTTCCATTTTGCGACTCTCTCTTTTAATGTCAGAATCGGAGTCAGTGAATTGGAATGCAGCTCTTTGTCCCATTTTCTCCTGAAATAATTATCAATAATCGATACTTCATGGCCCTTTTTCGAAAGATAAAGAGCGGTCGGCCATCCGCAGAATCCGTCTCCACCTGCAACGATAATCTTCATGTCACGGCACTCCTATTGGGTTAGTTTTAACGCCGGCGGCAGCCGTCAGGCGTTTTAACCAGAATGTAACGAAAAGAGCTTCCGGGTTGTCCATTCCCGCCGATTTTTTTAAAAGACGGGCGTTGTCAATCGGACAGAGAAAATAAAAAACCCATCATTCAGCAACGCCGCTCTGCAAAAATCAGCAAAAACCCTCACTTTCCACAAACATCTTCATTATATCAGTCAAATATGAAAAATTACTGAAAAAAGATGAAAATGGGCTTAAGTTTTTTCTGTGTTAAGGCTGTAATCAAATAAATAGGGTTAATCATGGATCGACGGGGCAGCAAAAAGGACTGCCCGGACAGAATGGCAAGCCGGTTTTCGTGGGCTCAAAAGGCGCGTAAGCCCAAGGCATCCGCAGCCGGGTTATCGGCACGCGGGAATGGTCATTCGATTTGCAGGAAGCACGGCCCATGACAGTATGTGCGGCCGGTTCATGATAAAGCGCCGGCCCGATCCTTTAATTATAACCTGATCTATAGCTGTTCATTAATTACAAAGAAGTGGATTACCGGATAGCAAGTCCGAAGGCGAATGTTGGGCGGCATCGGCTGGTGCATTGAAGTAAAAAATTAAAAAGACAGGTGAAATGAATCGATTTTTTAGTCATATTAACTCAGCCGGTTCAATTTAAAATTCGGTGCGGCATTTTGGCAATTAGGAGCAACTTTTCGACGTTTCGGAGCACCTTTAACCCGATTCGGAGCGACCGCTCATGTTCGGTGCGGCTGCAATCTGATCCGGTGCAGTTTGCCCTTGGAATGCGGCTTTCTAAATTCGATCGGGAGGCTGCGCAGGTTCCGTTAACTGCGTAGCCGTTCATTTCTTTGGTATAGAGAAGCAGTAAAGGATTTTTTTGATCAAATCTGTGCGTCAATCATGGAACAGCTGTCTGAATCAACGGCTCTTTTTTGAATGAGCACTGATCTTAACGAAGGACTGTTGATTCATTCTTGAATATAACCTGATTCACTACCGACGCCAGTTCACAGGATTGACAAAAAATAGCTATTGAGATACCATTATCTCGAAATAGAGATATATGAATTAGGAATAACAATATCATCGGGAGGTGAACCATGTGACTTATCGATACATTTATAATGAAGGAAAAACGGCGCTGTCGCCTGTTCTTGTCTTATTGCACGGGACAGGCGGAGATGAATATTCGCTGCTGCCCCTGGCTGAGACGGTTGCTCCGGAAGCCGCAGTGCTCAGTCTCCGCGGCAATCGGACCGAAAACGGGATGAACCGGTTTTTTAACCGCTATCCGGACGGGCAGATTGATGTGGCGGATTTAACAGAAGAAACGGATCGGCTTTATCGGTTTCTGACCGATTTTGCCGCGGAGCATCAATTTGACAAGAGGCCGGTTGTCGCGGTCGGTTACTCAAACGGGGCGAACATGATCGTCAGCCATTTTCATCATATAAATCCGATCTTTGATGGGGCGATCCTGTTTCGCGGGACAGATTATCGCCCTCTGGACAGTTTTCACGATTTAAAGGGGCGATCGATTTTTGCGGCGGCCGGAAGCAGTGATCCGCTCGTTCCGCCTGAGTCTGCCAGGCGGATGATTGCCGGTTTTGAAAAGGCTGAAGCTGCGGTACAGGCATATTGGTCCCATTCAGGCCATCAGCTGACAGACAGTGAAGTGCAGGCATCGGCGAAGTGGTTTCAATCTTTTATCGGAGGTCCGGCGATGAAAAAGCTCCTTAAAGAGATCAACGATTTGGCCGGAGCCGCCAAAGAAAGGACACTGACTGCCCGGGAATTGGAAAAAAGGGATGAGCTGAGGCAGCAATACCTAGCAATACCTGAGCATCTTCCGAGGGGCTTTCCGACAAAATCTGCTCAATGTCACCGTCATTGATGAAAAGGGAAACAATGTCACTCCGCATAAAGCGAAGATCGTTCAGGACCGTTTAAAAAAAGAGCGGGACAAGAAAGCGAAGCATGCACTATTGAATAGACTGAAGGAGGGAAACCCTATGAATCAGCTGCTTGGATTGCATCACATCTCTTTGGTGACGAGCAGCGCCAAAAGAAACGTTGCCTTTTACACGAAGGTGCTCGGTATGAGATTAGTTAAAAAAACGGTCAATCAGGACGACATTTCTGTCTACCACCTGTTTTATGCGGATCAGAAGGGAAGTCCCGGAACAGACCTGACCTTCTTCGAGTTTCCGGGCACGCAGCCGACGAGGAAGGGGACAAATTCAATATCCCGGGTTTCTCTGCGTGTTCCCGCCGACCGCTCGCTCGCTTTTTGGGCCCGGCGATTTGATGCGCTGCATGTTGCCCACCGGGAGATCACGATGCTGTTCGGTCACAAAGCCCTGGAGTTTGAAGACTTTGACGGTACCCCGCTGCGATTGATTTCGGACGAAAAGAATGCGGGTATCCCCGGCATTCCCTGGACAAACGGACCGGTACCGGTTGAACATGCGATTTATGGATTGGGTACGGTAACCCTTACCGTGTCGCGGCTTGAGTTAATCCGCACCTTTCTGCAGGATGTGCTCCATTTCCGGGAAGCAGCCCGTGAAGGTGAAGATACTTTGTTTGAAGTGGGAGAAGGCGGGCACGGAGCCCAGCTGATAGTCCGGGAAGACACGGCTCATGCACCGGAAATGCCGGGATACGGCAGTGTCCATCATCTTGCCTGGCGTGTCGCCGACCGGGACGCTCTGGATGAGTGGATCGGTACGATCGGAAAAACGGGCCTGCCGAATTCGGGCTTTGTCGACAGGTTTTACTTCCAGTCTCTGTATGTCCGGGA
Organism: Sporolactobacillus sp. KGMB 08714; assembly: GCF_036598985.1. NCBI lineage: Bacteria > Bacillati > Bacillota > Bacilli > Caryophanales > Sporolactobacillaceae > Sporolactobacillus > Sporolactobacillus sp. KGMB 08714. The sequence goes on from NZ_JAUUBW010000001.1 coordinate 263,563, forward strand.
ATTCAACGGTATCCTGTTTGAATTTGCGACGGACGGGCCGGGTTTTGCGACAGATGAAAAGGAATCGGAACTCGGACAGACCCTTTCTCTTCCGCCGTTTCTGGAAGATCGCCGCGCATTCATTGAAGAACGGCTGGAACCTCTGGATATTTGACATACGGACGAACACAGCCACTCAACCCCGCGATGACCGATCACTTGATTCTGTACCGGTTTCATTATATAATTATCTCGAATTAGAGATAAAAGTGAGGACGACGGACAATGGATGAAGAGCCGAATAAAGGGATTCCAGATAAAAAGGATACCGCATTAAAATTATGGGTCGTTTTGACTCGGGCAACACAGTCGGTCAGGAAACGGATCGAAGAGGATATTAAACGGCACGGACTGAATCTGACGGAGTTCAGCGTACTCGAACTGCTCTTTCACAAAGGGGATCAGCCGATCCAGAAGATCGGCGGAAAAATTCTGATCGCCAGCAGCAGCACGACGTATGTCATCGATCAGCTGGAAAAGAAAAAATTGTTAAAAAGAGTACCCTGTCCGCAGGACCGCCGGATCACTTATGCGGCGCTTACAGGGAAAGGCCGGAAACTAATGGAACAAATTTTTCCCGAACATGAACAGGCAGTCGTTCAAATTACGGGAGGCCTGAACGACGAAGAGAAAGTCGCCATGATCGGCCAGCTGAAAAAGCTGGGATTATTTGCAGCCTCGCCGTCCGGCCGCGATGAAGCACTGTTCAAATAATTACTCGGAATATTGGGGCTGTTAATAAGGGCAGCCAATGATGCAACGAACGCCTTTCCGTTTTCTGTTTTAAAATAGAAACAGCGGAAGGGCGTTTTTCTTTTGCGGATAAAATGTCGAATCGGAGATCGGCGGAAAAATAGGCTGTTTGTGTACCTATGGAATTATTAGGAAAAAATAAATATTGATCAATGTTTAAAATGAAATCTATCTTTCTTCACTTGCAAAAATGGATTTAACATAAAGAATTCTTTTCACACCACGTTTTCCTTATTATTCCTGCCTTGTTTTCTGAAATATCAAAACCAATAAATTTATAATAAATTAACTGTTAAAGAGTTGTAATCGGTATTAACAGATAAATGTGTTACTATTAATCCGTCGATGAAATTCGAACTGAATGACTACATAGCGGTTCAGGTGTTGCAGTATAACGCGAAATTTGGAACATAAAATTCGGAGGGGTTTTTGTATGAAAAAATCAGCTTTGCCTATTGCGATTGTCGGCGGTCTCGTTTTATCAGGAACAGTTGGCGGTCATTATGCCCTGGCTGCCACCCCTGTATCGGTTGCTCAGCAGGACATCGGACAGAAGTATGTCTGGGGAGGAAATGACTGCTCAGGGTTTACAATGAAGGTATTCAGCCAGTTCGGAATCAGCCTGCCGCACAGCGCCGCGGCACAGGCTAATTACGGAACCTACGTCAGCCAAAGTAACCTTCAGCCGGGCGATCTTGTATTCTTCAGTACGTATGCACCCGGTATTACGCATGTTGGTATCTATGTAGGCGGCGGCTACATGATCAGTTCTGAAAATGAAAAGGTCGGCGTCCGCGAAACGCAGATTTTCGGGGGCGGTGCTTCAAGTTACTGGGCGCCGAGATATATAACCGCACGTCGTCTGATCAGCAGCGGTTCATCAAATACTACTGCGGCAGCAGCGGCTCAGCCGGCTGTTAAATCGGTCAGCACAGCGGCTCCGGCGGCATCGACTCAGTCGAAAGCGGCTTCCCAGCCGTCTTCTGCTGCTCAGACGTCCGCTTCTTCTCAGCAGCCGGCGTCCGCGCAGACGCAGACATCGTCAGTATCTGCCGCAAGCGCGTCGACCTATAAAGTACAGACGGGAGACACTTTATCGGCCATCAGCCTGAAAGTGAACGTGTCCGTCTCCAATCTAAAAGCAATTAACGGGCTTTCTTCAGACAGCATCAAAGCCGGACAAACTCTGAATCTGAAGGGACAGGCTCTTCCGCAGAAAAGCACGGCGGCAACCGCAGCTCCCGCTGCGGCATCGTCGTCCGCTTCTTCTCAGCCGGCAAGCAGCACAAAAGCGAGCACGACGGCATCCGCTCCGACCGGAACAACCGTTTCCACGACGAAAACAGCGGCTAAAAATACTTATATCGTCAGTACCGGAGACACGCTCTGGGCCATTTCGCGGGATAATGGCATCAGCATTCAGAAGATCCAGTGGATTAATCATTTGAAATCGACAACGATCTATCCGGGTCAGAAACTGTCTTTTCAGAATCCCGCGCAAAAATATACAATTAAGAAGAACGACACACTCTGGGGTATTGCTACGTCTCACGGGATTACCGTCAGCCGGCTGATTCAGGCGAACAACCTGACTTCAACGACGATTTATCCGAATCAGCAGCTTGTCATTCCACAATAAAACAGTTGATTTTCAGTCAGGAGAGAGCGCCCGCTTTATAACGGACGCTCTCTTTTTGTATCAAAAAAAGAAAATTTTTAAGGATTTTTAAGGATACAGTATAAGCGGACGAAATTAGATAGAAAGTGACAAAAATCTTTCAGATGCCGATTGACTCCGTAAATGACATGGACGATAATGAAATATGTGTAAGGCTTTTTGCGGCAACGATCTGTTCATCCGTACAGGCCGGCCTGCTTGTGCTATTTAAGATTCATATGTCGGAACGGACTTCAGGGGAAAAACCAGGCATAAAAATGAATCGATTTCTCAAACTAAGAAAAATACAGATTATAAACGGCGGAAAATGTTTTGGTATTTTTGTTTCGGCTTGAAGCATATACACTTAAAAGCCGCCTGAAACGTGTCATTGAAGGCACTGCCGTTCATTAGAACCATTCTGGAACAATTGATACCGTTTTATACATGTGTCTGTTAAAAAAATGGGACAAATTGTTGAGATTTGTCCGGGCCGATCTTATTTTCGGAGATCAGATGAGAGGAGGTCGACATCCTTTGCCGGCTATTAATACGTATATGGCAATATTGACAAACAGAGGGGTAAAAAAGTTTATCCAGCTGATGCATCAGGGACATGGGAATACCCTGTCCGGAGAATTGGCAAGAATGATTGATCCCCGCATTTTGAAAAAGCTATCCAGTACAATGAATGTGATTGCAGTGACCGGAACGAACGGAAAAACCACGACCTGCAATTTGATTTCGAATATTTTTAAGTCCGGGCACATCCCGTCGGTCCACAACTCTTTAGGCAATAATCTCATGTCGGGCATTACGACGGCATTTATTGACGACGCCGGGCTTAACGGAAAAATGAAGGATAAGTGGGCGATCGTTGAAGTCGATGAGGCGACAATGGTTCCTTTTCTGAAAGAAATTACGCCCAAAATCATTGTGATTAATAATTTTTTCAGAGACCAGCTCGATCGCTACGGAGAAATTGATTTATTGATTGAAAAAATTTATAAAGCGATTGAAAAAGTCGACGCCAAGCTTGTTTTAAATGCCGATGATCCGTTTGTCAACCGTTTTTCCGATCTCAAGAATGAAAAAATATACTTCGGCATCGGTGCCGATGCGATTCATTTTGAAAAAAACAGTATGGCGGATTCAAAATATTGCCCGAATTGCGGCAGACCGCTTCATTATTCGCAAACTTTTTACGGACAGCTCGGTTACTACTCCTGTGAATGCGGTTTTAAAAGACACGATCCGAAGTTTGAGGTGGAGAACGTCCGAAAAGCGGAACACGGCTATCAACTGACCATTAATCAATCGGACTATATCCTCGGTCTTTCAGGCGTCCACAACATTTATAATGCACTGGCGGCTTTTTCTGTCGCCCAGGAAATCAGGATTCCTATTGAAGCTGTCAGAGAGGGATTAGAGACATACAGCGTCAGGAACGGCAGAATGACGACGTATCTGTTCAATCATACGCGTCAAGTACTGAACCTTGTGAAAAATCCTGCCGGCTATAATATAACGATTTCAGAGGTCAACGATGATCCTCAAAAAAAACAAATTGTGCTCTTTCTAAACGATTTTGCAGCAGACGGCGAGGATATTTCCTGGATCTGGGATGTGGATTTTGAGAAATTCAGAAATGAGAAAGTGTGGCAGATTATTTGCAGCGGCACGAGGGCGTATGATCTGGCCATCAGGCTGAAATACGCCGAGATCGGGGAAGAAAAGGTCAGAATCATTCCCAATCTGAAAAAAGCAATCGACCAGGCTCTCGAATCCGCTTCCCTGACCTACTACCTGCCGAACTATACACCGCTTGAACATGTCAGAAGTTATCTGGAATTAAGGACACAGTCCGATCAGTCTCTTTCCGTCCCGGAAAAAAGGATGGTCCGCAATCAGACGTGATTCCGGGGAAAGCGGATGGCAGAGGGCGAGGCAAGCGCCGCTACACAATAAGAAGGAGTTCTTAAATTGAAATCGCTGACTCTTTTTCATTTCTTCCCGGATAAGTTAAACCTTTATGGCGACCGGGGGAATATTCTAACATTGAAGAAAAGGTGCGAATGGCGTGAAATCTCATTGAACATCGTACCTATTAATAAAATTGATCAGGCGAGCGACGTTCCGCTCTCCCAGGCCGATATTCTTTTTATCGGCGGCGGGAGCGACCGGGAACAGGCTCTTTGTACGGAAGAATTAAAAAAGATCAGGGATGGTTTCAAATCTGCTGTAGAAGACGGGACCTCTTGTCTGGCTGTATGCGGCGGATACCAGTTTCTGGGCAACTATTATCAGATGCTGAACGGCGAGAAACTTGAGGGGCTGGGTATTGTCGATTTTTACACGATTTCAAAGGAAAACCGGCTGGTCGGAGACGTCCTGATCGAGTCGGAAACGTTTGGTAGACTGGTCGGATTTGAGAACCATGCGGGCCAGACCTTCCACCCTTACGAACCGCTCGGTACGGTTATTAAAGGCTATGGAAACAACAAAAGGGATAAGAAAGAGGGGCTCGTCTATAAACATTTAATCGGAACGTATCTCCACGGCCCCGTTCTTCCGAAAAATCCTTCCATTGCTGATTTTCTTATCGGCAATGCACTCGATCGCAAGTACGGCCGGACAGAACTCGCGGATCTGGATGATTCGTGGGAACATGCAGCAGCCGAGAAAGTGTGGGGCAGATACGGATGATTTTCTATCGGGAATCCGCCTTGCCTTATTAAATAAATCATCGAAATCACGTGCCGGTATCGTCAGAACCGGCCTTTTTAATGCCCTTTTTTCAAAGCGCAGGAGAGAGGCTGATCGACTGTCGCTGCACCGGCGAATTCCGGGCACTGAACGGCTTATATAAAATCAGATTGAAGAATCGCTGCTGCCCTGCCCGATTTCGATCAGATTCATCCAGCCGTTCTGGATCGCAAGTTCTGTCGGCCTGCCGGTTTCATCGATCATATGAAAGGCGACAAGCTCATTGAATAATTCTTTGTAGCTGAGGCCATAAAACGACCTGAGCTGCTCGGATCCGATCGGCAGCTTTTCTTTGTATTCCTGTTCTTGTTCTTCCATTTGATTTATCTCCTTTATATGTGGTCTGAGAGTTTCTCCGGATAAAAAGGAACCCGGTTGGGCTTTGCTGAATCATTCCATGCTGACGCTGGTGAAAGGCGAATTTTTTTGCTTAATTTTTATTTCAATAACGTGACGGCCGATCCCTTCTCTGCTAAGCGTCGGCCGCGGAAAAGCGCTCGACAGAAAAAACCTATTTATTAAAATATACGTTCCCCAGGGGACAAGATTTAACGTTTGTACAAATTATCATGCAGAAACCGCATCTTTTTTCAGTACCTGTTTGTTGAATCGGAGAAAAAGAAGGAGAAATATTTTACAAAGCAGCGAGAAGGAGGCAAAGAATCAGGAGACGATCCGAAACGGCGCTGTCAGAACTGTTTAGCTGAAAAATAAAAAACACCCGGACATAAATCCAGATGTTTCAAAAAAAAATCAGGCACGTACGTCAATGAATTTTCCCGTCGTTCCGCTGTTGTCAATGTCCCGGCTGCCCGCTTTGTCACTATCATTGTCGTGATCCTGGTCTGTAGAAACAGCCTGGTTCTGTACGGCAGTCTGCTGCGAACGCTGAGTTTGAGATTGCTGATAAACAGCAAAAGAAGAAGGGCTTGAAACACCGCTTACTGGCATATTTTCACCTCCCCGTCAGTTGATATATCGGAATCCCCGCATTAAATGTTATATAAGCAGGCCAATTGTCACATCCATCAAAATAATTACATGACAATAGGGCAAAATATTTAATTATGTTATAATTGATAATTTGGTTATAAATAATAATTATAAACCTTCAGTAAAAAAGGATATTGTTCGGAAGTCTCTGTTTTCCGCTCATTTTTCCGCTTTATTCGGGGAAAATTATAAATAGAAATGGAATTTTTTTTCTTTACAAACGAAACTTTTGGAACTAAGCTAGACTATAATCTAATCATAGCTTAAATCTTAAATCGCTTAATTCATTACGAAGCGGGGGAACCAGTGGCGGCGAAAGCCGCATGGGGTGAATCCTTTTACAGGGAAGGGCAACTCTTATGCCCGAATCCGTCAGCTAACCTCGCCAGCGTTCAAGGAGAAGGTTGCGGCAGCTGGTATAGTCTGAATGAAACCGCAGAGCCTGTGCTCTGCGGTTTTTGCCTCTCTTTGAAAACAGTTTGGGAATTAAGGAAAGGTGAGGTATTCATGGGTGAGGTTGAGTGGTTAAATATTTTTGTGATTATCGTTGTCGCTTTTGTAGGCTGGCAGGCCATTTCGCATTTTAACTTTGTGAAGCACCTGCTGATCGGCCGGCCGATGAAGAGTGAAGCGTTACGATCCAACCGTACGCTGTTATTATGGTGGATCGCTCTGCCGGTTTTGTCTGCAGATCTGTATTCCTCAGTCGCGTATGGACCCGAGTCAGGCATGACCGAACTCGTTCAGCTGGGTCCGGGGGCGAAGTGGCTGATTCTTCCTCTGGCGCTTGCAACGGTCGTGCTGCTTGCGATGTTAATCAGCTCCTATATTATGGGTGTCATCGCCTATCCGAACGGCGGCGGCGCCTATGCGATTGCGAAGAACAATTTTAAGCAGCCGTGGGTGGCCGTTACGTCATCCAGCGCGCTGCTTATCGATTATGTACTGACGGTGGCTGTCTCTGTCTCGGCGGCCATGGCCTCCGTTGCCTCCGCTTATCCCGCGATTGCCCCTTACCGGACAACGCTTGCTCTCATTTGTATTCTCGCGCTGGTCATTATCAACCTGCGCGGCGTTGCCGAGGCGGCCAGTCTGCTCGCCTGGCCGACCTTTTTATTCATGGCCGGCATGCTTACCCTGATCTTTTTCGGCTTTGCCGATGAAGTGCGGCACGGCTTCGTCCAGGCGGCAACGCCTGCGTTCGGAACGGTGCCGAAGGATCTGACCGTCCTGCTGGTTTTAAAGGCGTTCAGTTCCACTTGCTCGGCTCTGACCGGCATCGATACGATTTCCAACTCACTGCCGATTTTCCGTGTGCCCAAACAAAAAAATGCGATAAAAACCTATGTGGCCCTGGGAATCCTCGAAGCCGTGACGCTGCTTGGCTTTGCCTATCATCTGTATGTCCGCGGCATATCCGTTAATCCAAACAATACGATGCTGTCGCAACTGGCGGGTGTCACTTTCGGGCATGGATGGGTTTACCAGCTGATTATCTGGTCAACCTTTGCGGTTCTTATCCTGGCTGCCAATGCAGCATTTAATGGTTTTTCACAGCTGGCGGCGATCGTTGCTTCAGACGGCTATCTTCCGCGCAAGCTGGCACAGCGCGGCGATCGCCTGTCCTATTCCAACGGCATCCTGATGGTGGCGGCGCTTGCCGGTCTGCTGGTCGCCATCTTTCATTCTGAAACAAACAGTCTGATCCCGCTTTATGCGATCGGCGTATTTATTTCTTTTACGATTGCCCAGACGGGCCTTGTCCGCCGCTGGAATCGTGTGAAAGGGCGTCGCCATTGGAGGATATACCGGGCGATTAACGGCTTCGGTGCCGTCGTGACAGCGGTGGTTGCGCTCATTTTCGCAGTGACGAAGTTTATGGGCGGTGCCTGGCTGATTACTGTCATTCTGCCGCTTTTTGTCCATTTTTCATTGACTATATCGCGGCACTATCGGGAAGTCGCCGGGCAGCTTCGCATTGACCTGGTGAATGATCGCCCGGCCGCTCATAAAGTCACCTCGATTGTCCTTATTTCCGGTATCCATCGTGTGGTCAATAATACCCTGTCGTTTGCCAAGAGTCTCGATACCCATGTCATTGCCGTCTATGTCGGCTTTGACGATGCGTCGATAGAAAAGGTCCGGAAGCGCTGGCAGGAATGGGGCTCACCGTGCGAACTGATCGTGCTTAAAAGCCAGTATCGCTCTCTGCTCGCACCGATCGCGTCTTTTATCCGCAAACTGGAGGCTGAAAAGGGCAAAGAAGATTATATCCATATTCTGCTGCCCCAATTCATTATGAGGAAGGGCTGGCACAACCTGCTGCACAATCAGAGCGCATTGATTCTCCGCACCTGGCTGGTTCTGCACAAAGATGTGGTTGTCACGACAGTTCCGTTCCATTTGAAGAGGTGAGACATATTTTCAGATCGCCTGTTTTTGAATCTGAGAAACTGTTGAGCCAGCTCTTTCGCCGGATTGTTCATCAATGGATTTCAATGCGATTAAGGATGAAACTTAAAAAAAGCTGGGATGCTTTATTCCAATGTTACGTAAAGTATCAGAAAGTTTTGGCCTGATAAACCAAGATCGGGAATAGAAGCGGCCGGCATGAGTGAAAATGCTCATGCCGGCCGCTTCTATTGATTGAGGTGCTTTTCTTGAATCGAGTGATTCACCGGTTCAGCACGAATCTTTCGACAGCGTAAGCGACGCCGTCTTCCGTATTGGTTCCGGTGATAAATTGAGCCGTTGCTTTCACACGGTCAATTGCATTTCCCATAGCCACACCCAGGCCTGCATAGCGAATCATAGCCAGATCGTTTTCCTGGTCGCCAAGCGCCATCATTTCATCGGCGTGAATGCCGAGGCGGCGGCCGAGCGCCTGCAGACCTTTGCCTTTATCGACTTCTTTATTCATAATTTCCAGGAGGATCGGCCTCGATTTCATAAGGGTGTATCTCTCCGTAAAAAAGGAGGGAATCCGGCTGATCGCCTGATCAAGGGTCGGCTGATCGGTACAGAAAATCGCTTTGTTGATTTTCAGATCGTCCGGCAATGTATTCATCGATACACGGACGAACGGAAGCGCCGTCATGATATTTCCGTACAATGAAGGCCTCCCTTTGGGCGGCGCCGGGCTGTATATTTTTTCCAGATCAATAAAGTTCATCGGCACACCCAGCTCGCGGCTCAGGTCATAGAGCGAAACGACGTCGCTTTTGGTCAGAATCTTCTCGGATAAAACTTCTCCCGTGTCCGTTTTCTGTACGAGGCCGCCGTTGTAGGTAATGGCGTAGTCGCCGTTTTCTCTCAGCCCCAACTCATCCAAATAATGGGCGATGCCGAGCAGCGGCCTGCCCGAACACAGAACCACCCGGACCCCCTGTTTTTTGGCTTCTTTCAGTACAGCCTGCGTTTTCGCTGTAATGGTTTTCTGATCATTCAGCAAGGTTCCGTCCAGATCAATAGCGATTAGTTTAATCATTCATTTTTCCTCCATGAAAGAGCACTTTTCATAATAAGTTAAGTATACTGCTTTCTCTTTCGAAGTGGGAGCCGGAGGCCTGAATGACTGCGATCCTGTCACAAGCGATCATGAGATTGAAAAGACATGATTGAATTCGGCGCGTGCCTTCCGTTTTACAAGACGGCCCGGCAATAGTATACTCAAAACAAAGTTTGACTTATATAACCGACCATATTGGGGGAAATACGACATGGAGAGCAGGTTTGACGTGAGAAACGACAGAGATCTGACAATGTTGGTGGATTTCTATGAGCTCACGATGGGAAACAGTTATCTGGAGGAAGGAGTGGGCGACCAGATCGTCTATTTTGATATGTATTTCCGCCGGGTACCTGACGGCGGCGGCTATTGTATCATGGCCGGCGTCGATCAGCTGATCGACTATTTAAAAAGTCTTTATTTCACGGAAGCTGATATCGATTATCTCAGGTCGACCGGCCAGTTTTCTGAGAAATTTTTGGATTATCTTGCGAATTTCAAGTTTTCCTGTGATGTCTGGGCGATTCCTGAAGGTTACCCGGTTTTTCCGAATGAGCCGCTTGTGACGGTCAGAGGCCCTGTCATACAGGCGCAGCTCCTGGAAACAATGGTGCTTGTCACCATCAATCACCAGACGCTGATTGCGACGAAAGCGAATCGGATTTGCCGGGTTGCCGGGAAGCGGCCGGTGATGGAATTCGGATCCAGACGGGCACAGGGTTATGACGGCGCGATTTACGGAGCACGGGCCGCGGTCATCGGGGGCTGCTCCGCCACGGCTAATACGCTGGCCGGAATGATGTTTGATATTCCTGTTTCAGGGACGATGGCGCACAGCTGGATCCAGCTGTTTGATAGCGAGCTGGAGTCTTTCCGTGCCTGGGCGAATGCCTATCCGGACCAGTGCCTGCTTCTGATTGATACTTATAATGTGTTGAAATCCGGGCTGCCGAACGCGATCACCGTATTCCGCGAATTGAAAGAAAAGGGGCATAAGGCGCTTGGTATCCGGATTGATTCCGGAGATATTACTTATCTGACAAGAAAGGTCAGAAAAGCTTTGGATGAAGCCGGATTCCCGGATGCTATTATTGTCATTTCAAATTCACTGGACGAGCATATTATCAAGGATGTGCTTGCCGAGGGTGCCCGGATTAATTCTTTCGGTGTCGGTGAACGGCTGATTACGGCCAGGTCCGAACCGGTTTTCGGCGGCGTTTATAAAATGGTTGCCGTTGAAAAGGGCGGAAAAATTATTCCCCGTATAAAAATCAGTGAAAATGAAGAAAAGATTACAAATCCCGGGTTTAAAAAAATCTACAGAATCTATGAAAAAGAGGCCGATAAAGCGATCGCCGATCTGATCTGCGATCATGATGAATCGCTGGACGCCAGCCGGTCCCTGACCATTTTTGATCCCGTCTATACATGGAAAAAGAAAACCTTGACGAACTATAAGGTGGAACTGCTGCGCGAACAAATTTTCGACGGCGGCCGGCTCTGCTACAAGAGCCCTTCAGTGCGGGAGATACGAAAGATCGCGGGGGAACAGGTCGAACGGCAATGGGCCGAAGTGCTGCGTTTTGAAAATCCGCATAACTATTATGTGGATCTGTCCAGAAAGGTATGGGATACGAAACATCGTCTGCTGAACAGTTACTCGGAACAATTCAGCGGGAAATAAGCAGGCGGCTTTCTGCGAAATGATGCGGTGCTTGTGAAATGTTTCAGTTCGGACGGATGATTAAATTCTTTTTGTGAAACATCTCACAGAAAACAGCCAAGTTTTTTTATCAGCGAATGACGGAGCCGGCTTACGGATCAAGGCCGGCGAGAGGGTTCGAAGGTCGAGACGGCGGGGGAAGCCGTTTTTTTTACCTTGAGGTACGTGGATTGAAATCGATTCTATGCAATAGAATCGCGGCAGATAAAGATGGACCAAGCGAGGAGAGACTGGAATTTGAAATTTTTATCTTGGAATGTCAACGGCTTCCGCGCTCTGCAGAGAAAAATGGATCTGCCGGAGTGGCTGGAGAAGACGGGCGCGGATGCATTATGCATTCAGGAAACAAAGCTGCAGCGCGATCAGGTCGACGTGCAGCTGCCCGGCTATTATCAGTTTTGGAATGATGCGGAAAGAAAGGGCTACTCAGGCACGGCCATTTTTACCAGAGAAGAGCCTTTGAATGTCGTCTACGGCATGGGGATTGAAAAGCATGATCACGAGGGCCGCGTCATCACGCTGGAATATGAATCGTTTTATTTGATCACCGTTTACACGCCGAATGCACGCCGGGATCTGAAACGGCTGGGCTATCGGCTTGAATGGGGAGAAGATTTTGTCCATTTCATTTGCGGGCTGGACAGCCGGAAACCGGTTATTTTTTGCGGGGATCTGAACGTCGCCCACGAGAAAATTGACCTGAGAAATCCGAAAAGCAACATGAAAAACGCCGGATTCACGGCAGAAGAAAGAGAAGATTTTTCCCGGCTGCTGGCTGCGGGATTTTCCGATAGTTTCAGGTATCTTTATCCTGATCGGGAAGGTGCTTATTCATGGTGGTCCTACATGGGAAATGCACGGAAGCGGAATATCGGATGGCGAATCGACTACTTTGTTGTTTCCGATCGCCTGACTTCAAAGGTGGAAGACGCCAAAATTTTAAGCGATATCCCCGGATCCGATCATTGTCCGGTGGAGCTTGATATCGCTCAATAAACAGTCCCGGCTGTTTTCGCGCCGGGACAGGGGACTTTTAAAGGCGGCAGCAGGGCATATCGTTGTTACCGAGTGGATGATTCATCTATAATAATCTTTGAGCAGTTTTTCTATCGATCATCTTCGGGAAGAGGGAATGTTATTGATGTCATCTTACAATGAATTATTTCAGCCGCTTGATCTGCCCAATGGTGTGCATCTTTCCAATCGGATCGCGATCGCACCGATGACGACCTGGTCGGGCAATCTGAACGGTACCGTTTCCGACCAGGAGCTGGCCTACTATAAACGCCGTGCGGCGCTGGCCTCTTTGTTTGTTTCGGCCTGCATTGCCGTGTCGCCGACAGGGCTTGCCTTTGATCATCAGTTTATTGCTTTCGACGATGCCGTGCTTCCGAGATTGAAAAAACTGGCGGAAGCAATGAAATCCGGAGGAAGCAAAGCGATTCTGCAGATTCAGCACGGCGGCAGCGAGGCGGATAAAAATCTTGTCATCTTTGATCAGACAGTCAGTGCGAGTGCGGTGCCGTCCTTCTCAAAACCTGAAGAAGTACCGGTTGCCTTGTCGGAGGAACAAATCGAGACGATTATCAAAGAATTCGGTTTTGCCGCAAGACAAGCCATCAGAGCCGGTTTTGACGGAATAGAGATTCATGGAGCGAATCATTATCTGATTCAGCAATTTGTATCCGCACACTTTAACCAGCGCAGCGATGAATGGGGCGGAACGCTCGATAAACGGCTCCGTTTTCCTTTCGCCGTTCTTGAAGAAGTGCAGTCGGTCGTCAAAAAATACGCTGACGATTCGTTTATTGTCGGCTATCGCTTCTCACCTGAAGAAATTCATCGTGCCTACGGATACAGTGTCGATGACACGCTGCATTTGGTCGACGGGCTGATCGAACGGGGCGTTCATTATCTTCATGCTTCGCAGCAGGATATCAAAACAACGCCGCACGGCAGTGAAGCGGGCAGTGAAACGATTGTTCATGAATTGGCGGAGCACATTCACGGCCGTGTTCCGCTGGTCGCGGTCGGAGGCATTCATTTGCCCGAAGAAGCGGTGAACGGTCTGAAGGACGGTGCCGATATCATAGCCCTCGGCCGCGAAGCCATCATGGATCCGGATTGGACGCAGAAAGTCCGCGATCAGCAGATTGATAAGATCGATGTGACCCTTTCTGCGTCGCGTCAAAAGGAACTGGTTGTACCCGATCGTCTTTGGAAGATCATCACTCAACCTTCGGGCTGGTTCCCGCTTGGTTAAGAAAAGAGCCGCTCAATAGCGGGATCCGTCTGGTAAAAATGCATCGGAAAGCATTCGCTTTCCGGTGCATTCTATTTTAGAAGCCAGCCGCCAAGCACGTAAAGTCATACAGGACTTCCACACCCGGTGTTATTCATGTTTTTACGGCAGAACGATTCGATAAATCTGAAGAGAGGCTGGAGGACAGTGCAGAGGGACCCCGGATCTTGATGGGATAATCACAGGGGCATCTCACCGATCGATCTCCGACGGCGCGATGCCCCTTCATTTCATAAAATACAGCCGCTTACTGTGGTCCGGGCATTTCACATTCGCCCGGATCATAATTCTTTGTAAGCGCTCCTTAATTGGATAAATCTCTGATTTTGTAATGATTTTTTCCCGCCCAGTCTTCAAGTTGAAGTATCGCATCCAGCACATTCTGAGCAGTGATGTTCAGCGGATGAAGATGGATCAGGGCCTTTGGCCTGACTGTCTCGTCTGCAATCACCCGCAGCTCGCTTTGTGAAAGCGAATCCAGATTGAGATCTGCTAGTGAAATCGGAAGGTTGAAAGATTTGTAAAAGGGAAGAAGGCGTTCCATTTCATCCCATTTATTTTCGATGACCAGCTGAACCATGATCCCGTAAGCAACCTTGATTCCGTGCAGGAACTGATGCGTTTCCGGGCGTGCCGTGATGGCATCGTGAATCGAGTGAGCTGCCGTTGCACGGCCGTATTCATCGCCGAAACCTCCGACCAGCCCGCCTGCCATTATGTTTGTTTCCATGACGTTGATCCATTCATCGGACAGCCGGCCGTTCTTCATGTCATCGATCGCTTGTTCGGCAAATTTCAAAGGGATATCGCGGCACAGCCGGGCAGCTTCCCGGGAAAGTCTCAGAGCCAGCCGATTTTTAGCTGTGTGTGTCAGCAGAAAATCCGATTCATACCATTTTGCGAGGGTATCGGCAACGCCGGCGATAAAGTAATCAAGCGGCGAATCGAGAATCACTCTTGGTTCGACAAGTACGAGACTTGACGAATGGGGGTAAATTTCATGGCCGATTGAGGCGCCGCTGTCCGTGTACAGGACGCTCAGAGGAGACCATGCCGCACAATTGCTGGCCATGGTCGGCAGGAGAATCACGGGAAACGAGCCGGCCTTATAGCCTGCAGCCTTAGCAGTGTCCAGGACCTTTCCGCCGCCCAGTCCGATGATCCCGTCGACCCGTTCTTCTTTCATGATGCCGATTACCCGGCTGATTTCGTTTTTTGAACATTCTCCCCCGAACGGTACATCGACCGTTGCAATGCCCGCTTCTGACAGATCGGGCAAATAGCGGCGTGCTTTCTGCAGCGCCTTTGTGCCGTGCAGAAAAAGGACGCGTTTGATAAAACGGGCCCTCAATCCGTCAGCCAACCGATCATAGGCATTTATTTCCGAGACATATTCCTGCGGGGCAATTCTTTGTACGAACTGTAGTGGCATCGTCAAACCTCTCTCCTTATCTATGCAAACTAGCTGACTATGTAATACCAAGTAAGATTAGGTTGTTAATTTAAGTGAATTAATTGTATACGGATTCATAAATTATGTCAATTTTAAACAGGTTTTTGAAAGACTGTGCCCGAAATGGGCGGACGCGTTGAGTCGTTCTTTTTGATAAAAAGAACATTCCATCGTATAATGATGAAAGCGCTTAATGTGACAATTCTGTGACAATTATATCGACTGGAGGTAACTAGATGTTAGATCATTTTGTCTTACCGGCCGACCACGGAACACATGTCCTTGATGATGTTGAAAAGCTGCGGGAGACTTTTGACTGGCGCCAGGCGGAGACTTTTTTCAGCTGGTATAAGACCGGAAAAATCAATGCTGCCTATGAAGCTATTGATCGGCACGTTGAGGACGGCAAGGGTGATAAAATTGCGCTTTATTATTCAGATCAGGACAGGGATGAATCTTTTACTTTTTCGGAAATGAAGCTTCTGAGCGATCAGGCCGCCGCTGTTCTAAAACAGGAAGCGGAAGTCAACAAAGGGGATCGTGTTTTTATTTTTATGCCGAGGTCGCCGGAACTCTATGAACTGTTTTTAGGAACAATTAAAGCCGGTGCGATTGTCGGTCCGCTGTTCGAAGCATTCATGGAGGCGGCGGTTAAAGACCGTCTTGAGGACAGTGAGGCGAAGGTGCTCTGCACGACACCGGAACTTCTGAGCCGGGTTCCCTACAAAGCCCTTCCCCATCTTAAACACATTGTCCTGTTCGGCGACTCAATCAAGGAAGACGGCTACTTTATTGATTTTAACAAGGCCATGGTCCGTGTAAATGAGCCTTTTTCCATTGAATGGATGGATAAGGAAGACGGTCTGATTCTGCACTATACTTCCGGATCGACGGGAAAACCGAAAGGCGTCCTGCATGTCCATCAGGCGATGGTTCAGCATGCGCAGACCGGCCGGTGGGTGCTCGATCTCAAGGAGGACGATATTTACTGGTGCACGGCCGATCCCGGCTGGGTGACCGGGACATCCTACGGTGTATTCGCGCCGTGGCTGAACGGAGCGACCAATGTCATCCGCGGCGGCCGCTTCAGCCCGGAGGACTGGTATCAAACCATTGAGAAGTACAAAGTGACGGTCTGGTACAGTGCGCCGACAGCCTTCCGCATGCTGATGAGCGCCGGAAAAGATTTGGCGGAAAAACATGATCTGTCGAGTCTGCGCCATATTTTGAGTGTCGGGGAACCGCTCAATCCGGAGGTTGTAAAATGGGGTTGGGAAGTCTACAAAAAGCGGATTCATGACACGTGGTGGATGACGGAAACGGGGGCTCAGCTGATCTGCAATTATCCGTCGCTCGATATCAAGGCCGGATCGATGGGAAAACCGATTCCGGGGGTTATTGCCGCCATCATCGACGATAACGGCCGGGAGCTTCCTCCGAATACAATGGGCAATCTGGCGATCAAAAAAGGGTGGCCGTCCATGATGCGGGCGATCTGGAATAATCCGGAAAAATATGATTCCTATTTCACGGCAAACGGATGGTATGTATCCGGAGACTCTGCCTATATGGATGAAGACGGCTACTTCTGGTTCCAGGGAAGAGTGGATGATGTAATTATGACGAGCGGGGAGCGGATCGGTCCTTTTGAAGTTGAAAGCAAGCTGGTCGAACATCCGGCAGTTTCCGAGGCCGGAGTGATTGGTATCCCCGATCCGATCCGCGGCGAAATCATTAAGGCCTTTATCTCCTTGAGAGAAGGATTCGAAGCGAATGAAAAATTGAAAGAAGATATCTATCATTTTGTAAAAAACGGCCTGGCCGCCCATGCTGCGCCGAGGCAGATTGCCTTCAAGGATAAGCTGCCGAAAACGCGCAGCGGGAAGATCATGCGCCGCGTACTGAAAGCCTGGGAACTTAATTTGCCGACAGGAGACCTGTCAACGCTTGAAGATTGATTGTCCTCCGCCGCTTCTTCATCTAACAGCGGTATTTTCAGAGATCTGCCGAAACTTATTATTAGATGGGTTGATTTGAAAAAACGTTTATGACGCCGCCAGGCGCCTTTTTTTTAACTTTTTAGCGCTCCGCGGCACGAATTCCTTTTTAAGAGTCCGTTTTAATAGATTAGAAACGGTGAAATATTCTATAATGAAGCGGGAAACCAAAGAAATGCCGCGAGGAACAGGAGTTTTAAAAGAAATCAAGCGGGAAAACGAGGCGAAGGGAGAACAAACAATGGCCAAAAAAGAGGTCGTATTCGGAATCGATGAGAAATTTAATCTGCCGGATTCTTTAAGGGAGAAAATAAAAGAAGAATTCACAGATGTTTTTCATTTCGTTGAAGTAAACGGCGACGGTGAGTTAGGCCGGCTGGCCGACCCCGATGTTTTCATCGGCTGGCCGAGCGACAAAATGCTCCGGGTTATGCCCAATCTGCATTGGCTGCAGCTGCCGAGCGCGGGAGCGAATCATTATTCGGATCATCCGCTGCTGGCGGATCATGTGGTGATAACGAATGCCAGCGGTGTCTATGGTGTATCGGGTGCCGAACATATTCTTGCATTAATTCTTGCCTTTGCCAGAGGACTGCCTGTACATATAGGCCAGACGGCGAAACATATCTGGCAGCCGTACGAACGCCCTGTTCTGATCGAGGGGGCGACGGTGGGAATCATCGGACTTGGCGACATCGGTTCGGAAGCTGCTGTTCGTCTGAAAGCATTCGGAGCGCATGTCATCGGAGTCAGGCGGCACGTTCATGACAAACCGGATTTTGTCGACGCGCTTTATGGAATGGATGAGATGAATCAGGTGTTGGGCAAGAGTGATTTTGTTGTTAATGTGCTCCCTCAGACGGATGAAACGGAAGGGCTGTTTGATTCCGAACGGCTTTCCTGCATGAAGCCGGGTGCCTTTTTTATTAATGTAGGCAGGGGACAGACAGTCGATGAACGGGCCCTGGCTCTTGCGCTCAGAAACGGGAGGCTCGGGGGCGCGGGCCTTGACGTCACTTATGAAGAACCTCTGCCGAAAACGAGTGAATTATGGGATCTGCCGAACATCGTGATTACGTCCCACTCTCTCGGCCTTTCTCCGGAAAGGCTGGAAAAACTGGCTGCTTTGATCAGCCGGAATCTCAGAAATTACCGGGACGGGAAGCCGCTTGTCAATGTCGTTAACCGAAAACTCGGTTATTAATCCGGGCCTGCTATTTCAGAAAAAAGATGGCGTATTTTATGAAAAAAGACCGAAGAACAGACACTTCGGTCTTTTTTTCAGGCCCCGAAAAACGCCGGCACCGGTTTTAACGAGCCGCCTGCTTCGCCGCTCCGCCGTCCGGCGCGTTTTCCGGAGCCAGCTGATAGAGCAGGCCTGTCGTACTGGAACCGAGTCCCCGGCCGCGGCTCTTTTTCACGGTGACTGCTGAATCTTCCCACATTGAGGTCGGAATCAGCCGGCCGTTCTTCTCGATCCATTTAATGATCGGAGTCTGCTGCGCTCTGTTGTTTGCCGGAAGATAAAAATAATGAATCTGTCCTTTTTTGACGAGCTGGGTCAGCCTGCCCGGGCTTAATATCGGGTCGGTTCCGTTGTAACCGCCGATTGCCATGACGGCCTTTCCCGTTTTTATAATGTATGGGGCGGCTGTCGGCGCATCCGTTGTTCCAAACAGGTAAGTCGTTCCGGACTCATGTTTGTTCAGGTAACGGATTAATCCGGGGTCGATATGGTTATTGGATAAGCCGCTTGCCGTTTTTTTAAGCGAAAGCTGAGGCCCGGCTTCGGGAAGGGCGTTGTTGCCGCCGAATAGAATAGGCGTCACAGCCCAGCAAAGCGGAAAGAAGACAAGAAACCCGATAAGAGCCGCTATCGGGAAGCGGCCGGGCCTGTGGATCCGGCCGCTTTTTTTCCGCTTATACAGAGCGTACGATATCATGATTCCTGCCGCCGCCATGAGCATTCCCGGCAGTTTAAAATAGTACCCGACGAACAGGCTCTGCAGGAGCGCGGTTGTCAGAATGGACAGTGGAAAGAACCAGGCCGAGCGATTCCTTTTTTCTTCATAAAGCTGCTTCATCGTTTTCCATCCGATGCCGCTTAAAGCGGAAATGGACGGCGCGAGCATAATGAAATAATAACGGTGGAAAAATCCCGCGAGATTAAAAAATATAAAAGCAGGAATGAATGAAGCCGCCCAAAATACGGTTTCCCGTCCTTTTTTGCTTTTGAACCATGTTTTATGATCTTTTTCTTTAAGAGTCAGATAAAGTGCCGGCATACCGAAAAAAACAAAGGGAAGAAACCAGCTGATCTGTGTTCCGTAGCCGACACGCAACAGCCGCGGAAAACTTAAAATTCGGCTGACCGGCGTTGATGCTGCTGCCGGCTTTGCGGATCCGAGACCGGTCGACTGGCCTAAAAAGCGTTCGGATCCATTGTATCCTAAAGCCAGCTCGGCTACGGAATTCGTCATGCTGCTGCCGACGTAGGGACGGGCATATTTCGATATATGATCAACAGTAAAAGCCCAGGAAAAGGAGATCAGCACCATAATCACAAGTGCGACAGTCAGCTTGCTCAGCCTTTTTCGCATGTTTTCGTTGGATGCGACCAGATAAAACAGAATAAAAGCCGGAAGGACAATATAGGCCTGAAGCATTTTCACATTGAAACCGAGCCCGAGCATAGCAAAAGAGGCATAAAGCCAGCCGTTTTTATTGGTTTTAACAGATTTGAACAAAAAGAGCGTCCCGATCAGGAGGACGAGAATCAGAATGGAATCGACATTGTTCGTCCGGGCAACGGCGACGGCCACAGGGGTTGTGGCGAGGAGAAGCGCTGCGATACGTGCACTGAACCGGCCGAAGGAAGGTTTAATCAAAAAATAGATGAGAAGCACGGATCCCGCCTCGGCCAATGCCTGCGGGAGAACGACGCTCCACCCGTGAATGCCGAAGACAAGAGCAGATACCGTTTGAATCCAGAACGCCAGGGGCGGCTTGTCCACCGTAACAAAGCCGGCCGGATCAAAAGAGGCAAAGAAAAAATTATGAAAGTTCCGGGTCATACTGGTAATAGCCGCCGTATAATAAGGGTTGGCGATTTGTATGGTCCAGACGCCCCAGAGGTCAAGCACCAGAGACAGACAAACGATCAGGACGAGCCACCCGTCTACTTTGCGAAACACTTGCGTCACTTCTGTTCCCCCGCTTTAACAAGATCTTTTTCTGATTATTGTGTCGAAATCAAAAACAGGCTTCACTCAAACTCCCGAGACAGACTTGCATGTGTTCTTGATATGTTAATAATTCGGTTCGCTTGGTCATAATCCTTTCGCTTAAGCACAATTATTTCTCCCAGTCTAAATCCTGTCCGGAAACAAAAAAATAGGATGAATATCCACGGGATTAAACTTGTCGGCTTCATCCTCTTCGAAATATCTATTCGTTATGTCTTCAACATCTTCAAGGGTAACGGATAGGCGGGAAGAGATCTCTTGAGCCGGGTTATTCAAAATTATTTTTTCCCTCCTTACATATTTATCATAGCTCCGACTGCTTTAATCCTCTGAACTGTATTCTTTTTTACGAGTATTCCTTTAGCTCGTTGTCCTTCCGTCAATTGATGATCGATTCTTCCTGAAACCATTTCTTGAAAGACGGAGAACGCTCCATGATCCATGAATTTTTGCAACGGCCGATAAACTTCCAGATCTGGCCGGAAAGAGCCCGAAAACGGCCGGTAAACTTCCAGATCTGGCAAATGGCAACTGCCTGCCACGGTTGATAAAGGACTGGAATCCAATCCATACGGCCGGTCCGCCGGTAAGTATCGCCCTGAAAAAAGAGTGAATCGCCCTGAAAAAAGAGTGAATCGCCCTACAGCAGTGAACGATCGCCCTGAAATGGTCCCGATTCACCCTATTTTGGCGGAGTATCGCCCCGTCAAGAGTTTATCGCCCTGAAAAAAGAATGAATCGCTCTACAGCAGCGAACGATCGCCCCGAAATGGTCCCGATTCGCCCTATTTTGGCGGAGTATCGCCCCGCCAAGAGTTTATCGCCCTGAAAAAAGAATGAATCGCCCTACAACAGTGAACGATCGCCCTGAAATGGTCTCGATTCGCCCTATTTTGGCAGAGTATCGCCCCACCAAGAGTTTAGGCCGAAAATAACGGCTGATAAACTGCTTGCCACGATTAATTAAATCAATCAGGTACAATCTTGATGTTCCAATTATTCACACTTATTGATTTCGGTCCATTTAACATTGATTTTTTGGCTGTTACTGTCGATTTTCACCACGATTTACAGCGGTACGCGGCAGGGCGAAGAAAAAGATCGGCTGTTTCCGCCAGGTAACACCTGTCCATGCCGGATATTCCCTTTCTCAGCGGAATAAATCACCGTTCGGGCCAAACGATCGTTTTTCAGAAGAATCAACAGCGTTTTTACGCCGCGGCCTGACTGGATACATGAGTTGAGGGATATTCACTTTCTTTTTTTAATTCGATAATAAAGTTTTGGTCTATGGCGTGATTGACATTTTTAACTTTTATAAATCCAAACTGGACAAGTCATCCTTTTGCCTGCGCTCGGCGGCTCCGGGACGTCTGCGATTTGTTTTCTCGTGCAGCCGTATAAGCGAATCCAAGAGCTTGCAGATAAAGCGGAACATAATCGGATGATGGCAACTGGATCATTTAAGACTTTTGGGAATCGCGGTGAAGAGAAGATGAACCAAGTATTTTTTCACCCCCGATAAAAGGGCGCCAAGGGTCAAAGTGACGCATTCTGCAAAAAAGTGCGGAAAACAAATAGAAAAGCCCCAGTGTCGGCCGTGACTTTTCAATAAGCAAAAATGAATGTTGACTGATTTATTTTATCACGGCCGGAACGGGGCGGACAACTCCGTCATGCAGGGGCAGTGCCCGATGCGGCTGCATGAACCGCCGCCGAAGCACGATCTCAAGGCGCGGAAGCGTGATAAGAAGCCTGCTCTTCGATATTGTGATTGCGTGATTAATGATTATGATGCGCCAGTGTTGATTTGTGGAAGCTATGAACGAATAGCACTGGACCGGATTATGAAATATGCGATGTTTCAGCGGGGGACTGCGCGAAGAGAATCGATTAAGATATTGTTTCTTGGCCCTTACCGCGACGGGATTATATAGAAAAGCAAAAGAGATTCCGGCGATCCTCAGGATGGCACAGGCGCGGGTGAAAATGCAAATTAATTAGATGGGGAAAGAGAAAAAAGGTGGAAAGCAAACCAAAAGGAGCATCCGGTGCCAGGATGCTCCTTAAAGGAGGTTTGCATGAATGGATACGGCAATTTGTTTTTAATAAACGAAAGAAGCTCCGACAATAATTAACAGAATGAACAGCACAACAATTAGAGCAAAGCTGCTGCCGGCTCCGTATCCGCCACTGTATCCGCCATCATATCCCAAGAAAAGCACCTCCTTATCACGTGATAATACACTGTATGAGCGGACAGGCGATCATGAAGGGGACAAATGGATGAATGATAGTGCCTGTTTTGTCGGCTGGCTGCGGCGGCGCAAAGCGACCATGTTCGCTCTGGTGCCGGGAAAAAAAGAAAATGTATCCTGTTAGAATACATTTTCTTCACTGATTTATCCTTTTAGGTCGATAAAATTACCTAGATTCGGATCTGAAGCCTGTATCATTTTAGTTAATTGAGCTGCATTCTGTTGCTTATTATCCAAAGTCATTTTGGCTACATCAATTCCGACATTCTGACTAAGTAAAGCTTGGCTCATGCTAGTTGATAAAGCTGCAATGTCCAAGATATTCACCTCCACTGTTGTTATTATCGGAAAGATATTGAAAATCTAAAATGCGGGCGGATGGGCCTGGCATAGCTATAACTGGAAGAAGCAAATCAGCGCGCGGGCGGCAACAAAACAGGCTTTATGAAAAGCTTCGCGGAGCTTTTAAAGCGATTAATCAAAAAGGACTGAATCATAAGTACTTGAATCACTTAAATAGGCCTTTTTCAGGGCCTTAAAATGATGCAAAGTTATCATTAAATTAAGCAAATACAGGCGATATTCGCTATGAGGAGATGATTGATTTGGCACCCTGCAATGATCAAAATGAACTGAGAGAAATCATTTTGCTTTTGAATGCTGAACAGAAACCACTCCATTCTGACGAAATTGCCCGCAAATTAAATCTGGATTCCATTCATCTATTGAAAATGTTATGGAGCCCATCCGACAAAAAATATTTTAAAATTATCGTCAATAAAAATCAGAAAAATGGGATATGCCAACCTAGCTATCGATTGAATGTGGAGAGTGCGGAGTGAACGTTCTTAAGGGTACATTTTTGAATTTCGATGGAAAGGCCGGCACTCATTGAACGTTGGGCACATGATGAACTTACTGCCATAAAAAAATTTAGAGCTTTTCGTTATGTTTGATTTACAAATTTTATTGAATTTTATAAAATGGGTATCCTTTCAACTCATATCTATGGCCGGAACGCAGCCCGTTCTTCCGGTTTTATTGAGCCATGTGATCGGACGTTAACATTTGAACAGCCGATATCTGTCGCCTATTCAGATAAATCCTGACGGAAATCGTTCATATAGGTTGGAAAATCAGCGGTAAGCTGCTCCTATCATCAATAACTGACGCCTTATCGTTAGTAAGCTGGCCGATATCAACGGTTACAGTCAAGAAATCATCGGCAAAGCACCGAATATCGACCAACGGTCAAAAAATAAATAAGTGTGAATAATCAGAACTGAGAAAGATTTTTTTAACAGACATCGTGCCGTTTTCAACGGCAGCGGAACGATCATTATGCATGTAATCGGTACGGAATGCTATTTGCCGGATTGGATGAATAAGAAGGATCATCATATTTTATCATTTATATCGTGTGACTGCCTGCCGAGATCAGAAATTGATCGATTTTTCAGGCTGGATTTTATTCGATAAAACGGTCTGATAAAGGAACGGTTTTTGGAGCAGTCAATACGTCCGGCTGCGTCAGGAAACCTGAATTCATTCTGATCGGAGAACCTTTTACATCGGGCACAGAAAAAGGACGAGGAAAGAAGAAAAATGTGTTTAATTTTAGAAAAATCGGGGAATTCGTAAAGCAAGCCTGTTTCTATCATTTCGAGGAGGGAAGCTGATGAAAAAGCTGATTTTCTATACGTATCCGAGTTGTACATCGTGCAGAAAAACGAAGGGCTGGCTAAGGGATCATGCAGTCAGTTATGAAGAACGGCACCTTTTCCGCAACCGGCCGAATGTTGCCGAGCTGATGGAGTTAATTAAGTTGTCGAAATCAGGAGTGGAAGATATTCTCGCTACCCGAAGCACAACGTATAAGCAGCTCGATTTTGATCTGGATAATCTTCCCCTGAGCCGGGCGCTTCGTCTTCTCTCTGAAGAACCCAGGCTGCTGAAAAGGCCGATACTTACGGACGGAGAACGCCTGGTTGTCGGCTATCATCGGGATGATCTGATGCAAATGGTTTTTCAGAAAGCAGACGATCAGGCGCCTGTCAAATCGTAATCCTTCCAGTGATGCCTGTCCGGGCATCTTTTTTTTGCCGGAATCCGACATTTTTTTCTCGGCCGAGAAGGAATTTGCTTTCCGTGTATGGAATAAGTTATTCGGTCGCCTTTTCCCGCAGACCGATTGATAGCCGATAAGGCAGAAAGAAGGTGCATTTTTGCAGGACCTGACAAATGACGTCGAAGAAAGAAGCCGGACACTGCTGCAGCATGCATACAGGGCCGACGCCTCCGACATCCATTTTATTCCCCGGAAAAAGGATACGCTGATCGAGCTGAGAATCGACGGCTATCTTTATGAACTGGCGATTCTGGCCAGGGAAGAAGCAGAGAGGATTATCAATCATTTTAAGTTTCTTTCCGGGATGGATATCGGAGAACGCAGATTGCCGCAGAGCGGTGCCTTGCTTTCCATGATCGACCATGATCCCGTTTCCCTCCGCACGTCCACTTTACCGACCCCGAACCGCGAAAGTCTCGTCATCCGGCTGCTGCCGCAAAGAAAAAATCTCACCCTTGATGATTTATCCCTTTTTAAAGAAGTCACGGCAAGCCTGTCTTCGCTGCTGAACTATGAAAACGGCCTGATGCTTATTTCCGGGCCGACCGGTTCCGGAAAAACAACAACGCTCTACACGATGCTCTCCGCCCTGCAAAAGCGCTATAATGCCCGCGTGATTACGCTCGAAGATCCGATCGAGAAAGAAAATGAGGCTTTCCTGCAGATGGAGATCAATGAAAAAGCAAAATTCACTTATGCAGACGGGTTTAAAGCGATCCTTCGCCATGATCCCGACATTGTCATGATCGGCGAAATCCGTGATGAAGAAACCGCTAAGATCGCTATACGGGCAAGCTTGACGGGACATCTGGTTCTCTCGACCGTTCACGCTTCCAGCGCCGCGGGGACGATTCAGCGGCTGCTGGAACTCGGCATTCCGCGCTTTGATCTGAAAGAAACGCTGGTCGGCGTCATTGCCGAACGTCTGGTCGGTGTCCAGTGCCCGGCCTGCGGTGCCGTATGCCGGCCGGGCTGTAAGAATCGCAGCCATCCGAAAAGGACAGCTCTATTCGAAATCCTGGCCGGTATGCCGCTGCACGATTTGCTGACATCGCGCAATAATCATCGTCCCGATTATAAAACGATAGAGGACTACCTCCGGGAAGGAATCGCCAAAGGATGGATTCCGGATGGGCTTTCGAAAGGTCGTGAACGGGTGTATGATTTTCCGAAAAAGCTGGACTAAAAAAGAGCAGGCCGAACTGCTGATTCATCTGGGACAGTGTCTGAACGACGGCTATCCGATGGCCCTGGCGGTCAGGCTGCTGCTCTTTCGGCAGCGGGCACAAGTGAAACACGATCTCGAGGTCATGATCAAAAAATTGGAGGGCGGCCGCACCTTGTACGAAGCACTTGCGGATCTGCACTTTCCGGAGGAAATTTCCAGTTTCATATATTTTTCCGAAGAGAGCGGAAATCTGGCAAAGGGACTGATTGAAAGCGGCCGGATGATGAGCAGGCGCGAGCAGCATAAGGAAACCTTGCGCCGGCTGCTTCGCTATCCGGTTTTGCTGCTATGGGTGTTCGGGCTTATGATGTTTCTCATCGGCCGTTTTCTGCTCCCGAATTTTCTCAGGCTGTATCGCTCGCTTTCGATTGATCTTCCGCTGATTACGAAAATATTGCTCTTCTCGGCAAACCACATTTACTATCTCTTGTTTATTCTCCCGCTTCTCTTCTTATCAGGGATTGCCGGCACCATCTATTTTCGGCGAATGACGATGGAGCGAAAATTAAGGCTCATGATCCACATGCCCCTGGTCGGCCATTATACCCGGCTTTATCTGACACACGTCTTTTCCTTTCATTTCGGCAGCCTGCTTCGTTCAGGATTGCCTATCCGCCAGTCCGTCGCTGCTTTATCGCAAAAAGGGACAACCCCCTTTCTTAAGTTTGAGGCAGACCGTCTGCAGAAGGAACTGCTTGAGGGAAGGCACTTTGAACAAATTATGTCGCAGCCCCGTTACTATATGCCGGAACTCGTCACTGTCATCCATCAGGGGCAGCTTAACGGAATGCTCGGCGCCTCACTGTGCCGCTACAGCGGCCTTGTCATGACGAAAATAGACGAGAAAACGCGGCTTCTTCTGTCGTTCTGCCAGCCGGCGCTGCTTCTTTTTGTCGGTGGGCTTGTCCTCTTTCTGTTCGCCTCGATCCTGCTTCCGATTTTTCATATCGTCAACGGTCTTTGATCGGGCCGGGAAGAAAAGTAGATGAATGTAAATAAAAAAGGCCGGCATTAATAAATTGAACGAGAATACGCGGCTGATACTGTTCCCGGATTGCCTCTTTTTCCTGAAAATAGGTCTCGGGCTTTGAATCCTCCTGTTCATAAAAAGAATCAAGCAGTTCCTGATCGCGCGCCCATCTTTTCCCCGCGCTGTCCGCCCAGCCGGTGGGTTCGTTTTTCAGCGTGGACTCGATAAAAGTCTCAATTCTTTTGATGCCGCTTTCGATCTTAATCAGGGGACTCAGTGTGTAGCAATAGTCCGGCAATTTGGCTAGAAGCGGCAGTTTATCAAGGATGTCCTGAAACCCGTCGATCAGTGTTCCGTTAATCAGCTGCAGGCCGATGGAACATATTCTGTCCTTCTTGAGGTCGCACGTATAGCTGATTTTTGTATTGATTCCCAGCCAGGGCTCAAGGGCGGAAGAAGACTGCGGCGGGAGGTCCTGATACAAACGGATATAAGGCGCCAGCTTTTTGGCGGCATCAAAAATCTGATGAAGACGGGGCGAACCGAAATAGATCAGCTCTCCTTCTTCCGATCGGTCGTCTGTGCGAAAGACAAGCGTGGCCGTTTCGGGAGTGCCGCCGATCTGCTCTATATAGTGCCAGTAAAAAGGCCGGTTCATCAGCAGCTTATCCATTTCTTTAGTCAGTTTGACTTTCAGAACAACAGCGCTGTCGTCCGGGACCGGCAAAAGCGTACAGCCGGACACGGTAAAGAATCGGGCGAGATATTCAAGCATTGCCGCTTGCTGCATGATGGACCTCCTCTCCGGCCTGTTCCTGCTCCGAATTGATCACACTGCTCAGGTTATCCAGCTTAACACGCAGCTCTCCTTCAGATTCGGATTCTTCAAAAATGAGCTGAACCTGTTTGTCGACATCGCGGAGTTCGATCCTGGCAAGAATCGCGTCCAGCTCGCCGATGACCTGTTCGAACAAGTGAATCTTATCGTAAAGCAGATGCAGGATATGGCTTTCGACGGTTCCGCGGACGGCAAAATTGTAAATGTGTACATCGCTTTCCTGACCGAGCCGGTGAATGCGGCCGATCCGCTGCTCAATGCGCATCGGATTCCATGGAAGGTCATAATTAATCAGATGGCTGGCGAACTGCAGATTAATGCCTTCTCCGCCCGCTTCGGTCGCGATCAGCACTTGTACTTGATTCTGAAACAGCGTGCGCATCCAGTCCTTTTTCCCGCGCCGGAACCCGCCGCTGAAAGGGACGGATGTAATGCCGTGCTGTTTTAAAAACCATTGAAGATAGAGCTGGGTTGCCCGATATTCGGTAAAAATGATCACCTTATCCTTGATCTGACGGATCAGTTCCAGTGCCTTTTCCGCCTTGGCATTTTGCTTGACGGCATTGAGTTTTTCAAAAACGGATTGCCACACGGCTTCCGACCCCGGAACGGCGGCGCTCCGATAGATCTTATTGAGTGTCATAAAAGCGGCCTCCTTGCTGCTGCAGGCTTCGCGCTGCAGAGTCAGCAGAGAAAAGCCTTGAATAATCCCGCTGTTTCGCAGCATTGATAGGGACTGATAGAAAATTTGCTCTTCTCTGGAGAACGGGATGTCGAAAGACTGGATGATCCGCTTCGGCCAATGCAGTCCCGTGTTTTCCCGGCGGTTGCGTACCATCACCTGATTGACGAGCGCCTTTAGCCTTGCTTCATTTCTTACGGCACGCTGGCCGGATTTGAACGTTTTCGTAAAATTCTCTGCATTGCCGAGGTAGCCGGGCTTTAATAATGAAACAAGATAGAAGATTTCATTCAGACGGTTTTGGATCGGCGTTGCCGTCAGCAGCAGACAGAATTTCTTCTTAAGCAGCTGGACAAACTGGTAGTTTTTTGTTTTATGGTTTTTCAATTTATGGGCTTCGTCAATAATGACAAGATCATAATCCTGCTCGAGCACCAGGCTGCGGTGAGGTTCGCGTTTGGCCGTATCGATTGAAGAGACGACGACGTCGCAGCGGCTCCAGACATAGGATTTACGCTGAGGAACGGCGGGAATCGAAAATTTAGTATTCAATTCCGAAACCCACTGAAGGACAAGAGAAGCAGGAACCAGAACAAGCACTTTTCCGGCGAGCCCGCGGATCATATATTCTTTGATAATCAATCCGGCCTCGATCGTTTTCCCCAATCCGACCTCATCGGCCAGTATGGCTTTTCCGTGCATTTCTTCAATAACGATTCTGGCGGTCTCGATCTGATGGGGATGAAGGGAGAGGTGCGGCAGCCGGCCGGGGGCGATCAGCCCGTGAAATGACGGAATAAGCCGCTCTTTTTCAGCCTGATAGGCCAGTGTGAACATACCCGCTTTGGCCCATGGTCCGTCTTCAAGAATACGTTTTGAAAATTCACTTTGCCATGATCGATCAAAATGGATGATAGGTTCCATATTTACACCCGATATTGTTAAAATTTTGTGAATGGAAGCATTGCTTTCATGTCGGTGATAATGGTAGGATAATGATTGTTAGTATAGACAAAAAATCATGGGATAAACGAAAAATAATTGAATGTCTTGCGGATGACAGCATGGGGAGAGAACGTCTAAAGAGCGTGTTCAAAAAGGGGAACAGAGACGAGGTGCCGGCAGGCCCTGAGGCTTTGAGGCAGTGCCGGTATTCCGGGCGTCGCAGGAGGAAGCGCGGATTTGTGAAGGATTCTGCGGTCCGCACTTGCCGGATGCGGCAGCTTCGGCGCTGTGCGCGGCGTCTGCACGTTTTCAGCAAAAAGACTTTTCTTCTTTTCCCGAACTTTTGAACTCTTTGTCAAGCGGCGCCGAAGGAGCAAACAACAGTGAATCTCTCAGGCAAAAAGACTCATGCGGGACGCATCTCTGGAGAGTGCATCTAAGCCACCAAAGGGGATACCGTCTGATCGGCCGGCCGGCTGCTCGGATGATAAACTTTCAGGTCTAAGGACAGAGAAAAATACACCGGTATTTTTCTCTGTCCTTTTTTGTTTTATCCCCTGAAAAAAATAAGCGGGAGGGAAAGAAAAAGAAATGTCTGAAAGCAAAACGACGCCTCTCTACGAGACATATCGAAAGATGGGAGCGAAACTGATCGATTTCGGAGGCTACCTGCTTCCCGTTCAGATTTCGGGAATCAAACAGGAGCATCAGGCCGTCAGAACCAAGGCGGGTTTGTTTGATGTATCGCACATGGGAGAATTCCGGCTGGATGGAACGGGTGCAGAGACGTTTCTCCAGCGGATGGTGACGAACGATGTGTCCGTGACCGAGCCGGGCGACGCTTTATACACGGCCATGTGCTATGAGGACGGAGGCACGGTAGACGATCTGATGGTTTACCGCTTATCGCAGACAGCTTTTATGCTCGTTGTCAATGCGGCCAACATTGACAAAGACTTTGAATGGCTTTCGCGTCATCTGGAAGGCGGTGCAAAACTGACGAATCAATCTGCAAAAACGGCCCTGCTGGCCATTCAGGGGCCTGAAGCCGAGAAAATATTGCAGAAGATCGCGGCTTTTAATCTGAAGGAGATCCGCCATTTTCATTTCAAGGATAACGTGATCCTGGACGGGATTTCATCTCTGGTTTCAAGAACGGGCTATACGGGCGAAGATGGATTTGAACTGTATTGTCCGTGGGAACGGGCACCGCAGCTCTGGGATGCCTTGTTAGAATCGGGTGAAGAGGACGGGCTGCTGCCCTGCGGACTCGGCGCACGGGACACGCTGCGCTTTGAAGCACGGCTGCCGCTGTACGGACAGGAGCTGAGCCCGACGATATCGCCGCTCGAGGCCGGCATCGGTTTTGCAGTCAAACTGGGAAAGCAGTCCGATTTTATAGGTAAAGGCGCCCTGGCCGCTCAAAAAGAAAAAGGAGTGCCGCGTAAAATTGTCGGCATTGAAATGATTGAGCGTGCCATTCCGCGCACCCATTACGGCGTCTATTCGGGATCAGCGGAAATCGGCGCCGTGACAACGGGAACACAGTCGCCGACGCTCGGAAAAAATCTGGGGCTGGCATTGATTGATTCCGACTTTTCAGCCATTGGGACAGAAGTAGAGATCGATATCCGCGGCAAACGAAAAAAGGCAAAAATTGTCAAGACACCGTTTTATAAAAGAAAATGAGGAGGTAAATGGGATGGCAGAATTCCGCTACCTGCCGATGACGGAAGATGACCGGCAGGCGATGCTGAAAACAATCGGTGCAGATTCTGAAGAAGCACTTTTCTCGGATGTTCCTGAGAATATCCGTTTTAAAGGGGAGCTTAAGACAGAAAAAGCGCTGTCCGAACCGGAACTGGTCCGTCTTTTTTCTGAATTGGCCAAAAAAAACGTTTCAACTATTGATCTTCCTTCCTTTCTGGGTGCAGGGGTCTATGACCACTATATTCCTTCAGTCGTAGACAGTGTGATTTCGCGGGGAGAGTTTTATACGGCTTATACGCCCTACCAGGCGGAAGTGTCGCAAGGGGAGCTTCAGGCCATTTTCGAGTTCCAGACGCTCATCTGTGAACTGACAGGTATGAGTGTGGCTAATTCATCGATGTACGACGGCTCGACGGCGCTTGCCGAAGCCGCTCTGCTCAGCAGCGGGGCAACGCGCAAAACGAAAGTGATCGTTTCAGAGGCGGTGCACCCGGAATATCGTCAGGTGCTGGACACCTATGCACACGGCAGACGTCTGCATGTTGTAACTGTTCCGGTTAAGCAGGGGACGACCGACCTTGAGGCGCTCGGCCGGGCCATTGACGGTGAAACGGCCTGTGTGATTGTCCAGTATCCCAATTTTTTCGGCCGGATTGAGCCGCTTAAAGAGATTGAATCGCTGACTCATGCAGCGGGAAAGACCCACCTGATTGTTTCCAGCAACCCGCTTGCGCTCGGTCTGCTGACGCCCCCCGGTTCCTTTCATGCGGATATTGTCGTCGGCGATTGTCAGCCGCTCGGTCTGTCTGAGTCGTTCGGCGGGCCGCACTGCGGTTACTTTGCGGTGACTGAAAAGCTGATGCGCAAGGTTCCGGGAAGGCTTGTCGGTGAAACGGTCGATGAGGAAGGACGGCGCGGTTATGTTCTGACTCTTCAGGCGCGCGAACAGCACATTCGTCGCGATAAAGCGACATCGAATATCTGTTCCAACCAGGCTCTCAATGCCCTGGCGTCTTCCGTGGCAATGGCTGCTTTCGGGAAAAAAGGGATTCGCGAACTTGCCGAGCAGAACGTTCAGAAAGCGCATTATGCGGCCGATTTATTTCAAAACCTAGGTATCCGTGTGGAAACGTCCGGATCATTTTTCAATGAATTTGTCATTGACTGCGGAAGACCGGTGCATGAGGTGAACGACAAACTTCTGGAAAAAGGGTTTATCGGCGGATATGATCTCGGGCTTCAATCAGACGCGCGGAAAAACAAAATGCTGGTTGCGGTGACTGAAATGCGGACAAAAAAAGAGATTGACAAATTTGCCGAAATTTTGGAGGGGATTATTCATGGCTGATCAGCCGCTTATTTTTGAGCAGTCCAAAAAAGGGCGCGTCGCTTACAGCCTGCCCGAACTGGATGTTCCGTCCAGGCCGCTTCACGAATTGATCGAAAAGGACTATCTTCGCAAAAAGGAACCGGCGTTTCCGGAAGTGTCCGAATTGCAGCTGATTCGCCACTATACAGCTTTGTCCGCGCGCAATTTCGGCGTGGATAACGGGTTCTATCCGCTCGGATCGTGCACGATGAAATATAACCCGAAAGTAAACGAAGCAGTTGCCCGTTTTGAAGGGCTGACGAACATTCATCCCTATCAGGATGAAAAAACGGTTCAGGGTGCTCTTGAATTGCTCTTCCGCCTGCAGGAAAATCTGAAGGAAATTACCGGCATGGATGAAATGACACTGCAGCCTGCAGCCGGAGCACACGGCGAATGGACCGGTCTGATGATTATCCGTGCTTATCATGAAGCGAATCATGACAGCCGGCGGACCCGGGTGATTATTCCGGACACGGCCCACGGAACGAACCCGGCATCGGCGTCGGTTGCCGGATTTGAAGCCGTGACCGTCAAATCCGATGAAAACGGTCTGGTCGATCTGGAGGATCTGAGACGCGTGGCTGACGACAGAACAGCCGCGCTGATGCTGACGAATCCGAACACCCTCGGCCTGTTTGAGACTCATATTCAGGAAATAGCGAAAATCGTCCATGCTGCGGGCGGAAAAGTCTATTACGATGGGGCCAACATGAATGCGATCATGGGTATCACGCGCCCGGGCGACATGGGTTACGACGTCGTCCATCTGAATCTGCATAAAACATTCACCGGACCCCATGGCGGCGGCGGACCGGGTTCCGGACCGGTAGGCGTCAGGAAGGAGCTGGCTCCGTTCCTTCCCAAGCCGCTCATTATTAAAAAAGAAGACGGAAGTTTCGGCTTCGATGACGACCGGCCCTTGTCCATAGGCCGTGTGAAAGCTTTTTACGGTAATTTCGGCATTAATGTCAGGGCCTATGCCTATATCCGGACGATGGGCGGGAAAGGGCTCGGCCGGGTTTCAAAAGACGCCGTCTTGAATGCAAATTATTTATTAAAACGTCTTTCTGCAGATTTCGAGGTGCCTTTCAAACGTTTCTGCAAACATGAATTTGTCCTTTCGGGCAGCCGCCAAAAGAAAATGGGTGTGCGGACTCTCGATATGGCGAAGCGTCTTCTTGATTTCGGCTATTACCCGCCGACCATCTATTTTCCATTGATCGTTGACGAAGCGATGATGATTGAACCGACGGAAACAGAATCGAAGGAAACACTCGATGCTTTCGCCGATCATCTGATTGAGATCAGCCGCGAAGCCGTGAGCCGTCCCCAGATTGTCCAGGAATCTCCGCACAACACGGCTGTACGCAGGCTGGATGAGACGCGGGCAGCCAGGCATCCGATTTTACGCTACAAGGATCCGCAGGAAACGAAATGATCCGGTGCAGCGGGGGAGCTTCAAACCGCAGGACGGAACGGATATGACGAGGGAAGGACGCCGCGAAGTGCGTACTGAACCCTCCATTGCTTCTTAATTGTTAGAAAAAGTCAAAACCACCCTTTGATGAAGGGTGGTTTGCTCTGAGACTGTAAACCTTGGATAACCGGCCGGCGCCACAAAGCGCCGGCCTTTTTGCGTGCTCATCCGATAAGATACGCTGGCGTATGTGCCGAGCTGAAAAGAGCAGAGCCATTTATGATTTTCTTTTTTTCACCATTGTGTATAGACAATTTGAGCTTAGCAACGTTTAACGTTTATGCCTCTATAAATGGTGCCAAAGACAAGGGCAGAGAGTGCGAGGGTCACTCCCAACACTGCAAGGCCCACGGTTACTGACAGTATACTGCATATCCAGCCTACTGCGGGACTTGCTAAAATCATCATCAGGCTGTACAGCATACTGTTTGTACTAACGAGGGTTGCCCGCTGGTCGCTGGGGAACCCTTGGTTTAAGTGGTTGTCTGTCTGAAGGTCGATTGCCCCGTCCATCGCTTCAGTTAATGCAGCGCCTGCCACCGCCAAAGGTAAGATGCTGCTGCCGGCAAAAAAAGTACCGAGGCCGGCACCCATTGCACACCCTAAAGCTATTTTGAAAAAGCTGTTTTTCAGCCGCGCAGCAACGGCGACACCGAAAGCTCCGGCCAATTGTATAAGAAGAATCGGCAGACCGACAATAGCCTTAGGTACACCAATCGCGACTAAATGCTGCTGGAGCAACATGTAGGTAAGATAGGCGATGCAGGCTACGGAACAGTCCGCAATCATCATGCATACTGTACGCGGACGATGAATAAAGAATGCTTTGCTTGCGTGAATCTGCTGTTGCAGTCTGCCGGAAAGATTGTCAAAGGGGTTCAATTGTCGGTGTTTCTGAGCCTGAGTGGCCAGCGCTTCTACAAGGGAAAGTGCTGTTGTTGCAGAAGCCATTGCGAGTAAAGCGGTGACCAAATAGGCTCCCATATATCCCAAAGTCACAGCTATCAAGCTGCTGATACCTGATAGCGCCTGTACGATCCGATAAATCGTGTTTTGAACAGCACTGACTTTTACATACCGGTCAGCTTGTCCTGCAATAAGTAAACTGTCATAGGTGAGAGCTTGAAGGGTACCGGAAAGAAGATTGTAGCCTAGTGCACTGAAACCCATAGAGGCGCAAACCCAGGCAAAGTTCGTACTGAATGCCATAAGAAGAGCTGAAATCATGCTGGAAATACCGGCTGCAACCATGGCGCGTTTACGGCCCAAAAGATCTGCTGCTGCACCGCCGGGTACTTCACATAAGAAGCTGACCAAGTGGAAAAATCCCTCGGCAATGCCTATTTCTGCAAGAGTGAAGCCTCTTGAAAGCAAAAATAGCACCCAAACAGCATCCGTAATGTTCAGCGCATTTACACATTGAAAGAGATACAGCTTTTTTATTTGTTTTTCGATGTTCATTGTTTACCATTCCTTATCCGATCTCCTTTTACAGATTACAGATGGTAAACAAAAAAGGCTGCAGCAAAACGCCACAGCCTTACGTTTTACGAAGTACTGCTTTATCTGTAAAAGGGCGCACTTATAGACGGAATGGCTAAAACGTTGCCTTTTGAGATGAGTAAGACATTAAGTTTCCATCCCATTGAGCGCGCCCCCTTTATCAGAATAAACTTATTATAACAACTGCGGCAGAAAAAGCAATTGTATATAAAAACGTTTTAAATATCAGTTCCGTTCCGGGCAACTTTGGACCGCAAGTCTTTTACGCCCGACGGTGTACCGGAGCACGTTTGCTGAAACCGTTCACACTTTCTAAAAAAACGGCTGAAACTGACGGCTAACCGGAAGAAAAGCAGGGCCGGGAGTCCGATTGAAGCAAATGTTTCTCAGGGTTCAATTGTGCCGACCAGAGACAAACTTGATGCCTTCCGAATGTGTGGGCCCAGCATTGTCTGGTCTGCGATTCGCACGTGACAGGTGCCCAGCCGAATAAAGTCATACTAAAAAGGGCGTCTCGCGGTTGCTGATGCAGCCGATGAGACGCTCTCTTTTCTAAAAAACATTGGAAATATCCAGGCGCTGCAAGAGATCGAGCGATTTTCCTGCAGGGAAGGGCTGCCCGTTTTTCAGCAATCATCCTGAAAACGAGGGTTTCCATATAAGGGTATCAGTGCATTTCGGCTACCGGATATGAATCATGAACCGTTCGCCCTCAGCCTTTTTTTACTTTTCCTTCCCATTTTTTAAAACCGCCCTGAAGCTGATAGAGATTTTTGAAACCAAGCCTTTTCAGAACAGCCGCTCCCCTTGCGCTTCTGACGCCGTTTGCACAATAAAGGTAAATCGGCATGTCGTTGCGAATTTCCGACTTGCGCATTTTAAGCTGACTGAGCGGAATGTTTCTCGCGCCGAGAATATGGCCGCTCTTAAATTCATCGGGTTCCCGGACATCAATCAGCTGTGCCTTCCGATATCCGGCCCGAAAATCAACCTCATTTAAAGTCGTAAGATATCTGTGCTGCAAGTATCTTGACAAAAAAGTGTAAGCAAGATAGGCAGCGATCATGACAATCAGTAAAATCCAACCCATGTCGACTCTTCCCCCCAACCGATTTCACATTCATTATAACTTTTTGTGCCTTTTTTTAAAAGCGGGCAGAGCGGCGGAAACAGGTGCCGGCCGGGATGCGTGTGCATTTGATCTCAAAGCTGTGATATTCTTGTTTTTTAAGCGCTGTTATAGTAACATGGAGGAAGTGATAATGGGTGCCTTTGTTAGGGGGAGACAATGATGTCGCCTACTCCAAGTATGGAAGATTATATTGAACGGATTTACTGGCTGATACAAGATAAAGGTTATGCAAGGGTTTCCGATATTGCCGAAGCGCTCGACGTCCACTCTTCTTCAGTCACGAAAATGGTGCAGAAATTAGATAAGGATCAGTATCTCGTCTACGAAAAATATCGGGGCTTCATCCTGACGCCGAAGGGTAAAAAAATGGGGAAGCGTCTTGTCTACAGACATGAGCTTCTTGAAGATTTTCTGAAACTGATCGGTGTTCACGATGAGAATGTCTATAAAGATGTCGAAGGAATTGAGCATCATCTTAGCTGGGATTCGATTGACCGGATCGGCGATGTCGTTCAGTATTTTGAAGAAGATCCGAAACGGGTCGAGCAGCTGCTTGAGATCAAGGAAAGAAGCGAAGACATCGGCGAATAAATAAAAAATGAATAGTTTTTGAACAGAAATGACCGAAGGAGTCTGTCCTTCCGGTCTCTTTTTTTATGCCCCGTCATTTAATGTAATATGAAAAGGGGGCGAAGGCGATGTGGATCGATGTTGTATTTTCGGGCGGAGGGGTCAAGGGATTTGCCTTTGTCGGTGCATTGGAAGTGCTTGAACGATCCGGCTACCGGTTTAAAAGAGCGGCCGGGACGAGTGCCGGAGCCATAGTAGCTTCATTGCTTGCGGCCGGCTATTCATCGGCGGAAATGAAAAAAATTATGGAACAGTTGAATCCGCACCGACTGCTTGGGGTACCCGACCGGATGGTTTTCCCGTTTTACAAATGGCTCAGAATCTATTTTAAGATGGGCCTGTACAGCGGAGATTTTCTCGAACGATGGCTGGAAAAACTGCTTTCCGACAAGGGTATTGCCAAATTTTCCGATCTTCCCGAGGGATCGCTGAAGATCATCGTGTCCGATGTTTCAAAAGGAAAAATGGCTGTTCTCCCCGACGATCTGAAGGATTACGGAATGAATCCCGGTTCATTCTCGGTGGCCAGAGCCGTTCGCATGAGCGCCGGCCTTCCGTTCTTTTTTGAACCTGTTTCATTATTTGACGGCAACGGCGAGCGATCATTGATGGTAGACGGCGGCATTCTCAGTAATTTTCCGCTCTGGATCTTTGATCCGGGAAACGAATTACCGGTGCGTCCGTTTATCGGCTTACAGATTCTCAGCAGGGAAACCTATGTCCAGGAACCGAAGAAAATAAGAAATGCCGTGGAGCTGTTTCATGGGCTGTTTACCGCCATGGGCGAAGCGCACGATGAAAAAACTATTGAAAAACTGAAGGAATCAAACGTTGTTTTTATTCCGGTAAATAAGGTAAATACAAAAGACTTTCAAGTTTCCCGGGAGGAAAGGGAGCGGCTTTTCAGAATCGGAGCCGAGGAAACGAGCCGTTTCCTGAAAAAGTGGTCGTATTAGCGCAGAAAAAGAGAGAAGGATCGTCTTCTCTCTTTTTTAGGGCCCGCCGGCAGCCCTTAGAACAGCACTCGTTTTTTCTTTTTATTTTTTTTACCGTCAATCACCGTGAGATGCCCGTGATCCTTAATCGACTGCCGGGAGACTTCTTTCAAATTGCGCGATCGGTTTGAAATAACTCTCAGCTTTGACGGATGAATGCCGCGCACCTTCCGGCTCAATGCGGACAGCTTGCGGCGCCTTATCGATTGTTTTGCCGCTTTTCTGTAGCGTGCCCGATCTTCATTGCGCGATCCTCCTGCGAGACGTCGGAAAAAAAAGAGTCCTGCGGCGGCGATGGCGGCAATGATCAGCAGCTGGACCAGAAGAGCCGTCGAATTGTTCAGAAAAGAAGCGAGCAAACCGAAAAGACCGAGGGCAACAATCAGAAAAAACACAAGGGAATACAGGAACGTTTTCACTGACCTTCACCTCCAAAAGATTAAAGCACTTGATGAACAAGCACAGGTTTGTTTTTTTCAATGGCGGTCTCGCGGATCCGCATCCTTTCGAAAGCCCGAATGCCGACCTCCATCTGGTCGCTGTCGGGTTCTTTTGTCGTCAGCAGCTGCACCCAAAGGCCGGGGTAGCCGAGCCAGCGAAGGACAGGAACATGGCGTACCTTATTTGTGAACCTGAGAATCTCGTATGCAAGTCCCAGATCCACCGGGATCAGCAGCAGCCGATAAACAAGCCGGAGCCAGAGCGGATCGGTCGGGACAAAGAAATAAAGAAATATACTGATAACCGCCGTAAAGAGAATGAAACTGGACCCGCAGCGGTAATGGAATCTTGAATGTTTTCTTACATTTTCTACCGTGAGAGCCATGCCGTCCTCGAATGTATTAATTACTTTATGCTCCGCTCCGTGATATTGAAACAGCCGCTTGATCATCGGAGTCAGAGAAATGAAATAGATGTAGCCGAAAAGCAGCATAATTTTAAAGAATCCTTCGAGCAAAACCTGGCCGACGCCGCCCCTGATCAAAGGTTCAAAGAAACTGGCCGCAACCGCCGGGACGAGTGTGAAAACAAATTTGGCGAAAAGGAAGGACAGAATGCCGATTGCGGCCAGTCCGATAACGGTTCCATGACCGTGAAGTTTCTCCGTGTTTTTTGCGGCGGCATCGGCTGTTTCTGCGGCATTCGGATCTTCCTCATAAACTCCGGAGGCATAATTCAAATGTTTTGTTCCGATGGCACTCGCTTCAAAAATAGAGATGATGCCGCGGACAAAGGGAATCTTTTTAAAAAGGGTCAGCGACGGATCTTCATTTTTGGGACATTCAAAAAAAGTTATTGAATGATCTGTTCTGCGAACGGCCGTGACGGTTGTATATTTGCCGCCCATCATGACACCTTCGATAACTGCCTGACCGCCGTATCCGGGAAGACTTTTTTTCATAATCATGATCAGCCCGATTCTACAAATAATGGAGAGGGCAAACATTACCCCTCTTAATAATATTCTACCTGAAATAGCCTAAAACCTCTAGGCTGGCGACCCATTTTCAAAAATAGTTTTGCACTTTTAGCCGGCATTTATACAAGTTTGGTCACTTTGCCGTCTGTTTATGCACATGATCGCCCATTCTTTGGGTATAATAAAAACTCAAGTTGATGTTTGAAGGGGATTCAGGATGGCAAGACGGATAAAGAAAACGAAAAAAGGAAAAAAAAACAAACAGGAAAACCTGGGAAAATCGTTCGGGCGGGCCTCGGTCATCGGTGTTTTCAGCGGGCTGATCTGGAGTTCGGTCGGACTCGTCTGCCATTTGCTGAATTTTTCATCGGTCGCTCCTTCTCTTCTCTTTGCTCCTCTTCCTCTCGGATCCTGGAAGCAGCATTTCTATGTCCAGTTTATCGCGATTGCCTGTATCGGCTTGATCTCCATCGCTTTCGCGCTTCTCTATCAGCTGACGCTCAGCAGGTTTGAGACAATCTGGATTGGCATCGCTTTCGGGATTTTTCTTTGGTGCATGGTCTTCTTCGCGCTGCAGCCCTGGATTCCGGGCCTTCCGCCGCTTAAAAAAATCGGCTGGAACACAATGACGACAACGCTGTGCCTCTTTGTATTATATGGACTTTTTATCGGCTATTCGATTGCTTTTAAAATCGAGGAAAATTCAAATTCCGAGAACTACTCAAATGAATAGCGCTGTGGTAAAATATTTAAAGTGGCTTTGGCTCAAACGGCCTGTCTGCGCCGTTTGGGCGCGTGTTTCCGCAATGATATGAATCAAGAAGACAGGCATCGGGGATTCCCGTCCTTGTGTCAGGCGCGGCGCAATTTAAAAGGAGGAAGACGATGGTTTCAGTCAATGATTTTCGCACAGGTTTAACGATTGAAGTCGATGGGGATATATTATCCGTCATTGAGTTTCAGCATGTAAAGCCGGGAAAGGGAGCGGCTTTTGTCCGTTCCAAGCTGAGAAATCTTCGGACGGGAGCGATTCAGGAGAAAACGTTCCGCGGAGGAGAAAAGGTCAACACGGCGCGAATCGACAACCGCAAGATGCAGTACCTGTATTCAAGCGGTTCAACTTATACTTTTATGGATATGGAGACTTTTGAGCAGTTTGATCTGGATGCAAGCCAGATAAAAGAACAGCTGAATTTTCTTAAAGAAAACATGGAAGTCAATATCCAGTCTTATCAGGGCGAAACGCTCGGTGTCGCTCTGCCGAATACGGTTGTCCTCGAAGTAGCATCGACGGAGCCGGGTATCAAAGGCGATACGGCTTCGGGCGGCTCGAAACCCGCGACTCTGGAAACGGGCTATGTGGTCAACGTTCCGTTCTTTGTCAATGAGGGCGATAAACTCGTTATTGATACACGTTCGGGTCTCTATGTTTCGCGGGCCTGATTGACTGAGAGACAGAAGTACCTTCTTCGGAGGTGCTTCTTTTTTTTGGCTTTTTTATGGAAATCGGCGAGAAAAGCATATTGCGTACAGGCCCGCATATATTTTGGGAAAGGAGCCCGGCCGCCCGGTTATGTGCCGGAAAACGCCGGATGACACTCCAATCATTCGGCGAAAGAATCCCAGAGATTAAGAGCAGGTGGTCCGCAATGAAACAAATTCTGTCTTTTTTGCCGGAGCCTTTTCAAAAAGTGATTCTGCAGATGTCCGAGGAAGAAAAGAAGAACCTTGAAGAAATCCGGTGCCGGGCCGGCCGGCCGCTCGAACTGATTGTGTCCGGTGCCGTTCTGAAAACCGGGGACGAAGACATGCCGGTTTTTCATCCTGAACAGGCAAAAGAAATGCTTCAGAAAATAAGCGGGTATTCGCTTTATGCATTGGAAGAAGAGCTGAGGCGCGGATTCATTACGGTCCAGGGGGGGCACAGAATCGGGCTTGCG
This sequence comes from Sporolactobacillus sp. KGMB 08714, assembly GCF_036598985.1. Taxonomy (NCBI): domain Bacteria; kingdom Bacillati; phylum Bacillota; class Bacilli; order Caryophanales; family Sporolactobacillaceae; genus Sporolactobacillus; species Sporolactobacillus sp. KGMB 08714. The sequence continues at coordinate 305,227 of NZ_JAUUBW010000001.1, forward strand.
GGCCGCGTGATTACGGAAAACGGGCGCGTTCTGCGCCTTCGCGATGTGACATTTTTCAATATCCGGCTCGCCAAACAAAAGATCGGCGCTGCGCTCCCGCTGGTTCCCTATCTGTATTGGAGCGGACATTGGAGGAGTTCGCTGATCATCGGCGCGCCCCAGACTGGGAAGACAACGCTGCTTCGCGATCTGGCACGGATCATCAGTGAAGGCATACCTGACAGATATATGGCGGCACAAAAAACAGGAATTGTCGATGAACGTTCGGAGATCGCCGGATGTGTGGCGGGGATTCCGCAGAACCGGCTTGGGGACCGGACAGATGTCCTTGATGCCTGCCCGAAGGCGGAGGGGATGATGATGATGATCCGATCCATGAGTCCGGATGTCCTGGTCGTCGATGAAATCGGCCGGAAAGATGATACAGAGGCCTTGTTCGAAGCTATGAATGCAGGTGTGGCCGTTATCGCCACGGCTCACGGCTCGTCACTGGAACAACTGAACAGGAGGCCGACCCTCAGGCCGTTGATTGACTCAAGGCTTTTTGAACGGTATGTCCTCCTTTCAAGGCTGAAAAAGGCGGGAAAATCGGGCTGCAGATTGACAGTCTGCGATCAGCTCGGCCGCTCGATCGCATCGACGGAGGAACAGTGGCAATGATTCACATCCTCGGGGCGTGCATGATTTTGTTCGCGTCGACGGCGTCCGGCATGCTGATCGCCGGTAAATACCGCAATCGGCCGCGGGAAATCAGGCAGTGGCGTTCCGCGCTGCAGTCTATCGAGGCGGAAATTGTGTACGGACGGGTGCCGATTGAAGAACTGGCGGGCCATCTTTCCGGCCAGCTTCCTCAGCCGCTTGCTTCATTTTTTGATCGGCTTCACAAGAAACTGAATGCGGACGGTCCGTCTCTCCGGGAAGCATGGACCGAGAGCATTGAACTGTTCTGGCCGGAGACTTCGCTGAAGAAAGCGGAAAAAGAAGTCCTTCTGCAATTCGGGGCGACCTTGGGTACGCAGGATACGGAAAACCAGAAAAAACATATTCAATTGGCGCTGGCCCATCTCGAACGGGAAGAAGCGGAAGCACGAAATGCTCAGGCGGCCAATGAGAAATTGATGAGAAATTTAGGCTTTTTAACGGGATTGCTGCTTGTACTTCTTTTCATTTGAATGAACGGGCAGAGTTCGCTTGCGGGAGAGGAGGAGCCTTATGTCACCGGACGTCAACACAATTTTTCAAATAGCCGGCATCGGTATCATTGTGGCCATGATCCAGACGGTTCTTAAACAGATGGGAAAAGACGACTGGGCCCAGTGGGTCACGCTGATCGGCTTTGTTGTGATTCTGTACATGGCTGCCACTCTGATCGGCAATTTGTTTGACAAAATTAAAAGCGTTTTTCTTTTCATGTAGAGAAGGACAAGACGATGGATATTCTGCAAATCGTCGGTTTAGGACTGGCGGTGACCTTCCTCGTGCTCATCCTTAAGGAAAGAAGCCCTGTTTTTGCACTCTTACTGTCCCTGATCGCCGGTATTGTCATTTTTATCATGCTTGTCGACCAGATCCAGCTCATTTTGAATATGCTCAGCAAAATGGCGGAAACGGCCCATTTGAACAATGTTTATGTGGCCACCATTCTGAAAATCATCGGTGTTGCTTATATTTCCGATTTTGGAGCGGAAATTGCCAAGGATGCCGGGCAGGGCGCTCTGGCCGGCAAAATTGAACTGGCAGGGAAAGTCGTCATTCTGGTGATGGCGATCCCGATACTGACGGCGATTGTCGAAACCGTCATGAATCTGATGCCGCAGGTGGGGGGAGGGTAATGCGAATAAAACAGAATATGCCTTTTTTTATGAAACTGCTGCCGGTGGTCCTGGCTGCGTTTTGTATTCTTCTGTCGCAGGGGCCTCCCGCTTTTGCCGCCCAGTCGGGAGAGACGCCGCAGACCTGGTCGGATACCCAGCTGAACAACATCGATACAGGACAGATCGAAGCCTATTGGAATAAGGTCGTGAATGACTATCACGGATTTCTTCCTGAAAGCGATCCCGATTTTAAAAGTTTCCTCCACTCGAACAAGCAGGGATTTATGAATAAACTGTTCGACGGATTGCTTCGCTTTTTCCTGAATGAGCTTCTGATCAACGGCCGCCTGCTCGGCACATTGATTCTGCTTTCCATTTTCTCGACTTTGCTGCAGGCGATTCAATCTGCTTTTGAAAATAAGACCGTTTCAAAAGTAGCTTATATGGTTGTCACACTGGCTCTGCTGATTCTGCTCCTCGACAGTTTCAAAGTGGCGCTCGGTTATATTACGGGTACGATAAGTGCGATGAGCCAGTTTCTCGTTGCCCTCATTCCTCTGATTTTTGCCCTGACAGCTGCTTCGGGGGGCGCCGCCACGGTCTCTTTTTTCCATCCCCTGATTATCTTTCTTGTCAATACCGCAGGCTGGCTTGTTTCAAAATTTATCCTCCCGCTTCTGTTTATGTCCGCCTTGCTCGGCATCGTGAGTACTTTATCGGATCACTATAAATTAACCAAACTCGGCGATTTCATGAAAAATGTTGCCGTCTTCACGCTTGCCGCTTTTTTCGCCGTCTTTCTCGGAGTCATGTCGGTGCAGGGGGCGGCTACGGCAATCTCCGACGGTCTGATCGCCAAATCGGCCAAATTTTTCACAGGTAATTTTATTCCCGTCGTCGGCCGTATGTTTACGGAGGCAGCGGACACGGTGATCGGGGCCTCCGTCCTGTTAAAAAATACAATCGGTATTGCCGGTTTGCTGATCCTGCTGTGCATCACGGCCTTTCCGCTTTTAAAAGTCCTGTCTCTTGCTTTTATTTACAACGTGGCCGCGGCGGTTCTTCAGCCTCTGGGAGGAGGGCCTGTCATTGACTGCCTGGGCATCATGGCGAAAAGCATGCTCTATCTGTTCTCCGCTCTTGCCATCGTTTCACTGATGTTTTTCCTTGCTCTGACGATTATCATTACCGCAGGAAATCTTTCATTGATGGTGCGTTAGGAGGGGGATCAATGAACTATCTCGGAGAGTGGGTCTCTCAGCTGGTCGTGATCGTTCTTTTCGCCGTGATTTTGGAACTTCTGCTGCCGGCCCGCAGCTTTCAGAGATATGTGAAGTTCGTCATCGGACTTGTCCTGATTGTGGCGCTTATGGATCCGATTATCCGCCTGTTTCAGCTGGATCCTGTCGATTTGATCCGCGGTTTGAAGGCCGGACAGGGAAACGTTCAAATACAAAATGAAACGGACGGGCAAAAAAAAGAGATAGAAAGCGCACAGACGGCATATATTCAAGAACAGGTAGCTGTCCAAATGAAGGATCTTGTGAAGGAGGAGTTGAATCAGCGGTACGGAGTGAGCATTAAAGATCTGACATTATCGATGAAACAAGGAGGGAAGCAGGGCCTGCTGCTTCAGAGCGCCGCAGTGGTCCTTGAAAAGACGGGAACCCAAGGTCAGAGCTCAGACGCTTCAGACCGGACCGTCCGTCCTGTTAAAGAAGTGTCCATCAGGGTGGGACAAGGAACGCCCGATCAAGGTTCCGCAAAGAGAAACGCTCAGATCGAGAAAATTCGCTCCTTCCTTGCCGGGCGATGGGAGATTGATAAAAATCTCATCACACTTCACATGGAAGGAGGAAGTTCAGTCCCGTGATGCACTGGATAATGAAACTGAAGGAATGGCTCGGCAGTGAACGGACCGGAAACGGCAAACGCGTGAGGACGCAGAAAGAAATACTCGTCAGGCTGGGGGTTATTGCTTTAATCGGCATCGCTCTTCTTGCGGGAAACAAGATGATCACCGGAAATCAGAAAACGAATAAAGCGGCCGGTACCCAGGTGTTCAGTAACCAGGATGCCAAAAACTTATCGGAAATAAAGTCAAACATCAGCCAGGGCACGATGACCCCGATTGAAAAATATGAATCTTACGTCGATCAGAATCTGAAAAATATTCTTCAGCAGATCCAAGGTGTTTCCGATGTTTCCGTCATGGTGACATTTTCTACTACAGAGAAAAAAATATACCAGAATGACGTCAAGACGCAGGACAATCAGACAAAAGAGACTGATCAAAAAGGGGGCACGCGCCAGGTGAACGATCATAGTCAGGACAGCCAGGTCGTTATGGTCGACAAAAACGGAGTCAAAGAACCGGTGGTTATCGGACAAGAACAGCCGGGTGTGCGCGGCGTAGTCGTCGTAGCCCGCGGTGCGGATCAGCCGGCGATTCAGGTCAAAATTATGGATGCTGTCGCAACGGTTCTGGACATACCTTCCTATAAAGTTAAAGTGTTGCAAAAAAATGAATGAGGAGGCAGTTTGAATATGTTGAAGAAACAGACTATCTGGTTGCTGACCATGCTCAGTTTAATCGTTGTCCTCTCAGTCTATGCGCTGACTTCTCCCAGTCAGCCGTCCAATAGTGCTTCTCAAAGTTCGGCAGGTTCATCAAAGGCAAGTTCATCAAAACAAACGACGGCGGGCAAAGGGCAGCCGGTTGCCACCGTCAGCGCCGCGGATAATAAATTGGCAGAGATCGAACTGCAGAAAGCGGATGAAAGAAATCAGCAGGAGCAGAAATATCAGAGCGTCATTGCTTCGGGGAAGAGTTCCCCGTCCGAGGTCAGTGCGGCTTATGATGCCATGCAATCCATGAGCACGCTGTCAAATAATGAAATGATGCTTGAAGATGTTATCCAGGCAAAGGGATTTAAAAATGCCGTTGTCAAAACAAGCGGGAATCAGATCCAGATTTTTGTTGAACAAAATAAGCTGAGCGGGCAGCAGGCGAATACAATGATCAGGCTTGCCAATCAGTATCTCGGTTCCGGGAAGATCGTCAGTGTCAATTACGCATTGGCCCAAAATTAGTAAGAAAATGAATGGATTTGAAGATTTTTTGAAGATAATTAGGTACAATAGAGACTGTTGCGGACGGACGCAGCAGTTTTCTTTTGAAGAAAAAAGAGAGTCATTATTTCATATTATCGCTGCATCGTTTTATCAGTCCTGTCGTCCGGCGCGGACAACAAATGAGGATATGATATAATTAATGAAAGCGATTGGGACAAGGGGAGTGCTGAATTTGTTAAGTATTGAAGATATTAAGGCTTTAATGAAGGAGATGGATGCATCCTCAATAAGCGAACTGAAATTTGAGTCGGAGGACAGCAAGATTACTTTGCGGAAGGCTGCGGCGTTTTCTTCGGAAAATCCGGCTGTTCAGCCTGCCTCGCAGGCCGCTGTTGCGGGAGCTTTTCCGGCCCGCGAGACGACGAGCGGAGGGGATTCCGATTCTTCACTTCACAAAATTACGGCCCCGATGGTCGGTACCTTTTATGCGTCATCCTCTCCGGACGCGGAGCCTTTTGTCAAAGCAGGCTCCAAGGTCGACAAAGCAACGGTTGTCTGCATCGTTGAGGCCATGAAACTGTTCAACGAAATCGAAGCGGAAGTCAAGGGCACCATTGTCGATGTACTTGTCGAGAACGGCCAGCTTGTCGAATACGGTCAGCCGCTGTTCCTGGTCAGGGAAGATTAAGGAGCCGTCATTCATGATAAAAAAAGTGCTCATAGCAAACAGAGGAGAAATTGCGGTTAGGATTATCCGCGCTTGCAAAGAATTGAATATAGAAACCGTTGCCGTTTATTCGCAGGCGGATAAAGATGCGCTGCATGTGCAGCTGGCCGACGAAGCTTACTGTATCGGACCGAGTGCGGCGAAAGACAGCTATTTGAATTATACGAACATCATCAGCATCGCTTCCCTGACGGGCTGTGACGCCATTCATCCGGGATACGGATTCCTTGCGGAAAATGCCGATTTTGCCGAAATGTGCGAAGAATGCAATCTGATCTTTATCGGCCCCTCTGCCGATGCGATCGGCAAGATGGGAATTAAGGACGCGGCCAAGCAGACAATGAAAAGTGCCGGTGTTCCCGTCGTGCCCGGTTCAAACGGTGTGATTGCCGGTGCGGAAGAGGGTATAAGAATAGCCGGGGACATTGGTTATCCGGTACTGATTAAAGCGACGGCGGGCGGCGGAGGCAAAGGGATCCGCATCGCCCGCAACGATCAGGAACTGCGCCGCGGAATTGCGATTACTCAGCGGGAAGCGGATACGTCTTTCGGCAATCCCGGGGTCTATATCGAGAAATACATTACCGACTTCCGCCATGTTGAAATCCAGATACTTGCGGATAAGCAGGGCCATACGATTCATCTCGGCGAACGCGACTGCACCATTCAAAGGCGTCTGCAGAAGCTTCTGGAAGAGTCCCCTTCGCCGGCATTGACGGAAGAGAAGCGGCAGGAGATGGGAGCGGCCGCTGTCAGGGCGGCGAAGGCCGTTCATTATGCCGGGGCAGGGACGGTCGAGTTTATTTATGAGCCGAACGGTTCCTTTTATTTCATGGAAATGAATACGCGCATCCAGGTCGAGCACGGCGTCACGGAATCGGTTACGGGCGTGGATCTCGTCAAGGAACAGATCAGAATAGCTTCCGGAAAGCCGCTTTCCGTTAAACAGGCGGATATTCAATTAACCGGGCACGCTATTGAGTGCCGGATCAACGCGGAGAATCCGGAGAAAAATTTTATGCCTTCCAGCGGACGCGTGGAAACGTATCTTCCGCCGGGCGGGCCGGGGGTACGGATCGACTCGGCTGTTTATCAAGGTTATTTTATTCCGCCTTACTATGATTCCATGGTAGCGAAAGTGATCACATACGGCAAAACCCGGGATGATGCGATTGCGATTATGAAACGTGCTCTTGAAGAGTATGTCATTGAGGGAATCAGCACGACGATCCCCTTTCACTTGCGCCTTTTGAATCATCCCGTTTTCACCAGCGGCAAGTTCAATACGAAATTTCTTGAAAAATATCCTCTGAACGAACAAGGTTAAGCATGGAGGTGTGAAAACATGTCCGAAAAAGAAAATCGGCCGGTCGAAGTCGAAGAACAGCAGGAAGGTTTGGGCAAGATCGAAATTTCTCCCGAGGTCATCGAAGTCATTGCGGGCCTTGCGGCAGTCGAAGTGGTCGGTGTCAGCGATATGCACGGAAATTTTGCTGCCGGTGTCGTTGAAAAGCTTGGCGGAAAAAGTTTCCGGAAGGGCGTTAAGGTGGATCTGACCGACGAAGGTATCGTGATTGATGTTCAGCTGACCATGAATTACGGCGTATCGATTCCGGAAGTAGCGGAAAAGGTCCAGGAAAATATCGCTCAGACGTTGAAACGGATGACGGCACTGGATATTCATGAAATCAAGATTCATGTCGTCGGCATTCGATTTGACCAGAAGGACAAGAAAATGCCGGAAGACTACTGAGAAGCAAGGGGGAGAAGCGGGCGGGACCCTTTTGCTTCTTTCCTTATTTATGAAAAAGAGTCCCGAAAGTTTTTATCCATTTAAAAAAACAGAAGAGAGCGAAGCGCCGGTAAATGAATGCCGGTTTTCAAGAGAGATCGTTCATCCGATGCAGCAAATCGAATTCAGAGGGGGAGTAAGGAAGGGATGAATCGAAGACAGGCAAGGGAAATGGCGCTGCAGGCGCTGTTTCAGATCACGCTGAGCGATACGGACAAAAAAACGGCCATTGAAGCCGTTAAAAAAGAGGACGGCAAGCCGGTCGACCCGTTTGTCGATCGCTTGCTGAACGAAACGATCGCTCATCAGCAAGAAATTGACCAGCTGATCGGCAAACACCTCGTTCACTGGTCGTTCGGCCGTATCGGAAACATAGACAAAACGATTCTACGTCTTGCCGTCTGCGAGATGCTTTTCTTTAACGATGTTCCAAAAACAGTGACGATGAATGAAGCCATTGAGCTGTGCAAAAAATATGGCGATGAGGAGACACGGAAATTTGTAAACGGGGTTTTGTCCGGCATTTCCAAAGAAATATAGAAGATCCTGAAGTACAAATACAAAAATCGTTTTGGGCTCAAGCGCGGATTTGTGAAAGGCCGTATTTTTTCGGGACCCGTTGTCCCGATTTCCGAAAATGACATTTTGCGGCAGCCTTTTATTTGCGTAGGGGACCCGTCGGCAGAAAGCCATTGAAAACCGAGTCGGACAGATCATTTATTTTTCTATAATAACTTCGTTAGTGATTCCAGAGAGGCGGAATGATGATATGACGGCACAACTGATTAATGGAAAAGAAATCGCACGTGCGAAACGGCTCGCGATGAAGGCGGCAGTCGGAAAAATGAAGTCCGAAGGTGCGGTCCCCGGGCTGGCGGTTGTTCTGGTCGGAGAAAATCCGGCATCTCAGTCGTATGTAAAGGGAAAAATCAGAGATTGCAAAGAAGTCGGCATTTATTCGGAACTTATTCATTTTCCGGAATCGGTTTCGGAGAAAGCACTGCTTGATAAAATCAGAGAGCTGAATGAAAAAGCATCCGTCCACGGCATTCTCGTCCAATTGCCGCTCCCGAAACAGATATCCGAACAAAAGGTCATTCAGACGATCAGCCCGGCCAAGGATGTTGACGGTTTCCACCCGATCAATCTCGGCAGAATGATGACCGGTCAGAGCAGTTTTGTACCCTGTACGCCGGCGGGCATTATTGAAATGCTTCACGCCGTCAATGTACAAATTGCCGGAAAACATGTGGTCATTGTCGGCAGAAGCAATATTGTCGGCAAACCGGCCGCGCTGCTTTTCCTGAATAACAATGCGACCGTGACCCTCTGCCATTCGAAAACGACACCTCTTTCTCAGTACACAAAACAAGCGGATGTCCTCGTGGTCGCGGTGGGGCACGCGGGCCTGATCGGAGCGGAAGACATTAAGCCGGGCGCAATCGTCATTGATGTCGGCATGAACCGCAATGCCGACGGCAAGCTGGCCGGGGACGTTGAATTCGAAGAAGTCAGAGAAAAAGCGAGTTTCATAACGCCCGTTCCCGGAGGCGTCGGACCGATGACCCGTGTCATGCTGCTGGAAAATACGCTGAAGGCCGCGAATCACTTTATCAGGGAACGGGACCTCCATGCTGAATGACCGCTATGTCAGCGTCACCCGGCTGACGCGCTATATCAAACAGCTGATGGAGTCGGACGGCAGGCTGCAGGATGTGTGGCTGAAAGGCGAGATTTCCAATTTCAAAAGACACTCGCGCGGGCATCTGTATCTGACGATTAAAGATCAAAACGCCCGGATACGTGCCGTGATGTTTGCCGGCAATGCAAAAAATCTGGATTTTGAACCGGAAGACGGAATGAAGGTACTGATTCGCGGATCGATTTCCCTCTATGAACCCTACGGAGAGTATCAAATCTATATCCGAGAGATGGAACAGGATGGACTGGGACGGCTCTTCCTTGCTTTTGAAGCATTGAAAAAAAAGCTTGAGTCGCTTGGCATGTTTGACCCGTCGCAAAAGAAGCCGCTGCCAGATGTTCCCTATGAAATCGGTATTGTCACGTCACCGACCGGAGCCGTCATCAGAGATTTGTTTACAACGATCAAGCGAAGATTTCCGGCAGCGAGAATTACCGTCTTCCCTGTGCTTGTTCAGGGCGCCGATGCCGCTCCGTCTATTGCTGCAGCCATTCGCCGGGCTAACGGAATGAAAAATCTTGAAGTCCTGATTGTCGGCCGCGGCGGCGGTTCCATTGAGGATCTCTGGGCTTTCAACGAAGAAATTGTCGCCGAAGCGATTTTTCAGTCGCGGCTTCCGGTCATCTCCGCTGTCGGCCACGAAACCGATTTTACTATCGCGGATTTCGTCGCGGACAAGCGGGCGCCTACGCCGACTGCGGCGGGTGAATTTGTCGTTCCGGACAGACGGGAGCTCGGAAGGCGGATCGATGATCTATCCGGCAGGCTCCAGAAATCGATGAATGCGAGACTGGTTCGCGGAACGGACCGCCTGAAACAGATCCGGCAGGCCTACGCATTTAAATATCCGGGACAGCTGCTTCTTCAGAAAGAACAGGAGCGGGATCAGGCGACCGAGCATCTGCGAAAGGCTGTGACCCGGCTGCTGGGCGGAAAAACAGATCGGCTGGTTATGGCCGACCGGCTGCTGGGCAATAATCAGCCTGCCGCCCGGCTCGAGCGTTCCCGGAAACTGCTTCAGGAGCATTCCGGACAGCTGCAAAAAGCCTTCAACCGTTTGTTCAAAGAAAAAAGTACGGATTTTGATCAGATCATCCGCCAGCTGAATGCGCTCAGTCCGCTTAAAATTATGGCGCGCGGGTATAATCTGGCGTATAATCAGCATGATCAATTGGTTAAATCCGTCAGGGAGATTTCTCCCGGGGATCCGTTAACTATTCAGATGTACGACGGTAAAATAGATTGCCAGATTTGGGGAATTGAGGAGGCGAAAGCAAGTGAGCGAAGCAAGTGAGTCCGATCAAAACGCGGTACCGACTTTTGAAGAAGCGATGGAAAAATTGGAAACGATTGTCCGGCAGCTTGAAGAGAGCGACGTTCCGCTTGAAAAAGCGATCGATTTGTTTCAGGAAGGCATGTCGCTTTCCAAGCTTTGCCATGAAAAATTAGAAACCGTCGGTAAAAAGATGGATCAACTGATTGACAGCAACGGCGAAGCCCGTCCGTTCTCTGTGCAGGGAGATGATAAGGAATGACTGTGCGCCTGGATGCCTATATGCAAGAAAAAAAGGCGTGGATCGACCGTCAGCTTCCGCTCTTTTTACAAGATAGAACTATTCCCGGCAAACTCAAAGAATCCATGCTTTATTCGCTGACCGCGGGCGGGAAACGGATCCGCCCGATCCTTCTTTTCGCTGCTCTGGATACCCTGGGAAAAGAAGAAGACCTGGGGCTTTCAACTGCGGTGGCTCTGGAGATGATCCATACATACTCGCTGATTCACGATGATCTTCCGGCAATGGACAACGATGACCTGAGGCGCGGCAAACCGACCAATCACAAAATGTTCGGGGAAGCGACGGCGATACTGGCAGGCGACGGCCTTCTCACCGTTGCTTTTCAGATCGTTGCCTCGGATCCTATACTGGACGGTGAAGTCAGGAGCAGACTGGTCGCCCTTCTTGCCGGCGCAGCGGGGCCGGAAGGAATGGTCGGCGGGCAGGAGGATGATCTGGAAGCTGAAGAAAAAACCCTGACCTTAGGCCAGCTGATGTCCGTGCACGGGCGGAAAACGGGCAGGCTTGTCAGATTTCCTCTGGAGGCGGCGGCTGTCATCGCAGGTGCGACGGAGCAGCAGACACATTCTCTGACCGGCTATGCCGACCACCTCGGCCTTGCCTTTCAGATCGGCGATGATATTCTTGATATTACAGGAAATGAAGATGAACTGGGCAAACCGGTCGGCAGCGATCTCGACAATCATAAAAATACATACGTCAGCCTGCTCAAACTAGAGGGAGCCAAAAGAAAAATGGCCGACCATGTCGACCATGCAGTCGGATTTTTACGCGAATCGGGCTTCGAAAACGGCCTGCTTGCCCAAATTGCCGAGTTCGTTTTAAACAGAACTTTTTAAGCGCGGAAGGGCAAAAGTTTGTTTGAGAAAATGAGAGACATATGTTAAAATAAAGTGTGTATATAGTACAGGTGGTGCAGTATTCTAGTCACTCCGCTTTGTTTGAAGACGGGGCTAAAAATCCGTCAAAGGGCACATCGATGAAGTTCCTGGTGCCGGCTTAAGGCGCCCAGCTTTGGGTCGGTGCTGGGAGTAAAGAGCGTAGGGCGATCCGCAACGGCATGTGGGCGAAGACCCTGCGCTTGTGGAGACACGTAACGTTGTTTGCTTTCAGCAAAATGACTATGTGGAAAACCTGTTTCGTTAGTACTTGATTAGAGAAAAGCGAACAGCGTAGCCTGCCTTGAGTGGAAAAGAGGGGATAGAGGCGTGTAACCCGTGAATTGCTTGGCCGGCGTTCCGGGCGTGCGCTTTCTTGAAATCAATTCTGCAAAAGAGGCTAGAACAGAGTATCGGAGTGCTTGAGGAAATCTCCTAGACTGTTTGTACAACATCTGTAAAGGATTACGGTGCGTGCTGAGTGGTGTTCCAGTTCGGCGGTTGGCGACGCCGCCGGTCCGGCTTTAAAAGGAAACTGCCCGACTGGCAACAGAGGGCAGCCTGACGGGAAAACCTACTGGACCTAAGGCGCAATGTTTACTTTACAGATGACCTCCTGTTTTACATAATTTTGCACATCGGCGAATATGATTTTCAGCGAGGATGTGAAGACTTGATCGGGGCGGATGTTTTCCCGAAATCAGGGATTGAATGAAAAATGAAATTATGAAGTCTTTGAAATGGGCTTTTTCGATAGCCGTTATCACGCTGGTGTTAGCGGCTATTTTTTCAATTATTTCGACTGCTGTCCTGAACGGAGTCGGTGTGTTCAGCGGCATTTTGGTCGTGCTTGTCATTATCTTTATTCATCTTTTGTTTGATATAATCGGAGTGGCAGCAACGGCTGCAAGCGAAGTCCCGTTCCATGCGATGGCTTCGAAAAAAGTCAGGGGAGCGAAATACGCCGTGTGGCTGACCAAAAATGCCGATAGAGTCTCCAGTTTCTGCAACGATGTGATCGGTGATATTTGCGGCATCATCAGCGGAACGGCGGCAGCTGTCGTGGTGGTCGAACTGGTTGCCCTGTTCGCCAAGGAAAACGGGGGACTGATGGATTATGTCATGTCCGTTTTGGTTACCAGTTTAGTGGCGGCGCTTACAGTATATGTAAAAGCACTCGGAAAAACCTATGCGATCAATTACTCGGTTCAAATCATGTATCAAGTAGGTTATCTATTTTACTTTGCCGAGCACCGTCTTCATATTCCGATCCTGCGTATCCTCGATAAAAAAACGGACGGCAAAGCAAGAAAAAGAAAGGGAAAATAAGGTGTGTGATTAAAATGGATGTGACGTCGATAAAAAATCCGAAGTTTCTTAAAAAAATGTCTGTCGCGCAAATGAATAATCTGGCGCGCGATATTCGTTCTTTTTTAATCAAGAAACTGTCAAAAACGGGGGGGCATCTGGCACCGAATCTTGGAGTCGTTGAACTAACGCTGGCTCTGCACAAAGTGTTCAACAGCCCGAAAGACAAACTGATCTGGGATGTCGGGCACCAATCCTACGTTCACAAAATATTGACGGGAAGAGGGGATAAGTTCGACACGCTGAGGCAATATAAAGGCCTCTGCGGATTTCCCAAACGAAATGAGAGCGAGCACGATGTCTGGGAAACGGGGCACAGTTCGACGTCGCTTTCCGCAGCGCTCGGCATGGCGGTTGCCAGAGATCTGAAAAAGGAGCACTTCGATATCATTGCGATCATCGGCGACGGGGCGCTGACCGGCGGCATGGCGCTGGAAGCGCTGAATGATATCGGCCATCAAAAAAGGGATATGATTATTGTATTAAATGACAATGAAATGTCCATCGCTCCCAATGTCGGCGCCCTGCATAATATGCTGGACCGCATGAGATCCGCTCAAAAATACAACCGGGCAAAAGAAGATATCGAGTATTTGATGAAAAAAATACCGGCTTTCGGCGGAAAGCTTGCCTCTGTTGCTGAGAGAGTGAAGGACCGTCTGAAATATTTGCTTGTTTCCGGTGTTTTTTTTGAAGAACTCGGAATCACCTACATGGGTCCCGTCGACGGCCACAATATCAATGCGCTGATCGACAATTTGAATTTTGCTAAAAAAAGGAAAGGGCCGGTTCTGATCCACGTTCTGACACAGAAGGGAAAAGGGTATAAGCCGGCAGAAATGGATGCGGTCGGAACCTGGCACGGCCCGGGTCCTTATAAGATCGAATCGGGCGCCTTCATTAAACCCGTCACATCGGCACCATCCTACAGCAAGGTCGTCAACGATATGCTTCAGGATCTTGCACGGACGGATGACCGCATCATCGTTGTCACACCAGCAATGGTTGTCGGTTCGAAGCTGGAGGGATTTGCTAAAGAGTTCCCCGACCGGCTTTTTGATGTCGGAATTGCCGAACAGCATGCGGCAACATTTGCTGCCGGGCTGGCAACCCAGAACATGAAACCTGTGCTGTCCATTTATTCGACGTTCATGCAACGTGCCTATGATCAGATCATCCATGATATCTGCAGGCAGAATCTGAATGTTTTTATTGCCATTGACCGTGCCGGGCTGGTCGGCGCAGACGGAGAGACTCACCAGGGCGTATTTGATATCAGTTTTCTCCGCTGTCTGCCGAATATCGTGATTATGATGGGCAAAGATGAAAATGAGCTGCGCAATATGGTTTATACAGCCATTAAATATGACAAAGGGCCTGTGGCTGTCCGTTATCCGCGCGGAAACGGCCTCGGGGTTCTTATCGACGAAAAACCGTCGCAGATTCCGATCGGAAAGTGGGAACTGCTCAGAGAAGGGGCGGATGCCTGTATCCTGTCTTTCGGGCCGATGCTTCAGGTAGCGCTTGAGTCGGCCAAACACCTGCAGTCTGAAGGCATCCAGGTTGCAGTTGTCAACGCCCGTTTTCTTAAACCGCTGGACGGTGACATGCTGAATCGGCTGATGGAACGCGGGCTGCCGATTCTGACACTTGAGGAAAGCACCCTTGCCGGGGGATTCGGCTCAAGCATTATGGAGTTTTACCATGATCACGGCTGTCACGACGTGGCCATCAAGCGGATGGGAATACCCGACCGGTTTATTGAACACGGAAGTGTCAGGGAACTGCTTGAAGAACTCGGCCTGACAAGCGATCATGTCTGTACCGTTATAAAACAGATGATTAAGGAGCAAAAGGCCGACAGGCGCGGACAGCGGAGGATTTCATCATAATGAGGGAGAAAGAACGTGTGGATGTTCTGCTCGTCAAAAAAGGGCTGTTTGATTCCCGGGAGAAAGCGCAGCGCGCGGTAATGGCCGGGACGGTTTATATAGGCGATCAGCGTGTCGACAAGCCCGGCAGCAGGATTGACAGCGGAGTGTCTTTGAACATTAAGGGCGATCCGATGCCGTACGTCGGGCGCGGCGGATTTAAGCTGGAAAAGGCTTTGAACGTTTTTCCAATCAGCGTCGCCGGCAAACGGATGCTGGATATAGGAGCTTCGACAGGCGGGTTTACCGACTGTGCACTTCAGAACGGAGCGGCTAAAGTGTATGCCCTCGATGTCGGCTATAATCAGCTGGCATGGAAACTGCGGAACGATGCCCGCGTTGTCGTTATGGAGAGAACCAATTTCCGCTACTGTACACCCGAGGATTTTCCCGAAGGGACGCCCGACTTTGCGACGATTGATGTTTCTTTCATTTCTCTAAAAAAAATTCTTCCTCCGCTGAAAAGCATCGTGCTTCCCGGCAGCGATATTGTTGTGCTGATCAAGCCGCAGTTTGAAGCAGGGAGGAGCGAAGTCGGGAAAAAAGGCATTGTTCGCGATCCGGGCGTTCATGAGCATGTTTTGCGCGATCTTCTGCAATTTTCTCTGCAAACCGGATTCAGCGTTTTAGGGCTCGATTATTCGCCGATAACGGGAGGAGACGGAAATATTGAATTTCTTGCCCATCTGAACGCGGATCCGGGCAGTGCGGATAACAAACTATCCGTCTCTGTCCGGGAAATTGTCGTAGGCGCACATCGGGCATTTTCTAAATCTGATCGGTGAAAAAAAGAGCGGATAAACGGCTCTTTTTTTATAATTTAAATCTCATGTGATCGTTGACGAAAAAGCAAAAAGGGGAGAGAATAAATACAGAACCTACGTTCGATTGCCAGAAAGGAGTTTTTGCGATGCTTCTTGAACTGCAGATTCTGAACTTTGCGATCATCGAAAAGCTTAAAATCACATTTGAGAACGGTCTGACCGTTTTCACGGGGGAAACCGGCGCCGGAAAGTCGATCATTATCGACGCAATCGCTTTGCTTGCGGGCGGGCGGGGTTCTTCGGAATATGTCCGCCATGGAACAAAAAAAGCAGAAATTGAAGGTCTGTTTGAAATCAATGATCACCACGAAGTCCTGCAGCTTCTCGATAATTTGGGAATCGATAAAAATGAGGACATGATTATCCTAAAAAGAGAAATTTCCGAAAAGGGAAAAAGCATCTGCAGGGTAAACGGCAAATTAGTGACTCTTGCCTCTCTTCATGAAATCGGGCAGAAATTGATCGATATACACGGCCAGCACGAACATCAGCTTTTGCTGGATCCTGAACGCCATCTTCCGCTCATCGATCAATTCGGCGGCGACAGGATTGCCGGGCCGATGTCGGCCTATCGGGAAGAATATCGGAAGACGGCAGAACTGGCCGGGCAATGTGCCAAATTTAATAAAAACGAAAAGCAGATCGCACAGCGTGTCGATCTTCTTCAATTTCAGATAAAGGAAATCGGGAATGCACAGTTAAAACAGGACGAAGAAGCCCAGCTTCTCGAAGAAAAGCGAAAACTTGTTAATTTCGAAAAAGTTTTTCAGGCATTGAAAACGGGCTATGAAGCGCTGGACGGAGAAAACAAGGGCCTTGATTGGCTGAGACGTGCTGCAGGAGAGCTTCAGTCGGTTCAGGATCTGGACAAGGAGCTGAAAGAGTTTTATGAGTCGGTTTCCGGCAGTTATTACGTCATCGAGGAACAGGCCTCTTCGATACGGAATTATCTGGAAACAATGGAGTATACGCCCGATCGGCTCGACGATATCGAACTAAGGTTAAACGATATCCATCTGCTCAAGCGAAAATACGGGGCCAATATCAAGGAGATTCTCGATTATTATACGAAAATTGAAAAAGAATATGATGATCTGACTCATCGCGATGAAAAATATGACAAGCTTAATGAAGCATTTTCAGTTCATCTGGATAAATTAAGAAAGAAAGCGCTGACCGTATCCGCGGCCCGGAAAAAAACGATTGCGCAGCTGACGCGGTCCGTTAATCATGAGCTTAAAGATTTATATATGGAACACGCGCGATTCGATGTCCGCTTTGAGCAGCAGGATGCCTTGGATACGTTCGACAGCTATCAGGCGGACGGTATCGACAGAGCCGAATTTTATATCACGACAAATCCGGGGGAACCGCTCAAACCGCTCGCGAAAATTGCGTCAGGCGGAGAGCTTTCGCGGATTATGCTGGCGATTAAGTCAAACTTTAAGCAGGTCATCGGTTTAACGTCGATCATTTTTGACGAGGTCGATACCGGTGTCAGCGGCCGTGTCGCCCAGGCGATGGCGGAGAAAATTTTCAGCCTTTCAAAGTCATCTCAGGTTTTTTGTATTACCCACCTGCCGCAAATTGCCGCCATGGCCGACCAGCATTTGTATATTGCAAAACATGTAACCGAAAATAATCGGACGAAAACAACTGTAAAAAAGCTGAGCTCTCCGGAAAAAATCCGTGAGATCGGACGAATGATATCCGGTACGAAAGTGACGGATCTGACAAAAAAACATGCCGAGGAACTGCTTAAAATGGCTGAAAAAGTGAAAATTTAAGTTGGAACAGCTATCCTGTTATGGAATCAATACTTGAAGGCCGTGACTCATAAATCTTCTTCGCTCAGGTCATTTTAAATAATGCACTGCAAGAGAGGGGTGCGTATGGAGCGAGGAGAGTGAGTCATGAGACATAGAAAATGGTTCGGAATGCTGGCCGGATTTGTTCTTCTCTGTTTTCTGATCGGGCTGTGCGGCATCAGGTCCGATCGGCCGGTCGACAAATCCACCTTGGGAAAATTTTCTTTTCAGACGGGGACAGCGGACGTTAATGTCCGGCCGGCAGACGGGTCGCCGATGACTGCCGGCAATCAAAAATGGATAGCGGCTTCTGCGGATCGGGGCCCGGATTGGGAGCAAATTGAGCCAATATCCTTTTTCAATCGGCAATCTCCGAGAACGGATGCCCGGATTCGTCCGGATCTTCTCCTAGTACCCGGAGGGGAGTCCATTGGAGTAAAATTGAATACACGCGGGGTTCTGGTTGTCGGCTATCATCTTGTGGATAGTGCGGAAGGGCAGGCTTCGCCCGGTGAATCTGCCGGCATCCATATAGGGGATGTCATCACGAAAATAAACGGGAAGCAAATGGTCTCCATTCGCGATATCCGGCAGGTGATCACAGACTCCCGCGGAGGGACGCCCGTCAGGCTGACCGTCCTTCGTCAGCAGACGCTGCTCGATAAAAAGCTTGTTCCTGTCAGGGACAGAAATAATCTGCACTATCAGCTTGGCTTGTATATCCGTGATTCAGCATCAGGTATCGGTACGATGACTTTTTATGACCCGAAGACGTCTTCGTACGGTGCACTGGGGCATGTCATTTCCGACAGGGATACCGGACAGCCGATTCGGATCCGGGAAGGGAGTATCGTTCGTTCAACGGTCCAGGCGATTGAAAGGGGATCAGAGGGAAAACCGGGAGAAAAAATTGCTTATTTTCCGGATAATGCACTCAGCATCGGTTCTGTAGATAAAAACACGCCGTTTGGAATTTATGGCCACCTTCAGGGAAATTATGGAGCGCGTTCCGCAGGAGAACGGAAGGCTATTCCGATTGCACTGGCCGATCAGGTTAAAGAAGGGCCCGCCCAGATTCTGACCGTGCTCGACGGCAATAAGGTCCAGGCATTTGACATCAAAATTCTGAACTCGGTTCCGCAAAAATATCCGGCAACAAAGGGACTGGTTATTAAAATAACCGATCCGCGTCTATTGAAGGCCACGGGCGGTATTATCCAGGGAATGAGCGGCAGTCCGATCATACAGGACGGAAAACTGGTAGGTGCGGTAACTCATGTTTTCGTCAGTGATCCGACAAGCGGTTACGGTGTGCACATTGAATGGATGCTTCAGGAAGCGGGATTGGCTGCTTATCAAAAAAATCATTTAAAACAGGCAGCCGGTTAACAAAAAACGAAGATTTTATGATGTACAATCGGAAAAAATAGACCGATTTGAAAAATTGTCCGACAAAGTATTGTCGATATATGACGAATAAGGGCGAATAGCAAAGAAAAAAACGGAAAAATGAAAAAAATGCACGATAAAAATAGACGGTTTAAACCTAGAAATAAAAGGAAAAAATTCCTCCTTGTCGAAAAACTAATGGAGAATATATGACAAGGGGGATTACTTTTGCAGAAAATCAAGGTATGCCTGACTGACGATAATCAGGAACTAATACGATTGATCGACGATTATTTAACATCCCAGGATGACATTGAAGTGATCGGGACGGCGAAGAACGGTCAGGAATGCCTGGAGATGCTGAAAACTGTGACTCCGGATGTGCTCCTATTAGATATTATCATGCCTCATCTTGACGGCATTGGCGTATTGGAACAGATCCGTGCCAATCAGGCACTCCCCAAACCGAGCATCATCATGTTGACTGCGTTCGGACAGGAGGATGTTACTAAAAAGGCCGTAGAACTGGGTGTTTCTTATTTTATCTTGAAACCGTTTGATATGGCCAATTTAGCCAATAATATCCGACAGGTTGCAGGGAAGAAAGAGATGGACCCCGTATTCTCAGGCAGAATACCCGCCCCCTCAATTCCGAGCAGGCCTCACGATTTAAACGCAAGCATCACAAGCATCATTCATGAAATCGGCGTGCCCGCCCACATCAAAGGGTACATGTATCTCCGGGAAGCCATTTCCATGGTATACAACGACATAGAACTGCTCGGTTCGATAACGAAAGTGCTTTATCCCGACATTGCCAAAAAATACAAAACGACATCGAGCCGGGTAGAAAGGGCCATTCGCCACGCCATCGAAGTCGCATGGAGCCGCGGAAATGTAGAAGCCATTTCTTCTTTGTTCGGCTACACGATATCTATCTCCAAGGCAAAACCGACGAATTCGGAATTCATCGCCATGGTCGCAGATAAACTGCGTATCGAGAACCGGGCGGAAGAACGCGAGCACAGCGGCGCTTTTCACTGACAGTGAGGGATTCTGAAATTTGGGATTAGATGGATGCCGGACGAATAAACCAACAAACACGGATCATAAATCAATAAACTTAATTAATGATATTTAATAAATAGCCTGTCTTTATTAGCTGATGCAGTTAGTGAAGGGAGGCTGTTTTTATTTTACGGTTTTTAATTTACCATAAATTAGTAATGGATTATAATCAGATTAAAGGAGTTTGATCAAAATGGGGTTCCGCTATAGGAGGTCTATTAAATTATTCCCCGGGGTTAAGATTAACTTTGGCAAGAAATCACATTCATGGACAATAGGCGGTAAAGCAGCACGGACTACATACAATCCGACGACAAAGAAAGTGACTCAATCCTACTCGACACCTATTAAAGGGCTTTCCTGGAGCAAACAATATTCCGCAAAACAAAAGCAGGAAGAAACGGCGGTCCAATCAACCACACCTGAGCGAAATAAGGGTACAATTGCGGCTATCTTTGGGTTGATTAGTGCGCTGCTTAGCCTTGGGTGGCAGCTTTTAAAGATTGGAATTTTACTGTTTGTTCTGTATTGGATCATCAGAATATTTTTCTTCTGAGTTATGACGGTAAGGTTCCTTGTTTTGAAAACCATACTGAAAAAGCATAAAGGTTATGACTATCGGTTGGATCTATAGTCCAGTTAATAAGGAGGCTGCCGGTTTAGTAACTGCCGCTTTGGCAGGCCTAACTTTTCATCTTCAAAAGCGAAAGTGACAATGTCGAGAAAAGTGGAGATTGAAAAATGAATGAACCGACTTTGAAAGAAAGATTAATCCAGGATATTCTGAATATGTCTAATGATCAAGTGAAGGCAATCGATAAGATGATTACTGAATATAAAAAGTCACTAATTCTTTATGATGATGAACCGTTGACCGCTGAAGAAGAACAGGCCATTAAAGAGGCTGAGGATGATCTTAAAAATGGCCAAACAGTTTCTTATGACGAAGTATTTGGAAATGAAGAGCTATCTGAAGAAGAAAAACAGGTATTAAGGGAATACAATGCCGAGAAAATGAAATTTGAGGACGTTGATAAAATCAGGAGAGAGGAATGATACGGCTTCCTGAGATGTAATCGACGGTCAATCTCAGTACCCATCAAAGTGAAGGGTACTTTCTTTTATTCGACTTCAACATCATCACCGAATATTTCTTTGATGCGATCTTCAAAATGTATATGTATGTCCTTAAATTTATCATCAAACTCTTCCCGGGTCATGATTCCTTTATCCATCAATATATATAGCATGGCTGTGATTCGTTCATAATTTAATACGGCCTCGGTTCCCAGTTCGGTCATGATTTCATCGTTTGATCTTGACATATTTTCATCTCCTTATTTAGATAGGTTTACCCTGTTCGGCAGAAATTATGAATGTATTAATCGATAAATAGAAAGAGAATAATGAAATTTATTAATAAAAACCGATCTCATCAGAAACTGGGCATCTCTTGACATATACGGATAAAATAATCGTTTTAACCCTAAAATCAGACAGTGTAGAAATCAGTTTGGAGGTGTCCAAACTAACAGAATATCCTGTCCGTTTAATCGTTGGCGGAAGCAACGGCATGGAATCTGAATGAAACATCATCTGTGAAAAACAGGATCACTCGTTAAAAAATATGGTTATCCGGAGAATATAAATAAATGACGACTATTATCTGTGATGATGCATTTGAAGGAAAAGTTATCTATGAAGATACGGGATTTTCGAACGCTCTAAAATGACGAACTTGATTTTGCTAAAGAAGGGCTATGTTCTTGTAAGCGGCGGCGTACGCAAAGCAGGATGAAGGAGAAAATAACGGAGTCGGCATTGATTACAGACGGACATCATGATCTCTTCGGCTCGTGTAGGGATGAATGGCCCATCTCCTGCACTTTCATGGAAAAACAAAGGGTTCCCGTTTGTTGTGCCATGCCGAAGTGGGCAATTAAACTCTGTATCTCCATGTCTCGGGAAAAATACAGGCTAGTCAATTATTTTCATTTTTTTAGTGAAGCAATGATGCAGAATCTAAGACATTAAAAATAAAATCATTTGCTAAACGGCAATCATTTAGCGAATGATATTTTCTTGTACATCAGAGCGGCATCCGTTCACGACAGGCGCTCTGCAACAGGATTCGGGGCGGATAGTGCAGAAGTTGTACGGTTTTCAATCGGATGATTCTCTGTAACATAATAAATGGTGTAGCTTCCTGCACATATAATGGCAAGAATTAAAACGGAAGCAATGATGCCGAACCAATGCCGGATAATAAACGGTTTTCTTTTTTCCCTGTTGTGATATCTGTGTGCTTCCACCTAACATCACCTCGTATAAATATATTATAAAACGGAGATCGCCGAGCCCTTAAAATTTCAAAATAAAACTATAACTTTCAAAAGAATATATGAAATCCTGCCTTCATCAAAAATGTAATGAAACATGCATTTGCTTGAAATATAACCGTTATATTCAACTGTTAGAGTAAAAAGTAGCCAAAGTAAAGAAAATAAAGGGTGCTTATAATAATGAAGAAAATGATTCTGTTGCTGATAACAGTCGTGTTTTTGCTGTCGGGTTTTTCAAATGTCGCTTCGGCAAAGAGTTCATCCGTAAAATTAACGGTTCAGGCAACGGCCTACTGTGAACTCGGCCGGACGGCAACCGGTTTCGATCTTTCAAAAAATCCGAATGCAAAGGTGATTGCTGTTGATCCGCGTGTTATTCCGCTCGGTTCGAAAGTATACATTCCCGGGTACGGAACCGCTGTTGCCAGAGATACCGGCGGAAGAATAAAAGGACATATTATTGATGTTCATCTCCGTTCTCACGCACAGGCGATTAAATGGGGAAGAAAAAAAGTGAATATTATCGTTTACCGTAGATAAAAGGAAACACCCTTTACGATCGAAGGATCGGATGGGTGTTTTTTTTGCGTTTCTTCATAAGATGAAACAGGCTGAATGAACGTGGAAAAACAGGGAAAAGTGATAGAGAAGGGCCTGGATGAGCAGACAGCGTGCTTTTTGCAGGATGATGATCAGCCGTTTCATCTTTTCATTCGTCGATTTAGAAATTTTTTTACTTGTTTTCCATGACATGACCGCTTAGTAATGATAAAATAAAGTCATGCTTTGTTGATTGTTGTCTTTTAATTGCTGCCTTTTAATTGCTGTTTTGTTAATTGCGGGTGCATTCTTTAAATCGGATGCCGCCTGTTGATTTAAATTTATTTTGAATATGGAATGGAGCGAGTGAAAATGGAGAAAACGTTTATAGTCACTGATGAAACAGGTATTCATGCCCGTCCTGCAACGGTTCTGGTAAGCGAAGCAAGTAAATTCGAATCGAATATTAATATTGAATACAATGGCAAAAAAGCCAATCTGAAAAGTATTATGGGTGTAATGGCTCTGGGCATTATGCAGGGTGCTGAATTCACGGTAACGACGGAAGGCTCCGATGCCGACGAAGCAGCCGCAGCCATCGAAAAAGTTATTACCGCACAGAGCATCGGCAAAGAAAAATAAGCAGCGTGTTAGGCCGAGCAAAAAAGAGCGGATCTCCGGAGAATCCCGGGGACCCGCTTTTTTTGATTAAGTTGCATGCTTTCTGTTGGACAGGGCTGTTTTTTAAAAAATTCACACGATCTGGACAGGTTGTTAAAAAAGCATGACGATTAATATTTTTATGGCCGCTGAAATTAAAACAGCTATTTTCGATGAGTCGGCTGACGAAGCAGTCTCTCAAGGAATAATTGTTTGATTTTAGTATCCGGCGCTTTGAAACGGCAACTAGTCATTTTCTGTTTCCGGCTGGTGTCCTGCCCGGTATTTAAGCATTGCCTGCGCCGCAAAAGTCTGGACGATCAGAAAGATACCGCCGACGATCCAATAAAGCGGAAGAGCCGCGGAAGTAGACATAGAAGCAAAGACAATCATAACCGGAGAGATCAGACCGATCCACTGCATCGACTGCTGCTGGCTGTCGTCGCCCGCCGGCATCAGCTTCTGACTGATTCTGAACTGCAAAAAATAGACGACTCCGGCTGCAACTGTCAGAATAAGATCAGTATGTCCCAAACTGAACCACAGAAAGTGATGGGAAGCGATTTCCTGTGAATTTCTTATGGCGTAATAAAAACCCGTCAGAATCGGTATCTGAATCAGAATCGGCAGGCAGCCGACAGCAGAAAGCGGATTAATATTGTGCTTTTTATATACGCTCATCATTTCCGCTTGGATTTTTTGTTTTTCAGCGGGATCGTCCGCTTTTTTCATCCTTCCCTGGATGTCTGCCAGTTCCGGCTGTACAGCTTTCATTTTCTTTCTTAAATCAAATTGCTGAATATACTGTTTCATCATCAACGGCGCGAGCACAAGCCTGATCAGTATGGTCAGGGTGATAATTGCCATACCGTAGTTATTCCCGAATAAAGAAGCGGCAAACTGAATCATTGTTGTAAAAGGTGCGACTAGCTGTCCCAAATTTTTTCCTCCTAAAAATGCGGCTGACGGCATTCATTCTTCGTCAGTCTTCGAGTATAAAAAGTCTCAATCATACACTCAGAGTTTTAGAAGGAAATTTATGATGTTTCGAGTCATTGCCCGAGCTTTCTTTTCTGCACATGATATGTGACAACCAGAGAAGGAAAGAATCAATGAAGCGAACGTGTGTTCGAAAAAAGACGCTGATCGGCAAGTGCGGCTTATATTCGCTGCAATACTGAAGCGAACACGGACGGGCTTTACCAAAACGGAGAATGCGAAGAAAAGGCATCGAAAGCCCTAAAATAAGAAAGAGTGTCGGGAGTGCGGGGTCATTCAGCATATAGGTCAGTAAATCAATTATGGCTGTCACCTTCTTTCGATTGAAGACTTTCTTCATTATATCATATGGCTTGTCCTTTTATGTTGCGGATGATCATCAGACAGTGAATCAGACCGGAAACGTCTGTGATGATAACGAAGATGGCAATCATTATCGGTATACCGCCGATATAAAAAAGAAAGTACCAGGCTGAAGATAAAAATATATCTTCTTCCAGACAGATTTTCATTCGAGGGATAATTTTCGAAAAGCCGTGAAGTGCTGGATTGCAGTCCCGGATTTTTTGGAGGTTCACAGTGGAATTTCATGATTAAGCCGCTTTCTGGAGGGTCCGGCGTCGCTTTTCTTCCCGGGAATATGAATTATGTTGATGATTGAAGAAGGAAAACTGATGCGGAGGCTGTCAATGATTAGAAAAAACGTTACTTTTCCTTTGCACCCGGAAACTGGATATTGAAGAGCAGCCGATTTGCAGGGGACGGAGCATGCAGGGGCGACGATGTATTGTGCCGGCTCTATATTTTGCTCTGCCAGGGCCAGTGGGTTAAAAACGAATAAAAATCGTATGAAAATTGTTGACATCTGTTGATAAGGATGATATATTATTTTAGTCGCTGTTGTTACTCTTTATTGACAGATGATGATTATGAAGGTATAATTACTTTGTATCATCGTAAGCCTCGGTTGACAGCAGTTAATTTTTCTGTTAAAATCTATAACGCTGTCTTCGAGAATAATAGCTTTTTGGAATGTTCCTTGAAAACTGAACAAAAGCCAAGCGCAATTGAGAAGGGGCCCACCCTTCAATCAATTCAAACAGCTGAGGAATCAAACACGGAAACAACGGATCTGCGGATCCGAAGCAAGCGATATTTTATGGAGAGTTTGATCCTGGCTC